>CAZEXX010000017.1:13180-26790 GCA_964516885.1 uncultured Anaerolineales bacterium | reverse complement strand
TCCGGTCAAGCCGGTGACGTGGGCCTCGCCGCTGCCAATCCTGGCTACACCCCAGGCGTTCTCCATTTCTTCATCGAATACATCCTCGTCTATATCAAGTGCGTGCATCGGCAGATCTGCCTCGACACGGGTGACCGCCGGGTTAGCAGCAAGACGCGCCAGTGCCGTCTCCGGCACCGTGGCTGCAATGGCGGGAACAATGTGGTAGGCGTAGCGCACGTGTCCGCCGGCCCGCCTGACGGCTCCGATTTCAGCAGCACCGGGAGGCGTCCGGAAACTGATAAGGACCTTGACACCTGGGGGAGTCTGTCCGGCGGCATAGCTCGGGCCGGAAACGATCAGAGCAGTTATCATAACTAGCAATGTGATTGCTACCGATCGACGTTGTGTTGAGCTCATGGCTTCCTCCGAATCTCAAGTGGACAGATCAGAACCGGGGTGAGAAGCATACGCGTAACGATGCGAGCCGTGACGCGCTATGGGGCCAAGCGAGAGTAGGAATCACCCCTATCACCTATGATATGACGGTTCCACCAGAAGTCCAAACTAGACAATGGGCGGCGGGCATGTTTCAGCAATCCGGTGAGTTGGCGAGCCCAGCATCCGGGGAGGGGAGGCAGTATGATGGATGCTTGCGCACGCAGACCCCCCTTTTCTTTTTTCCCCCGGTGGGGGCAAAGCAGAGGCGCACTACTACGTCGAATCCGCGGTTTACTCCAGAGTAGTGAAGCATCCCCAATGGGCGGGGTCGTGTTGATTCAGGGGATAGCATCCGGCTCCGACCTTGGCCGGAGCCGGATGCTAGGGGGGGGATTATCTACAGATACTTGATCCAGCAGTGCCTGTAGTGGGGGGTCTTGAAGCCGATAGCATGATAGAACTTCTGATCCGATCCCACATAGGCGACGGTGGCGCCTTCGACGCCGCAGCGCCGGATGCCCTCCCATACGGCGGCTTTGCCGAGGCCCATCCGCCGATAATCGGGGTCCGTGGCTACTGGTTCCACGTAGGCGATGCGGTTGACGTTCTCATACCACATGCCGCAGAAGGAGACGAAGTTGCCGTCCGGCGCCTCTACCACTATGGTCAGATCGTGCCGGAAGTTGGGACCGGACTGCATCTTCCGTCGATCCTCTATGTCCTGGTCCCCTTCAGGTGGTTCCCCTTCGTGATTGAAGCCGCGCCACAGGACGCGGTTGATCTTGTACAGATCGTTGTTGTCGGCCAGGCTCTTCAGCTGGAATCCCTCCGGTACCTCAATCGTCGGAAAGGGATCGGGGATCGTGAACTGCGAGACCGGGCGCGCCCAGTCCCGCTTCAGCTCATAGCCCTTGGCCTTCACCAGATCCTCGAAGTCTGTGTCAAAGTCGTTCACGAAGGCATTCAGGTGTTTCTTTCCCTCAGCGTCTGTGCCGTGGAAGTTGTCCTCGGCGTAGGCCAGCATCTCCGGCTTCAGCGAATCGTAGCCGGGCTTGACGTGGAAGAAGGCCTCGCCGAGACTACTCTCGTAGTTGGCAACGGCGACGATCTCACCGTCATCCTCCCAGATGCGGATCCTGCCGACGTTGGACTCATCTAGCGCCGGGTGACTGTGCATGTACTCCCACGTGGGTTGGAACCAGTTCCCGTCCCGGTTGTCGGACTGGTAGTGGTTGATCAGGAATGTGCTTACGGATTCGAAATCGGCTGGGCCTTGGTATTGCCGGTAGCTAACAGTCATTGATATCTCCCTCTGTGACGGAATGTTGTGCCATTGGTTCTTGTGTTCGGGCCGACGTCGCGAGCCCCGTCCATTGTCAGCGTGCGTGGCGTGACTATATGAACATTGTGCCTACCCCCAGATCAGGCGCATATCTTCGCTTGTTTCAAGCACTTCATCGAGCGTGCCCTGCGCATCGATGCGACCATCCTTGAGTACGAGGATGTGGTCGGCGCGGCGCAATGCCGGGCGACGGTGCGAAACAACGAGGCATGTAGCGTTGTCGCCGGCGCGGGAGAAGACGCCCTCCCAAAGCGCTTGCTCGGTCTCCACATCCAGTGCGCTGGAGAGATCATCGAAGACCAGGAGCTCCGGATCGCGCACGAACATGCGCGCCGCCGCGGTGCGCTGACGCTGCCCGCCGGAGAGCCGGACGCCCTTCGGCCCGATGATGGTGTTCAGGCCCTCGGACATCCGCTCGACATCAGCGTCCAATGCGGCGAGTTGGATGGCGTGAACCAGATCTACGCGATCCTCCGGCAGGCCCATCAGGATATTGTCCCTCAGCGATTCACTGAAGAGGTGAGGGATCTGTGCGGTGTAGGCGCTCCTCGGCGGCACGAAGAAAGCTGCTGCGTCTGCTACAGGTGCGCTGTTCCACGCGATGGTGCCCTTTTCCGCCGGCAGAAGCCCCAGGACAGCGCGGAGCAGCGTGGTCTTGCCCGAGCCGATTCGCCCGGTGATGACGACAAAGTCCCCGCGGTTCAGCGAGAAGCTGATGTCGTCGATACCGTGCTCCCCATTGCCATTGCTGCGGCCGACGCCGTCACCGGGTGTGGCATAGTGGAAGGTCAGGTTGTCGATGGCCAGGGAGTCCAACCGGTCGCCCGCGAACCTCTCCGGGGCCGTGAGCTCCGGTAGTGCCTCGCGCAGGTAGATGGGGTGATGGGCCACGAGCTTCGTGCCGGCCTGGGCCTCTGACAGATCCTTCCCGTCCGCCTGCATCAGTTCCATCAGGCGCCGGAACGCCACGCCAGCCTGCTTGAAGCGAGTGGTGAAGCCACCAGCCTCGACGATGAGCATCGTGAAACTGTCCAGGCAGGTGACGAAAAAGGCGAAATCGCCGATGGTGAAGCTGTTGTCCTGAATTGCGCCCGCGACAAGCATCAGGATAAAGCCGGTGCTCAGTGTGCCGGCCTCTTCACACATCGAGTAGAGCACCTGATTGAGCGCCCGGTCGCGAACCATGGCGTGCCGGCGGGTCTTCCCCAGCACATCGACGTGTGTTGCGACGTGCGATTCGGCGCCGGCGACCTTCACAGCCTGCACCGCGCCCAGGATCTCGGTGAGTGCCCCGCTGACGCGGGACGTGGCCTTTCGGCTGACCTGGCGGTACCGTTCGGCGTGGGTAGCCATCGCGCGCGAGATCAGAATCACGACGACCAGCGGGATCAGGGAGAGCAGCGCCATCTTGGCGTTTATGCCCATCATCAGCCCCAGGGTGAGCAGCGTATAGGTCATGATCGCGATCTGATCGGCGAGCCAGGCCATGATACCCTCGACCTCGCCCACGTCGTCGCGCAACGTGTTGAGGGCCTCGCCGGGTGATCCGGCAATGGCCTTGGCCCCAGGTCGATTGAGGATATGTGCCAGCAGGTTGCGGCGCAGCAGTGAGCCCACCGCGAACTTCTGCCGCGCACTGACGACGGCGCCGGTGCCGATGGTGATGATGTGCAGGGCGCGCGTCACCAGCACCAAGACTACAATGCCAGTGATCCCAAAGCGAAAGGGTTTATCGCCGGTCAGCGTATCGAAAAAGAGCTTGGTCATCACACGCGGTGCCAGTTCGCCGATGTGGATCACGATCCAGATGCCGAGGTAGGCGGCCGACAGCCAGGGCTTGTAGGTGACCAGGCGCCAGACCATCTGGCCCGCCGTCAGGACAGCGTCGGCTGCCCTGGAGCCGGTGGCCCGGGGGGCGCCGGCGCTGATGGGTGATCTTTGTGTTGTAGCAGTCATGGTGTGTCTCCGTTTGACTACGCAAGCACTTCTTCCATCCCCGTTTGCAGGAGATGGTGGAAGTGTGAGTTGCCGTTCTCTGCCAGCTGGGTGCGATCGCCCATCTCACGGATATGGCCATCCTCCAGGATCAGGATCTCGTCCGCGCGCTGGATTGTGTTCAGCCGGTGAGCGATGATGATGCCGGTGCGGTCGGCCAGCAACAGGTCCACAGCGCGTTCGATCTGCTGCTCCGTTGCCGGGTCCAGCCGAGACGATGCCTCATCCAGGATCACCAGATCAGGATTCGCCAGGAAAACGCGTCCAAAGGCCAGCAACTGCGCCTGGCCGGCCGAGAGCCCACCGCCGCCCGAACTGAGTTCCGTATCCAGCCCTTCGGGCAGATCTGCAAGCCACGACTCAAGTTCCAGATCTCGAAGCACATCCAGGATAGCAGTGTCAGCGATGACTGGGTTGAAAAGTGTGAGGTTGTCGCGGACACTGGCATGGAACAACTGCACCTCCTGGGTCACCAAGGCCACACGGCGGCGAACATCCGCTACTGTGGTCTCGGTTAACGGGATGTCACCCAGGCAGACCTCGCCATCGCACGGATCGTAGAGGCGTAGCAGCAGGCGCGCGAGCGTGGTTTTGCCGCTGCCGGTGCGCCCTAGCAGTCCCAGCACGTGCCCTGGCGCTAACTCGAAGCTCAAGTCATGCAGTACGTGGCCGTTGGCGCTAACTGCTGCATCAAGCTGGGTAGGCGTCTCCTGCGCGGGCTGCCCGTCTTCAGGCTGCCCGTTGTCGGTTGACAATGGCTCGTCTTCGTAAGTGAAGGAGACGTCCCGGAATAGGACAGAGAGAGCGCCTGCGGGCAGCGGCCCGCCGGTGCCGTCCTCAAGTTTGGGGCGTCGGTCGAAGAGCGCCTGGATGCGCGTGATGCCTGCGTCAGCGTGTTGCAGATCGGTGATCTGCCAGCGGAGTTCGGCGATCTGCCCGAAGAGCAGGCCCATATAGTCCCCGATCAGATAGACCTCGCCGATGGTGAGCTGCCCGCGGAAGAAGTAGTAGCCGGGCAGAGCATAGGAGAGACATTCACCGACGGCGACGAGTGCGGCATTGGTCATCCACCCGGAGTATCCCGCCAGGCTGGCACTGCGGTTGATCGGCAGCCAACGGCGGAAGAACTCGTAGAGGCGGTGCATCACATAGCCCTGCGCGCCGTTGGCGCGGATATCCTCGGTGCCCGAGAACTGCTCGCCGAGGAAGCCGTAGAACTGCGCCTGGACCTCGTGGAGTCTGGTCCAGAAGGGCGTGGCGAAGTTTCGCAGTCGCATCAGCACCAGCAATCCGATGATCGCATAGGCCGTGAATGTGACGCCGTACACCCAACCCTGCCGGAAGAAGAGGACCAGTACTCCGATGGCCAGCACACCGTTACCGACGATATTGATGGCAAAGCGTGAGAAGAAGTTGGACAGGGCATCGACATCGGTGTCAATGCGTTCGGTGAGTTCTCCGGGTCGGTGCGCCTTGTGGAAGGCCATATCCAGGCCCAAGATATGGCGCAGAAGGTCCAGGCGTAGTCCATTGGTGGCGGTCCAGGCGACCGTCTCGCCGATAGTGACGCTGATCACGGTGAAGATCTGCGTTGCGGCGGCGATGGCCAGGAAGAGCGCGCCTTGGCGTAGCAGAGCTTCGGTTGTAGTCCCGGATAGGGCCTGATCCAGGAACCCCCGCACGATCTGGGGGTTGACCAGACGCGAGACGATTTTCAGGGTCAGCAGCACGGCCAGTAGGATGATACGTCGCCATTGCGGACGGAGGTAGGTTCGCAGCAGAATCCAGTAGCTCTTGATAGGCATCTTGATCGTGGTCCTTTGTGTGTCCGATTTGTGTCTCAAACATGAGAAAAGCCGCGGACGTCACAGACGTCCACGGCTTGATGACCAACACAATAGGGGATTAACCCTCTGTAGACGCACTGCGACAACGTGCTCCATCACACCTATACCGCCGCTGACGCCGCCGCTGAAGCGGGTGCATCGTCGGGTGGGGACCCTCGGTCACAGGATCATCCGTGTGGGTCTTCCCACGCGCAAGAGCCTACAGATCGGGAATTCGTGTCAGGAGTGGTTGTCGCTCACCATCGTATCGGGTTCCTCCAAGAACTACGAATAGTATAGAGGCGGTCGTTGAGAATGTCAAACTACACTACAAACTGCAAATGCACAAATCGCAAATCCCAGACGTGCTGTGCGCCGCCATCTATGGTGCTGATTGACCCAAGTTCGTGGTCATGTCTTGTCAAGTGGTGCAGAATCGGGTGCTGTACATAGGCAGCGGTTGCCGACTCTCAAGAGAGGCAGTAGAATCGAGGCCCTATCATTCATCTCATCACGACAGGCATTGCTATGAATTCAAAGGTCCCAAGTTTTGTGGTCGGAATCGCCGGTGGATCGGCGTCGGGGAAGAGTACGTTCACGGCGGCTTTGCTGGAGGCCCTGCCTGCGCTATGTCCGGGCGCCGGCGTACGCGTGATGCACAGCGATCGTTACTTCCGTGTTGGCACACCTGAGATGCCAATGTTTGTCTCGCCGTCCAGCGGGAAAACACAGCCGGATATGAACCATCCTGACGCGATCGACACCCAGCGTATGTTGGTCGACCTGGAAACCGTGGCTCGCGCCGAAGATGCACCGGATATCCTGATACTTGAGGGGCACCTGGTGCTCTGCTGGCCCGAAGTCCGTGAGCGTCTCGGTCTCAGTCTCTTTGTCGATCTTGATGGAGAAACGCGTGCCCTGCGTCGTCTGGTTCGCAACCTGGCGCATCAGGGCGATCCGATTATAGATCACAGCGCGCAATCGATTGCCACCTACTATCTTGAATCGGCAAAGGTGGGGTATGAGCGTTATATCGGACCGTCTCGTGTGCATGCGGATCTAATCTTGCGCGGTGATGCGGATTTCGCCCGAATTGCGCCGATGGTCGCGGCGGTCATCGCAAAGGAGCTAGCCAGATGAAGATTCTGGTAACTGGGGGACTCGGCGGTATCGGGCGTGTGACGGTGGCGCGCCTGCTCCGACACGGTCACGGGGTTTTGGCGCTGGACCGCTTGCCGGAGGCGGATGTTGGGCAGGATGTGTGGGACGTGATTCAGGGCGCGGACTACCGCCCCGCTGATATTCGGGATTTCGAGGCACTGCGCCCACACTTTGTCGGCATGGATGCTGTCATCCACCTGGCTGCACTTCCGGATCCCAATCGTGGCACCGAAGTCGAGATCTTCCATGTCAACTGCACCGGCTCATTCAATGTCTATCGCGCCGCGGCAGATGCCGGGATCAGGCGTGTCGTCAGCGCCAGTTCTATCAATGCGCTTGGATACAACTACAGCGTGAGAAGTTTTCCCCTCCGGTACTTCCCAATCGATGAAGCACATCCCACCTTCACCTCCGATCCTTACTCCTTCTCCAAACAGATATTGGAGGAGACGGCGGCCTACTTTTGGCGCCGTGAGAGGATATCGGGGGTCTGTCTGCGGTTCCCGTTTGTTTTCCATACGATGGCACCCTGGGCTGAGCAGGCAAGGGTGTTCTGGGGGCGGTGGCGCCAGGCTGTCGTGGAGTTGACGGCCCTGTCGGAGAGCGAATGCAGAGCGCGGATTGACCCTCTTATTGCGGAGTTCGAGGCCCAGCGGTCGGAGCGTCTTGCGGAACGTCCGTGGTCGGGAGATGACTCGCTTGACCAGGGGGCTCTATCACCTGAACAGATGCTTATGTTTGGACGGACCGATTTCTGGTCCATCATTGATGGAGAGGACGCTGCTCAGGCGCTTGAGCGTGGCATTACGGCGACGTATGAAGGCAGCCATCCCCTGTTTGTCTGCGACCGAGACAACTCCGTGGGCGTGCCTTCTGAACAGCTCGCAGAGCTCTACTTCCCCGAGGTGACGACGTGGAACCGTTCGATTGAGGGTACCGAGACGTTGTTGAGTTACGACCGCGCCAGGGAGTTGATCGGCTACGAACCGGAGCGATCTCTGCTAGCCTGGTTTCGCCAGGAACAATGAAACCGGGCAGGACCTACGTATCAGAACCAAAGCAAGGAGAACGTCTATGGAACACCTTGGTCTATCCAGACGCATTGCCTGTTTGGGTCTTCTCGTTCTCGTAGCTGGCTGCAGTGGGACGGCGATGCTCCCCACACAGACGCCCGTCTCGCAGGCCACGCCAACGTCCCTGCCGTCCAGCACGCCGGAACCGACTCCCACGGCCGTGACGCCGGAGGAAGCGCAACGCCCACTCTTGATGGCGCACTATATGCCGTGGTATCAGGCCCCGCCCGTGAGCGGCGTTTGGGGGTGGCATTGGACCATGGAGCATTTCAACCCGGCGAACCGGGATGAGAACGGGCGGCGGGACATTGCCTCCTACTATGCCCCGCTGACGGGGCCGTATGACTCAAGCGATGCGGCTATCCTGGAGTATCAAGTCCTGCTGATGAAGCTGAGCGGCATCGATGGCGTCATCGTGGATTGGTACGGGATCGAGGACTTCTGGGACTATGGCGTGATCAACGAGAGCACGCAAGAGTTGTTCGAGGCGGTGAAGAGGGCTGGTTTGCTCTTCGCCATCTGTTACGAGGACCAGACCGTCCGCTTTATGGTCGAAAACAAGCACATTGCTGTGGGCGACGTCTACGCCCACGGACAGGATGTGATGCGCTACCTGGATGCATCCTGGTTCGGCGACGATGCCTATCTGAAATACGCGGGACAGCCCCTCCTCTTCCTCTTCGGACCGCAGTATTTCAAGAACGCTGCGGATTGGGAGACGTTGACGTCGATGCTGGATGTGCCCCCGGCGTTGGTCACGCTCGACAAGCACACCGAATCGGCGGGCATCGCCAGCTTCCCCTGGCCCCCAATGTGGGCCGGTAGGGACGGTGTCCTGGCACCGGAGGCCCTGGAGAGCTATCTGACCGGGTTCTATCAGAAGGCGGAGCGCTGGGAATATCGCGTCGCGGGCGCCTTCCCAGGCTTCCAGGACATCTATGATGAAGCCGGTGTAGGGTCAAGCTACGGCTACCTGGATCCTCAGGGTGGGGAGATGTTCCGGCTGACATTGGAGATGGCGGTGGCTCAGAATCCGGATCTGATCCAGCTGATCACGTGGAACGATTATGGAGAAGGCACTATCATCGAACCGACCGTGGAATTCGGCTATCAGTACCTGGAGATGGTCCAGGACACGCGACGGGCCACCGATGACGCGGCGTTCCCGTTTGAGGCCGCGGACTTGCGGCTGCCCTGGCTGCTCTTGGATGGCCGGCGACGGTATGCCGGGGACTCTGACGTCAATGCGCGTCTGGATGAGGCCTTTGATGCGCTCAACGCGGGTTCGCTGGATGAGGCTGCCGCCATCATCGCCGAGTACGCGGAGACACCGTGAGGTGGAGTGTTGCTGAGAACGCGGCTGGAGGGATGCCGGTTGCCATCCCTCCAGCCGCGTTTCTTTGTGACCCCGGGGATTTCAGGAGTACTTATCGAGAAAAGCGCGCAGCCTGATCAGCGAATCGTGCTTCTCGGTGAAGGGCGCCATCGCGCTGAGGATTTCCTTGATGTGGTAGATCTCCAGACGGTCGCACCAACCGGGTTCGAGTGTGCCTGCCTCACCATGGGCGTCGTAGAGGCGGTCATCGAAGCGCTCGTGCTGCGTGGCCATACCCAGATCGGCCTCGGGTCAGCCGTAGTAAACGGCAGGGTCGAGGTAGGCCGGAGCCCCGGCGTTGGTGGCCGCGATGTTGCCGAGCCATAGATCTCCATGACACAACACGGCGGGCTGATCCGGTACAAGCTCGGGTAGCCGCGCGCAGAGAGAGTCCAGCTGTCGGCGGTCTTCCGGCATCAACACAATTGCACACTGCCGAAGATCCAGGAAGCGCAGGACCCTCGCCTGGGCGTAGAAGGTGAAGCCATCTGCCATCCGAGGGTTGTGCTGGATGGCGCGACCGAGGTAGTTGTCGTGCTCATAGCCAAACAATGGCTGGGTGTGGTTGAACATCTCCCTGCCGCCGCAGCCCGAATATCACACCGTTGCTGGTTCGGCGAGGTCTCGCAGCAGAGCGATCGTCAGTCCAGTGGGGATCAGACTTAGGGCCATAAACCGCGCCACAGATACGGTGAATTCGCCAGTGGTCAGGACGGTGCCATCCCGGAAACCCACCTCTCACAATTTGGCATTGACCGGGAAGATCCCGCCCGGGTGCGTTGTGAGGCGCGCAGAACGTACGCTGGGTGGTCTCAATACTATCGCCGTCGATTCGTTGAGAATCGGCGGCGATTTCTGATGATCATTAGGTGGAGGTGCGTAGCCTGCTGGACCATCTAGCCTTTCAGCGCGCCGATGGTAAGCCCGCGCTGGATCTGGTTCTGGAAGATGGTGTACACAATCATCGTGGGCAACATAACCATGGTGACGGCTGCAAACAAGCCACTCCAGTCACTCTGATAGCGTTGCTGGTGTTGTAGGAATGCCAATCCCTGAGAGAGTACGTATTTCTTGCGCGAGGTCATCAGCACCAGCGGCAGGATGTATTGGTTCCATTGCCCCAGGAAATTGAAGATCCCCATACTCACCAGGCCATTCTTTGCCAGTGGGATGACGATCTGGAAGAACAACTGGTATTGATTGGCCCCATCAATAGTCGCCGCCTCGAGCAACTCTGACGGCAGCGTCTTGAAAAAGCCTGTCATAAAAAAGATTGTGAACGGCAGAGAATAGGCAACGTACACCAGAACCAGCCCGACGTGCGTATCGAGAAGGGTCATCGACTGAAGCAGGAAGAAGAGCGGTACCAGCGCCAGTACCACCGGGAAGAGCATCCCCCCTGTAAACACAAAGAAAATCGCTCGGTTCCCAGGGAACACAAAGCGTGCCAGCACATATCCAGCCATAGCGGAAAAGAGCAGGGTGAGGAAAATCGCGGGTATGAGAACCGCCAGCGTGTTGAAAAAGTACAGCCCCATACTTGCTTCACTCCAAGCACGCGAGAAATTATCCCACATCAATTCCGCAGGAGGCAACCAAGGGCTGAAGAAAATCTCCTTGCTGGTCTTGAAGGAGCTAACCAGGACCCAGATCATTGGGAAAATCACAATGATGGACCACAACCCCAATAGTAGTAAGATGAGGGCATTGATCATCGTGCCGGTGATTTTGCTTGTTGATTCGCGTTTCATAGTGTATCTCCCGTGCTTAATACTCAACTGTTTCGCGGCGCGTTGCCCGCATTGTCAATACAGAGAGAGCAAGCATCAACAGGAAGAGTGTCACGCCGATCGCCGTAGCGTAGCCGAAGCGGCTAGCTTCGAAAGCCTGTTCGTAAAGATAGGTTGCCAGGACATCCGCGGGACGATTAGTGGACGATCCACTGACGACCATGATCTTAGTGATCGCAAACATATTGAAGGCGCCCATTCCAGAGTATACCAGGGCCGTCTGCATCGTGTCCCACAGCAGAGGCAAGGTGATATTCCAGAACTGATGCCAGCGATTCGCACCATCAATGATAGCAGCCTCGTAGAGACTCTGCGGGATTGCCTCCATGGCAGCCAGGAACAACACCATGTAGAATCCAGCAGCTTGCCAAACAACCACGGAAGCGATCGCCCCGCGCACCGTGCGAGGATCACCCATCCAGACGGGAATGGCTTGAAAGCCGAAGAGCTCGAAGAACCATTCCAGACGCAGGAATTTGGCAATCGATGTCACTATCCCAATTGTGGGGTGATAGATATAGCTCCACAAGACGCCAATCGAGATGAGCGATATGACCTGCGGGAAGAAGAACACCACCCGGTAGAACTTGGCGAAGCGCACGCGTTGGTTGATCATGAAGGCCAGGAACAGACTCAACGAGATCGTAATGAAGGGGACAAAAAACAAGTATTGCACATTGTGCCACAAGGCATTCCAGAAGAATTCATCATTGATCATGCGGGCGTAGTTTCTTAACCCGACAAACGGTTGGCTCGCACTGACGCCCTTCCAACTCGTGAATGAGTTATACATCGAACGCCCGTAGGGATAGATCACAAAAATCAGATATAGAATGATGGCTGGGGCCAGAAACGGGATGATCACACGGTATTTGCGCTTGTTCATAGATTGCCTCTCTGTGATTCAAATACTCTATGGCAATGCCCGCAGATTCTTGGGAGCTTCAGCTATCGCGGCGCAAGTGGCAGAAAACAGGGCGAGATAGCATGGTCCAGGATAGGGGGCAGCCCCTATCCTGGACACACAACCGCGATTTCACTGAACCTTAGCCTTCGCGAGTGAATTTCGTGACCTCAGGGTCGGTCTTCACTTTGTCGGCCATGGCCTGAACGGCCTCGGCGAATTCATCGGGCGTGATCCGCATGGTGAGCATGTCACCCATCTTGGCACTTGCTTCCTTGCCCAGATCGCTGTACCAGCCACCGTAGCGCATGCCCGGGAAGACATTGTCGCCGCACTTCTCGACCATCGCGACGGCCGATTGCATGCCAGTGCTGATGGTGACCCCTTCAGTGCCACCGATGACCGGCATCATAGCGCTGACGTTGACAGCGAACCACTTGGAGCTCTCCTTTGAGATAAGGCACCGCAGGTATTCCATACCGGCCACGGTGTTCTTCGCCTTGGACGGGACGATGAAGGGCTCGCCACCTTCGGCCCGGGCAGCATTGCCCTTGCCCGGTGATTGATCGATCACCATGTCAAAGCCATCCGGGATCATGTCCTTCATCTCGTTCTCCAGCCAGATGCCGCAGGGGATGAAGGCAGCAGTACCCTTGAGCCACTCGGCCTGCGACTCGGTGTGGTTCAGGCCCTCGGTACCCTCCAGGATGTAGCCATTTTCAGCCAGCATGTACATCTCTTTGAGAGAATCCACGACGGCAGAATTTCCCCAGGCGCCATCCACCAGGTTGTCGATGTCGACCATCGCCTGGACGCCGCCCTTCTTATAGATCAGGCCTTCCAACAGGCCATTGATCATGTAACTCGGGTACTTACCCTGGTAGGTCCACGGGGCGATGCCGGAAGACTTAATCGTCTCGCACAGGTCCATCATATCCGGCCAGGTCGCCGGGTATGTCCATCCCTTATCCTGAAACAAGGTACTCGAATACCAGACACCGAAGACTGAATAGGCGATGTTGAGCGCATACTGCTTGCCATCAATCACACCGCCAGCCTGTGATTTCGGGAAGAGCGTCTCCGCCACGGTCTTGCCGGGGGTATCGAGTGAGGCGGCATTCATCAAAGGGGCCAGATCGAGAAGTTGGCCTTCAGAAACCAGCGCACCGAAGTCCATACTTCCAGCGCCACTGTTGTCAATCACGTCCGGCGGATTGCCACCCACAAAACGCGGGCGGAGCTTCTCGCCAACGCCCTGGATGGGTTCCACAGTCATTTCGCTGCCCGGATGTACCTTGGCCATGAGATCGGCGGCGAATTGGATGTAATCGTGACCAAAACCGCCGGAGAAAAAGACGCCCTCAGCCGTGACGGGTTCGGGCATACCCAGGGGGTTGATAGCATCAGCAGCAATCTCAAATGGTAGATCGAGGTCAACGGCTGCACTAGGAGCAGTGGTTGGCTCCGCAGCGGGTGCGGGTTTGCAGGAATTCAGCACAATAGCACCGCTCGCAAGCAGGCTCGCTCTCAGAAACTCCCGACGGGTTAGTCTCTTCATCTCAGATTCTCCTTTGCACCACAGTGGTGAGGTCTAGTGCAGATGACCTCATGTCTCACAACGACATTCGATGAAAATCACTGCATTGCTTGATCAGTCGGTACCTCCTTTCCTATCGCATTCCCTGTGGTATCACGCGTGAAGCTCTAGCGTGATCTGGATGCGA
>CAZEXX010000017.1:8102-13080 GCA_964516885.1 uncultured Anaerolineales bacterium | reverse complement strand
TCAGAAGCGCAATTCCCCGCAAGCCAATCGAGGCGCACGGTCAAACCGCGCGCCTCGATTGGCTTCACAACCAGAATCAACGTCTCTACGTGGCCATATTGTACAGGAAGTGGATGGCCGTATCGATGTTGGTACCGAAGTACTCAAGATCGAAGTACTCGTTCGGCGAGTGCCCATTGTTGCCGTGGCCCAGCCCCATACTGGTCACGGGGATGTTCAGGACGTGCTGGAACATACCGATGATGGGCACCGAGCCGCCGGCGCGACCCATCCTGGGGGCCTTGCCCCACGTGGTGGTATAGGCGTCGATCACGGCCTGGGCAATGGGGCCGGTGACCAGCGTCTCGGCCGACCACGAGCTGGAGAGGATCTTCACATCGATCTTCAGCGTGTCACACGCGAAGCTGTTGATGAAGGCCTCGAACTTCTCGGCGATATCCCTGGGGTCCTGGTTGTCCACGAGTCGCATGCTCACCTTGAAGCCGGCTTCCGCGGGCAGCACGGTCTTCGCGCCCATTCCCTGATAGCCGCCGAAGATGCCGTTGACGTCACAAGTGGGCTGGGCGGTGGCACGTTCCAGATAGGAGTAGCCGGGCACGCCCCAGAAGGTATCCAGGCCGGTCGTCTCCTTGGCGCGCTCTATTGCGCTTGGCTCATTCGCCTCGATGAGCGCTTGCTGGGCTTCCGAGACCGGCACGACGTCATCGTAGAAGCCGGGGATCCGGATGCGTCCCTCGTCGTCGTGAAAGGCAGCGACCATCTTGCCTACCATGTGCGTGGGGTTGTGGACGACGCCGCCAAAGCTCCCCGAGTGCAGGTCGCGTTTCGGGCCGGACACGTGGACCTCGCCCGTCACGATACCGCGCACGGACGCCATCATCCGAGGGATCTCATCGGATGAGCCTCCGTCGGAGATCACTGCGACATCCGCGGCAAGCAGCTCTTTGTGGGCCTCGATGAAGGCTTCCATCGTCGGCGAGCCGCTTTCCTCCTCGCCCTCAAAGATGAACTTCACGTTGATCGGCAGACTGCCGCCGGCGGCCATCGTTGATTCGAAGGCTTTGAGGTGCAGGAAGACCCCGGACTTGTCATCGATCACGCCGCGGGCGAAGAGCTTGCCGTCGCGGATATCCGGCTCAAAGGGTGGGGCGACCCACAGATCGAGCGGGTCGACCGGCTGCACGTCATAGTGGGCATAGAGCAGCACGGTGGGCGCGTACTCACCGGCGTGGAGAAAATCACCATAGACGGCGGGCTGTCCCTCGGTGTCGAGAACCTGGGCGTGCTCGATGCCCAGGCGCTGCATTTCGGCGACAATCCACTCCGCTGCCCGCCGTACATCATCGCGGTACGCCGGATCGGCGCCGATGGAGGGGATGCGCAATAGCTCTAGGTACTGTTCGATGAACGCCTCGGTGTGCTCGTGGGCGTAGGCGATGCTTGCCTCTAGTGGTACGTTACTCATTCGAACCTCCAAGTTGGGCTCTAGATCATACGCCGGTGACTATAGCACGGTTCGCCTGTCTTCACAGCTGCGCTTAGGAGCCGGCGAAGATGCGCCGTGCCGCAGCAGAAGGTGCCAAGACAAGCGCCCGGCTGGATCATCCAGCCGGGCGCGTTATGTATTCGATCTACTCGGGTGAGACTTAGCGAGCTCCGCTTCTGCGGTTGCTGTTGGTTCGATTTGGGACGCCCCGACCGGCGCCGCCCCGGCTTGAGCCGCCTCGATTGCCATTGCCGCGGTACGAGTTGTTCCCTCCCGAACGCCGGCGTTGGTTGGGGTTGTTCTGGCGCACGGGCGCAGTGACGTTGTAGTTGAATCCTTCCAGGTATTCTCGCTCGATGCGATGTCCCAGCAGCTTCTCTACGCGGCGCACCAGATCCTCGTCGTCCCGTTCCACGAAGGTGAATGCCTCGCCGCTTTTCTCGACCCGACCGGTACGGCCGATACGGTGCGTGTAGGCGTCAACGGTGTCGGGCATGTCGAAGTTGATCACGTGAGAGATGTCGTCGACATCGATGCCGCGCGAGGCGACGTCGGTAGCGACCAAGATGTCGAACTTACCGCCACGGAACCCATCGAGGGCGCGCTGGCGCTGGTTTTGCGACATATTGCCCTGCATGGCCGCGGCGCGGAGGTTGTGCTTTGTCAAGTCGCGCGCGAGATTCTTGGCGCGGTGCTTGGTGCGGGTGAAGACCAGGGCGCGTCCAATCGCCATTTTATCCAACATCGCCAGCAGCAGTTTCTTCTTAAGGTGCCGCTGAACGGGATAGAGAGCGTGGGAGACGGTCTTGGCAGGCGCGATCATACCGATCTGGATCGTTGCCGGGTTCTTGAGTATGCTGTCTGCCAGTCGTCGGATGTCTCGCGGCATCGTGGCTGAGAAGAAGAGCGTTTGGCGTTGGGACGGCAAGAGCTTGAGGATGCGGCGGATGTCGGGCAGGAAGCCCATATCGCACATGCGATCAGCCTCGTCCAGGACCAACACCTCAACTCGGGTCAGATCGACGTAGCCGTCGTTGTGGAGATCCAAGAGCCGCCCGGGACACGCCACGACGATTTCAACACTGTTTCTCAGTGCCTGAATCTGCGGGTTCTTGCTCACACCGCCATACACGGTGACGCTGCGTACTTTGGTGTGCTTGCCCAGCTCGCGGATGGCCTGATGGGTCTGCTCTGCGAGCTCGCGCGTTGGCGAAACGATGAGGGCGCGCACTCGGTGCCGCGGGCCTCTGGTAAGCCGATGCAGGATAGGTAGGACGAAGGCAGCGGTCTTGCCGGTACCTGTCTGGGCAATGCCCATAACGTCCCGATTGCTAAGGACGACGGGGATGGCCTGTTCTTGGATCGGAGTGGGGTCTTCGTACCCCATTCCCTTCACGCCCTTGACGAGGCGTGAATCGAGAGAAAACTGTTCGAAACTCACTGGTAGTACTCCTTGACTCTGTGAGCCAAGTCGCACTCCTGGCCCTGATGCACCTATTTTACAGACGGAGTCTGTCGGTGCTTTGAAAGCTGCGGCCCAACTGGCCACAGACACAATCATCCATTATACGCGCTTTGTTCCGCAAAAGCAATACCGGATTATTAGCTGTCAGTGCATATTTCTTGGCCAATCCTAAACAGTCCAGACCCATTTGACTCGGGCCTGAACTGTCTAGGATGTCTGCACAGTGTCCGCGTCTGTCGCCTACCGACACCTGGAGCGCGTCCGCTGGGACACTGTCCCTTATCACTAACCTGGAGCTGGTGCAGTTTCCGGTTCGCCGCAGCTGATCTCATCCGCGGCGCCAGAACCTATACAGCACTTACAGTACCGCTGGGTCTGCTGGTATCTTGGGGAACAGGTTAACATAGCCGATCCAGGCAATGGCGACGTAGGCCATCGTCTTGGGAATCATCAACATACCCAGCATCGGCACACGTTGAATAAACAGAATCACGGGCGTGTAGAAGGTGTAGGATGCGATGATCATCCATCCGATCTTGGTGAATGTGCGGTCCTTCAGTACCGCCGCATCTCTAAGAATGAGGTAGGCTACACCGAGCCCCTGAAGCAAAAGAGGCAGATTGCGCGCCATCGACCACCCCCACAACGGCACGGTTCGGTTCCACTGGTTCTGGGGAAACGCCATAGTCACCAACCGAACGGAAGCCGCGGCGAACAGAAGGAGTCCAAGCCATCCATAAGGCTTCTTGAACCGCTTGTGCCAGATCATCAAGACGAGGGCGTAGAAGAACGTGACTGTGGTTGCAGTGGATAGTGCGCCCAGACCTACGAGCCCCACTTCTAGGCCGAACAGATTGATCCCTGTTTCCAGATCTCCCAAGGCGTAGGCGATCACGCGGAAGCCGACGTGCCCGATGTCGCCCAATGTCAACAAGCCGAAGGCCCAGATGAACAGCCGCGTCAGGGGCTGCTGTTGGGTCGGCACGTTGGGCTGGCGGCGCAGCATCGCGATGACCAGGGCGCAGATGGCGACCAGATAAGATATGTTGAAGACGATCTCGACCCATATACGGGCGCTCTCTGACATTGACGTAGCCTCCTAATTGAGTGTGTCTTAGTGATTAGGTGTGGAATGGCCCTCAACGGAACGATCCAGTCCAGCAAGGTTGTCACGGACTCGCGTGAGCCATTGCCCCATTGCCGCCATCTCTGTTTCGCTGAAGCCCGCGTAGACCTGCGTTTCGAACTCCTCCCACATCGCTCGCACTGCATCCTGAATGTCGCGTCCCCTTTGGGTGAGATAGACGCGCGACAGACGCTCGTCATTAGGGTCGTCGTGCCGTCTTTCGAGGAACCCAGCCTTCTCCATTCGCTGGATCGTCTTGGTGACCGTGGCTGGGCGCACCTGCAGACGCGATGCCAGTTCCCTTTGGGTGAGCCCATCCTCGCGCCACAGGTTTTCCAGGACCTGTGGTTGCCCGTGATATAGCCCTAGCTGCTCGACACGGTTGTGCATCCGGCTGCGGTTGAGACGGCAGATCTCCACCAGCAACTGACCGGCTGATTCGCCGTGGATGTCTTTGGGCGGCATGCTCACTTCCTTTCCTGGTACTGTACACACAATAATAGTAGCCGGCTACATTGTAGTTGGCTACTCTGTATCTGTCAAGCATCTTCCGTCTGTTCTGATGTCAGCATAATCACCCTGGTTTCGTTTCTTCGGGGGATAGGCGAAGCTTCCTCCAGCTTGTGTGAAGAGCAACAGTGTTGCATAGGCAGAATGTCGGCGATCCCACGGCAGGTCCGTGGGTCTGTGTAGAAAGACCTGTCTATGCTTGAGGGCACGCGCATTTGGCCTATGATTCATCGTAGCGATCGCATAAAAGCTTTGGAAGGGGTCCCGGAATGGAATATCGACCACTGGGCAAGACCGGGCTGAGGGTGTCAGCCATAGGGCTGGGCACCTCGCAACTGGGCACTATGCGCACGGAACGCGCGGTGGAGATTGTGCATCGCGCGCTGGATCT
>CAZEXX010000017.1:0-8002 GCA_964516885.1 uncultured Anaerolineales bacterium | reverse complement strand
TGGGCCCCGGCGGCGCGCTCGAAGCGCTGGTTGAAGCCAAAGCCCAGGGGTTGGTGCGGCATATCGGCTGCACGGCGCATAACTCCCGCACGCTCATCGAGGCGCTCGATCGCTTTGACTTTGAGAACATGCTGATCCTGCTGAATATCGTCAATCGCGAGGCCCTGAAGGAGCTGATCCCCTTGTGCCACAAGAAGGGTGTGGGTGTCACGGTGATGAAATCGGTGGCGACGGGCGTGCTTCCCGCGGCCCTGTCCCTTAAATGGCTGCTCAACCAGCCTATCGCCACGGTTGTGCCGGGCGTCAAGTCCCTGGCGGAAGTCGAAGAAAACACACTGGTCGGTCACGGCGACTATCGCCTGACCCCGCAGGATGAGGCGCAGATCAGAGAGTGGGAAGAGGGACTGGCGCACACCCGCTGCCGTCTCTGCGCGGACTGTATGCCATGTCCGCAGGGAATCCCCATCTCGTGGGCCATCGGGTCCGACACCGTGTACAGTTTCTATCGCGACCGAGGCGCGGAATTCTTCCGTGCCTATCCCTGGTCGCGCACTACCCTGGAGCATGAACTGCCTCACCATCGGCAGGTCATCGCGCAGATTGAATCCTGCACCCGCTGTGGGGCCTGCGAGGCGCGCTGCCCCTACGGCCTGCCGGTGATGGAGATGCTGGAGGACGTCGCCGCGGCGATGCGCGAGATGGTGGCTATCTGGGACACACTGTGAGCTGCCGTTGACAGCCGGGTAATGCTTCCGAGCCTGGTGACCAAGACCGGGTCGGCTTGGCTGGGCTCCCCAACGACCCACGCGCCGGTGTGAGCCGGGGTGTGAGTGCTACAGACATCAGGGACACCCCGCTCAGCGCGGGGCGTTCATGCATGTACCGTTGGTCACCACGACATGCTCGCAAGCCGGTGTGCCAGATCGTGCAGCATCACCCCGGAACCGTCGCAGATCCCGGTCTGGAATGCCAGGGCCGTCATCGTTCAGACGATGATCCACTTGAGTTCATGCACATGTCTCTTTCATAGTGGCTGGGATGCGGCCTCCTGGGCTTACACGTTGGCCCCGCAGTGACCGCAGCCCGATGCCGTCACTGAGCTCGGCTCCACACCTTGGGCACTCCATCGTGGTGCCTTCCCTCTTGTTGCGCTATTCCTGTGAACTCGCGAAGCGCGGATTCTCCCCCCGCCTCCCGGACTGCCTGAACGGCACGCTGGTACTCGTGTTGTGTGCGTTGGCGTGCGGCGGCCATCGCGTATGAGAACTTCCAACCACGATCCGGTGAATCAAGGTTCATGGCTTCGTGGGAACCAGATGGCACATAGATCCTGCGCCACAGCGCTCCGACGATAGGCACGGAGTAGACAATGTCACGCAGTACCACGTATGTGCCGGTCCGAAGATCCGGGTGATTCAGCAGCTCCGGGATCAGGGCATCGATCGCGTCTGCCGCCGGCACGGGATGATCCTGGTTGGCCAGCCAGAGATCCACGTAGTTGGAGTGCGCGTAGAAGTCCTGCACCGCGTGGCAGAGCCGGCCCAGCGCAGCCCGCTGCTGGCTCCCGTGGTCGCCTGCAACCGCCAGTTCAACGATCCGTGTGTGCAGATCCTCCACGTAGGCCAGCGCACCAGCGATCTTGTTGTTGTCAAAGTGGAAATGAGCCTTGGACCCCAGCTGGTTCTGCGGGGCGTCCTGAGCCAGGTTCGCTGCGATGATCTCTTCTAGCGCCACACGGCTGAAGTGAGCCTGCAATGTCAGTCTTGTTAGTTCGGTATGGTACCGTGATTT
The DNA here is from genome assembly GCA_964516885.1 of uncultured Anaerolineales bacterium. Lineage (GTDB taxonomy): Bacteria > Chloroflexota > Anaerolineae > B4-G1 > SLSP01 > PWVB01. The sequence goes on along the minus strand of CAZEXX010000017.1, from coordinate 6,211 downwards.
CATGGCGTTCCGGTCGGCTATCCTGGGCCAGTATTTCCACGTTCGCGCGGTGTGCTGGCGTGCTTGGAGTCTGTTTCGCCTCCCACCAGTCTGAAGGTGTTGCCGTGGGGGTAGTGTTCGGCCCGCAGATTGAGATGATCGTTGATGTACCGGGTGAGTGTCACCATCCCGGGCTCCTCAGACGTGCCGTGGTTCACGCGAATCACGGGGTGACCAAAGTCTTCAGCCTTCTGGATGTCCCTCCAGTAGATGGAGCCGTCGTCACACACGATCGAGCAATCACAGCCCATCGCCTGATAGGTGGGGATACTGCACCCGCAGCCTGTCCCGATACCGATCCGCGACACCAGATGTGAGGTGTCGCCTGTAACCTGCACCATCGGCTCGCCGAGATCGCGACAGCGTTCAGCAACCCGTCGAGCAAATGTGTCCAGCGGTGCAGGCTCGATGTCATACCGGTGCTGGTAGCCATCGGCCCCAATGGCTGCCGGCGGACCCTCGAGCCCGAGGTGCTCGGCCCAGGCCCAGGGAATGCCCACATCCGGCCAGCGGTCCCAGCAGTCGTGGTTGCGGACGATGACCAGCGCGTGGTCATTGATGTAGCGCAACTTCGTCTGACCCATAGCATCCTCTTTGGGCGTATCGTGGAGATGATCCCAGAAGGTGGGTTCGTGGCAGACCAGCAAATGCACGCCCCGTTTGACCATGGCCCGCAGCACCTCAAAGCTCGGCATCCAGGTTACCATACAGCGATCAAATGCCGCTTCGCCGTCACCGGCGATGATCCGGTCCACGGTGGCCCCGCGATCCACCCAAGGCGCCCGGGAGAGGAAGTGCTCGAGGATTTCGTTTGCTTTCATGTTTGAGCCCGACTCCTTGTCTAGTCCCAATACGGCTCGCCGGGCGCCATATTGGCGCGGACGGCTTCTTCCACGATGGTGATGCCCAGCCCCGGCCCGGTCGGCACCGCCAGTTTGCCGTCAACGACCTCCAGCTTCTCCTCAATCAGGTCGTCGAGTGTGTGACCACTGCCCAAGCGGGTTTCGGTCATCACGAAGTTGCGCGCCGATGCGGCAAAGTGCGCGGTCGCCGCGTTCTGTACCACGGTGCCGATATTGTGCGCGGTGACGGGAATGTAGTGTCGGTCCGCCATATCTGCGATCTGCCACGACCCCGTCAGGCCGCCCGCGAAGAGGATATCGGGCTGCAGCATATCGACCGCCTGGTTGACCAGGAAGGGCTCGAATTCGCGCGTCAGCTCCAGTTTCTCGCCGGTCAGCACAGGCACCGGTGAGGCGTCCCTGAAGCGCTTCCAGGTGTCATTGTAGAGCACGGGCAGCGCATCCTCGATCCATAGGGGCTGGATGGGGGCGACCGCTTTGGCCAGACCGATTGCGCTGGGCAGGTCAAACTCATTGTGACAGTGCACGATCATATCGATCCTGGGGTCGAGCGCATTGCGAAGATTCTCATAGGCCTGGCCGATGAGCCTAATGTCGCTGACCCGCAGCATCGTCGTCCGATGTCCGACATGCATCAGACCCCTGGGGAGCGGATTTCCCAGCAGACGTTTGAAGTCCATCTTGACGGCCTTCAGTCCGAAGGGGTGCGCTTCGATCTCGGCCGCCCAGGCCTTGCAGGCGTTTTTGTCAAACCAATCTGCAGGCCCGCCGGTGTTGATGTAGATCGGTATCTCGGTGCGGTATTGCCCGCGCAGCAGCTGGGACACCGGCCGGTTCAGTACCTTGCCCGCGATATCCCAGAGGGCGATGTCCACCCCGCTGACGGTGGGGATGTGAGGGCGGTTCGGGTGCTGCAGGTTGATCATCAGGTTGAAGAGCCTGTCGATCTCCAGGGGATCCTTGCCGAGCAGGTAGGTCTCGAAATAGCGCAGGTTGCCTCTGATCATGGGGCCAGGCCCGCCGGCTTCTCCGTAGCCCACGATGCCTGCATCGGTCTCCACTTTGACCAAGGACTGGTGGCAGCTCCTGATCTGCACCGCCTTGAGTGCCGTGATTCGCAGCTGTCCCTGTTCCGCCGCCAGGCTCTCTACCATAGTCTGCTGTCCCCCCCTGATTCGCAACCACCGATTTGTTCGCGGAGACTCGTGGTTGATCAACTGTTGTGTCTCAGTACCGGCGATTCTAGTCCCTATCGGAGGGATAGCAATCGCCCGGGAATCGGATGCGACCTAGTGGCAAGATTCCTGGGAGAGGCATCGCATTTCGATCTGTCATTCCGAACGTGTCCGGCCGCCCATACCCTCCCCACGGTGTGACAGTGAGGAATCCCGTGCTACGGATGCTGTTGCTCATGCGGCTGCAGCATATGATCTCTCGTTTTCTTGGCGTCCCCAGTATTGGGTGGCCCACTACTGATGACACGTCGTCGGAGACCAGTCCGCGCATCCCAGGACAAGATCCTTCGCTCTCTTACTCAGGGTTGCAGGATGCTTTCTTGGGCCACTCAGGATGACACACGTGCGGGTCATTCTGGTCTGAACCGTGCGGCCCGCGCGATGGCGGTGATCAGGATGACGATATGAGCGGGTCATTGCGGCCAAAACCGGGCGCCTGCTCGGAATAGCCAGATCGAGCGTTCTCAATGGCGCCTGCGGCTATCAGGACTACACTTACAGTAACGCTCACATAGATGACACAGGAGGCGAGACATGGGTCGTATCGGCATCAACAAGTTTGCGACAAACCCGGTGACGGATAAGCTGCGCAGCGGGCAACCCGCCGTGGGGTGCTGGCTGTCGCTCTGCTCACCGGCTGCAGCGGAGAGCATGGCGCACGTCGGGTGGGATTGGCTGCTGGTCGATGTGGAGCACAGCCCGGTGGGCTTTGACACGATGGTGAATTGCTTCCGCGCCACCCAGCTGGGCGGCGCGGTGCCGATGGCGCGGGTGCCGTGGAATGACACCGTCTGGATCCAGCGCACGCTGGACGCCGGCGCCCTGGGCCTGGTGGTCCCGATGGTCAACAGCCCCGAGGAGGCAAAGAAGGCCGTTGACAATATGAAATACGCGACGAAGGGTCTTCGGAGCTGGGGCGGCAGCCGAGTCACCCCATATATCGACGGCGACTACCGCACGTGGACGGAGGAGAACCTGGCGATCATCGTGATGATCGAGACGGTCAAGGCGGTCGAGCAGGCCGAGGCGATCCTCTCGGTCGAAGGTGTCTCCGGTTGCTTCATCGGGCCGGCGGACCTGGCGCTCTCGCTGGAGACCAAGGAGACCGGCCCCGGGACGGAGCACGAGGCCGCCATCCAGGAGGTCCTCCGCGCGGCGAAGGCTGTGGGTATCGCCGCGGGTAAGCACTGCGGCAGCGGTGCTGAGGTCTCGATGCGCATCGCCCAGGGATTCCAGTTCCTGGCACTCTCCAGTGATGCCGGGCTGCTGGGGATGGCCGCTCGCGCCGAGTTCAACGCGGTGGATTTCACCGGCGGTGGTGCCACGGCGGATACGGCAGGGGGCAAGATCTACGGGTAGATGAGGAGAGCCCTCACCCCGTGCCGTCAGAACGGCCTACGCACTTCTGAGCCCGCTGCGTCTGCGCACACGCGGTGAGGGCTTCTTCGCTTTGGAGGCACTATTGTGGAAACTAAGATACTGGGGCGCACCGGGCTGGCCGTAACGGTGATGGGGGTGGGCTGCGGTGGGCCCAGCCGGGCCGGGCAGAGCACCGGCAAGTCTGAGGTCGAGTCCGTCGCCGTCGTCCGCGCCGCGCTCGACGCGGGGATCAATTTCCTCGATACGGCGGAGGCCTACAGGACGGAAGCTATCGCTGGACAGGCCATTCGCGGCCTGGATCGCAGCAAGCTGGTGATCTCGACCAAGAAGAGCGGAGGCCGGAATATCACGCCGGCCGGCCTACGCCAGAGTCTGGAGGATAGTCTCCAGCGCTTGGGCACTGACTATGTCGATATCTACCATCTGCACGGCGTCATGTTGGAGGATTACCCGTACCTCGCCGCGGAGATCGTGCCCGAGCTGCTCAAGCTCCGGGATGTGGGCAAGCTGCGCTTCTTGGGGATCACGGAGCGCTGGAACGCTGACACGCGGCACTTGATGCTCCAGCGCGCGCTGCAGGACGACGTGTGGGACGTGATGATGGTGGGCTTCAATCTGCTCAACCAATCCGCCCGCGAGTTGGTCTTCCGGCACACGATCGAAAAAGACATCGGCATATTGGTCATGTTCGCGGTGCGCCGCGCGCTCAGTCGCCCGGAGAAGCTCGCCGAGGTGCTCGATGAACTGATCGCGGCGGGGCAGTTGGACCCCGCCGATCTGGATCACGCCGATCGGAATCGGGCCGATTCTGATCGGGCCCACGCCCTCGGTTTTCTCGTCCACGATGGCGGCGCGGTCAGTATACCGGATGCCGCCTATCGGTTCTCTCGGGACGAACCCGGGACGCACGTCATCCTCTCCGGCACCGGGAATCCGGCGCATCTCACGGATAACATCGAGTCGTTCTACCGCCCGCCGCTGCCGGACGCGGATCGCCGCCGGCTGGAGCATATCTTCCGGAATGTTGATTCCGTGACCGGGCAGTAGGGGGGAGAGAGAGCCCTCACCCCGTGCCGTCAGAACGGCCTACGCACTTCTGAGTGCGCCCCCTCTCCCGTACTCCGCAGACGGAGACAGGAGAGGGGACAGATAACGTGGCTGGCACAACGCTTGCTCTCTGCGCCCCTCTCCTATGTTCGTCCGCGAACTATGGGAGACGAAGTCCCCGTTTCAGGAGAAGGGCAACGGGCTTCTGAGCCCGGGGGGGGTGAGGGCTTCGCTTTTCCGAATCTGCACCACAGGAGACACAATGCTAAACAAGTTCTGTCCCGGGGCCATCTGGCCCGACACGCGTGGCGTTCACATCAATGCCCACGGCGGCGGTATCCTATACCACGACAGAACCTACTACTGGTTCGGCGAGCACAAGATCGACGGTCGTGCCGGGAATAAGGCTATGGTCGGCGTCCACTGCTACGCGTCGCACGACCTCTACAACTGGGAGGATATGGGGATCGCGCTGCCGGTCTCTGATGACGCCGAGAGCGATATCACCCGGGGCTGTGTGCTGGAACGTCCCAAGGTGATCTACAATGCCGCAACGGGTAAATTCGTGATGTGGTTCCACCTGGAGCTGAAGGGTCAGGGCTACAAGGCCGCGCGCAGCGGCGTGGCGGTCAGCGACAGTGTTGCCGGCCCGTATACCTTCTTGGGATCGTTCCGGCCGAACGCCGGCGTGTGGCCCGATAACGCCATACCCGATGAGAAGGTCGTGCCGGAACCGGGGGCCGTGGAGGGTGAGTTCTCCGGCGGCCCCAGAGATGTCGTCGATAGGCTGAACATCCTGGGCCGGGACTTCCCGGGCGGGCAGATGGCCCGGGATATGACGCTCTTCGTGGACGACGATGGGCTGGCCTACCACCTCTACGCCTCGGAGGAGAACAGCACGTTGCAGATCTCACTGCTCACCGAGGACTACCTGGCGCCGGCGGGGCAATACGTACACGTCTTCCGCAAGCGCTATATGGAGGCCCCCGCGATCTGCAAACGAGAGGGGACGTACTATTTCATCGGCTCGGACTGCACCGGCTGGGCGCCCAACGCGGCGCGCTCCGCCGTGGCGGATTCTGTCTGGGGCCCGTGGACTGAGCTGGGCAATCCGTGTGTGGGAGAGGGCAGCGAGATTACCTTCGGCGGGCAGAGTACCTACCTCCTGCCGGTGGCGGGCAAAGATGACGCCTACATCGCGATGTTCGATCTCTGGCGTCCAAAAAACGCCATTGATGGACGCTATCTCTGGCTGCCAATGCGCTTCAAGGACGGTCGTTTCGAGCTGCAGAACGTGGCGGAGTGGGATTTGAGCTTTTTCGGATGAGACGTCATGTGCTGGTGCATACCGCGTAGGACGAGAATGCAGCGCGCAGAGCAGAGCGGGCAAGACGCCGGGCATCAGAATGCCTTCGGTCCGCAGAGCGCCGACGTTAGCGCGACGAAGTGGGCGGGTATGGTGCTATACGGGGTCATTTTCGAGGCAGTTGGATAGTGGATGCCGATACGAGAGAGTGGAGTTGACTATGACAACCCATGATCGACCGCTTAGCGCCGCCTCGAAGCGCGTGCTCAAGTATACTCGGGGGCCCGAGTGGTTCTGCGAGTTCAGGGCGCATGATCTGCAAGGCGATTTTGCCTATGAGG
>CAZEXX010000016.1:0-26992 GCA_964516885.1 uncultured Anaerolineales bacterium | reverse complement strand
GTGGCGCAGACGCCGGCGAGCACGGCTTACGATTACTACAACCCCGGCGCTTCCGCCGACGCCGCGCCTCAGACGTTGACGGTGGTGGGGGAGTAGGAGAGCAGTCAGCTCTCAGCGGTCAGTCGACAGCAGTAGGGAGTATGGAGTAAGGAGTACGAGGCCCTGGGCGCCGGTCGGCGTTCAGGGCCTCGATTCGTATCACTGACTCGGATGCAGCGGTGATCCTATCCGTAGTAATCGGAGATCTTGCCGCGCTTGCCGAGGATGGCGTGGACTTTCTCCAGCTCCCCGGGGATATTGATCTGCTGGGGGCACTTGCTCAGGCATTGTCCGCACTTGACGCATAGCGATGCGTTGCCGTTGGGGTTCTCCTGGTTCAGCTTGTCCTTGGACTTTGCGAGCTTCCGGTATCCGTTGCGCAGCCGCAGGCGCATCCAGCCGGAGCGCTCCATCGAGACGTTGTTGAGGAGAGCGAAGTTCTGCGGGATGTTGACGCCGTGGGGACAAGGCATACAGTACCGGCACGCGGTACACGGTACGAGCGTCTTGCTGCGGTAGATCTCGGCCAAGCTGGCGATGGTTGCCTCTTCCTCAGCGTCCAGCGAGGCGACCCCCGATCTGTCGGCGCTGGCACAGTTCTCCTCGACCATCTGCATGGACCCCATACCGCTGAGCACCACAGAGACCTCCGGGCGATTCCACAGGAACTGGAGCGCCCAGTCCACCGGTGTGCGGTTGGCGTCCGCTGATTCGATGATGTCGAGGGCTTCCGCTGGGGGATTGGCCAGGGTCCCGCCCTTGAGCGGCTCCATAATGACTACGGCGATCCCCTTGCTGTGCGCGTACTCCAAACCTTCGGTGGTCGCTTGGATGCCCGTGTCCATATAGTTGTACTGGATCTGGGCCATATCCCAGTCGTAATAGTCGATGATCTCCTTGAAGACGAGGGTGGTGTCGTGGAATGAGAAGCCGATGTGGCCAATGCGCCCCTGTCGCTTTGCCTCCTCCATCTTCTCGATCAGGCCCAGTCGCTTCATCTTCTCGAAGGCGCCGGCGTTCATGGCGTGGAAGAGGTAGATATCCAGATAGTCGGTCTGCAGCCGCTTCATCTGGGTGTTGAGATACCGGTCAAAGTCCTCGGTCCTGCGCACCACAAACATAGGCAGCTTGGTGACCAGGTGGACTCGTTCGCGGTAGCCGTCCTGCAGCACACGACCGAGGATCCGCTCGCTTTCGCCCAGGTGGTAGGGCCAGGCCGTGTCGATATAGTTGATCCCCAGATCGATCCCACGGCGGATGATGCGAATCGACTCCTCCGCGTCGGGGCGGACGGGATTGAACCGTCGTGACGGCAATCGCATACAGCCGAAGCCCAGCGCTGAGACTCTCCAGTCCAGAGATCCCATCTTGCGGTATTGCATTGTTGTCGCTCTCCCTGTTCTCTCGCTGCATCCCAATCGACGTGCGCCGCTTGGGTGATAGCTGAGAATGGTGCTTTCGGGGGCACCTAACACGATCCCAATCATCGCAATTCTCTCCTGTTTGTCAAGGGGGCCGGGACTCCACCTGAAATGTGCCCCCCGGATGTACCCTCGGGTGGGTCCGGCGTCTGCCTGTTGGCGCTATACTGAAGACAACAGACGGATGAGCACAGGGTATCGGAGGTAAACCTGAATGAAGAGCTATGTACTGATCAGCGGCGCGACCGGAGGCTTAGGGAAGGCGCTTGCAGCAGAGTGTGCGGTGCGGGGCTGGGATCTGTTCCTGACGGATCTGTCCGACGAACGGCTGGATCATCTGGCGACCGGTCTCGCGCGGCTGTATGGGATCAATACGTTGACCCGTGCGTGCGATCTGACGGATGCGGATGACCGGGTGAGGCTCTGGCGGTTCATCGATCAGCACGGTGTGCGGCTGCACTTAGTGCTCAACGTTGCCGGGCTAGATCATCAGGGCCCTTTCGATGAGCGCAGGGTGGGTGAGCTACAGACGATGGTGCGTCTGAACATCGAATCGACGTTGGAGATGACGCGGCGTGGTCTGGCCTACCGCGATCACCACCGAACCCTCCATATCGTAAATGTGAGCAGCCTGGCTGCCTTCTACCCGATGCCGGTCAAGGTTGTCTACGCGGCCTCCAAGCGGTTCCTGCTGGATTGGTCGCGGGCGCCGGGGGAGGAGCTTCGTGATCAGGACGTCACGGTCACGGCGCTTTGCCCGGCCGGCATGCCGACGAATCCCGCCTGCATCCGTTCCATCGAAGCTCAGGGGTTTGTGGGTCGCCTGACGACGATGAACACCGGGGACGTGGCTGCGATCACCATCAGGCAGGCCCTGGCAGGGCGGCGGGTCGTGATCCCCGGTACGATCAATCAGATATCGCGGCTGCTGGGTGGGATGTTTCCGGCTTCGTGGATCGCGTATCTAATCCGCAAGCGGTGGATGGTAGCTCACGCGAAGTCGCACGCATCCGTTGTGGCGATGACGCCCGCTATGACGCCAAACTAGGAGGAGATATGGAGATGATACAGGATCTGAAGGCGAAGACGATGGTCGTGACCGGTGCCACATCAGGCATCGGACGGGCGGTGGCGCGGGCGCTGGCCCTGCGCGGCGCACACGTGATCGGTGTGGGACGCTCTGAACAGCGGTGTCGGGAGGCGCAGTCGGCGATCCTGGCGGATTTTCCCACGGCACACATATCATTCGCGGTCGCGGATCTGGCCTCCCAGCACCAGGTTGTCCAACTGGCGGAGGATATCCGGGCGGTTGTGACCGCGTCCAGTGGCGGCAAGTTGGACGTGCTGATCAACAATGCGGGTACCGTGTCGAGCTGGCGCAAGGTGACGGAGGATGGCTACGAGCTCCAGTTCGCGGTCAACCACTTGGCCCCCTTCTTGCTCACGCACGAACTGATGCCGCTGCTGCAAGCTGCCGGCGAGGCACGGGTTATCACAGTCAGCTCTGGTTCGCACTACCGCACCAAGATGCACTGGACCGACGTGATGTACCGGCGAGGGTACGGCGTGCTCAAGAGCTACAAGCAGTCGAAGTTGGCTAACGTGCTCTTCACGGCGGAGTTCAACCGTCGAGTAGGGGGGACGGGAGTGCGAGCCTATGCGGCAGACCCGGGACTGGTGAATACGTCGATCGGGCTCAAGGGGACCGGTGGTCTGGCGCGGACTGTCTGGCAGTGGCGCAGCGGCAGAGGGACCAGCCCGGGGGCGGCAGCAGAGACGGTGGTCTTCCTGGCGACGGACCCATCGGCGGGCGACTCCGCTGAGATCTACTGGAAGGCGCGCCGACCCAAGGCACCGAGCGCCTACGCGCAGCGTGGGGATGAGGCGGCGCGGCTTTGGGAGCTGTCCGCGCGGCTGTGTGGGGTGGGAAGCGCCACAGCTGCGTAGCGTCTCAGCATCCCGGCGCAGTTGGGCGCGTGACAGTGCGCGGTTGGTCTGGGAACAGCAACGTCGGGGCGATCTTGATCGCCCCGACGTTGCTTGTGAAGCACTGCTATTTCTTTGTCAGCTGTGAGCTGAACATATCGCCGCCCTTTTCCTCGGCGCGGTCCGTGGCGGGGGCGGGTTCTGGAGAGAGTTCCGAGATCGCAGCGCGCAGCTCCGGCGTCATATCGATATCCAACGCGCCCAGTGAGCCCTCCAGTTGTTTGAGATTGCGAGCTCCGATGATCGGCGCGGTGATGCCAGGGTGCCCGCCGACCCAGGCGACGGCCAAGCTGACCGGGTTGTAGCCGTGCTCCTGCGCGAAGGCGGTGAAGTCCTCGGCTACCTGGTAGGTCCATGCGTCGCCGTAGCGTTTCTGGTACATCGCGTTGCTGACCAGGCGACCTGCTGCAGGCCGCTTGCCCACGCCGTACTTGCCGGTGAGCAACCCGCCGCCCAGGGGACTGTACGAGATCACGCCCAGCTTTTCGGATTGGGCCAGCGGCAGGATCTCTACCTCGGCCTGGCGTTTCACGAGGTTGTACATCGGCTGGAGGAGCTCAAGCCGAGCCCAGTCGTGCAGCGCCGCGACCCCCAACGCCCTGGCAACCTGCCACGCGGCGAAGTTGCTGGCTGCAGGATAGAGGATCTTCCCCTGGTCCACCAAGTCGCTCAGGGCGCGCACCGTCTCTTCCAGTGGTGTGTCGTCATCGAAGCGGTGGATGAAATAGACGTCGATGGTCTCGGTGTTGAGGCGCCGGAGGCTGCCCTCGACGGCCTGCATCAGATGGCGCCGGCTGGCGCCCCTGGCGTTCACGTCGGTGCCCGTCGGGAAATAGGCCTTGCTGGTGATGACGACCTCATCACGACAATCCGCGATCAGCTGCCCCAGGATCTCCTCCGAACGGCCCTTGGCATAGACGTTGGCGCAGTCGAAGAAGTTAATGCCGACCTCGCGGCAGCGGTTGAACATCGCTGCAGATGTCGCTTCGTCTGCGTCTCCGCCAAACGACATCGTGCCGAAACAGAGCGATGAGACTTTGACACCGGTGTTGCCCAGAATTCTGTAGTCCATTTTACCTCCTCGAGCAGCGTAGGATTATGGGAGTGACGGCTGAGCTTTGGCCCCGGTCCAGAGGTCGGCGGACCTGATGCCTGACAGATTGCTGTGGTCGGGCGCAGAGAAGCGCAAGTACTCCTCAGTGGCGGTCGATACATCCTGGTAGTAACCGCGATAGGCCGGAGGCATCAGCGCCGCAAGCTGGTACATCATCTCATCCATGATCTGCTGACGGATCGGTGCCGTGATCTTTGTCCGATGATCGTCGACCGTGAACGGGTCACCGACCACCACGTGGTAGTCCGTGCGCCGCCCGCGCTTGAGGTTCTCGATGAATCTCTCCCCGCCGTAGCAGGCGATGGGCCAGACTGGGGCACCACTTCGCGTGGCCATCAGCACGGCTCCCGGTTTGCCTCTCTGCATTCGACCGTGGTGGCTGCGGGTGCCCTCCGGGGTGATGAAGAGGATCTTGTCCTCTTTCAGCGCCTGGAGTCCCTTGCGCATCGCCGTCACATCTGCCTCACCGCGCACCAGCGGGATCAGATCCCAGTTGTTGAAGACGAACCTCAAGAGGGGATTGTCCCAGTTCTCGACCTTGGAGTACCCGGTTGCCACATCGGTGTGTACGCGCGAGTAGAGAATGGGCAGCTCAAGGTAGTTCACGTGGTTCACGATGACGATGATCGGTCCTTGGACCGGGATCCGGTCCAAGCCCTGGGTCTCGATCTTGCATACGATGTCTGTCAGCGTTCGAGCCAGGAAGTTGATCGCCTTGCGCACAATATACTTTGACGTTTTCATAGCACCATAGAGTGATTAGCGGCCGATTGGCTTAATCCCCATCCTCCAGTATCGCATTGACTTCAGCAAGGTCAGCTTCACTCAGCTGCCAATCTGCGGATTTTATGTTGGCCCGGACGTGAGCGACCTTGGTCGCGCCGGAGATCACGGAGCAGACTTGAGGCTGGGCAAGCAGCCAAGTATGTGCCAGCTCGGCCATCGTGTGATCGCGGGCCTGAGCCCACGCCGTGAGTTGCTCGATTCTAGCGTAGTTGGCGTCCGTCATATAGCGCTGTACGTAGCTGCTGCTTTCACCTCGAGATCCAGCCGGTGCCGGTGCGTTGCGTGCGTATTTTCCGGTGAGGAATCCTCCGGCCAGAGGGAAATAGGGCAGGATACCCACGCTGAAAGCGTTGCAGTAGGGGACTATCTCCTGCTCGAGTCCCCGCTCCAACATATGGTAGTGGTTCTGGATCGTCGCAAAAGGCGTCCAATCCTTGACCTGGGCTAGAAGATTAGCGTGTGCCAGTTGCCAGGCGGCAAAGTTGGAGGCGCCGACGTAGCGCACTTTACCGGATGAAACCAAGTCATCCAGTGTGCGCAGCGTCTCCTCAATGGGCGTCGCATCATCCCAGACGTGAATCTGGTACAGGTCGATATGATCAGTCTGCAGGCGACGGAGGCTGGCGTCGACTCCGTTCAAGATGTGGTAGCGCGAGGCACCCCGGTCGTTGGGCCCGTCTCCGGTTGGGATGCAGACCTTGGTCGCCAGAACGATCTCGTGCCAATGCCCTTTGAGCGCGATCCCCAGAGCTTCCTCGGAGCGCCCGCCCTGGTAGATGTCTGCGGTATCGATCAGATTCACACCAAGATCGAGTGCGGCATCAACGATGGCATTGACGCCTTCCTGATCAACCTTGCCCCCGAACTGGTTCGTGCCGAGACCCACGACCGACACTCGAACGCCGGTGTTACCCATCTGTCTGTAGTTCACGTTGCACCTGACTCCTATTCTCTTAGGTAGCCTTCTACGGCGGCTTCGCCATCCATGACGATGACGCTCTCGGCACAGAACTCCTGAGGCCAGAGCCTGGGGATCTGCTCGTTGACGAGCCGGTTGGCGACAGGTCGCAGGCCAAAGCTCCAGTTGTTCACCTTGACCTCCCAAAACGCCAGGGTGGCGCTGCAGCTTTCGGCTTCCACGGTGAAGGTGGCGAATATGTCGAAATTCCCGCGGACCGAGGCCGGAATGTCTATGCCGATATGCTCAATGACGCCGGAGCCTGCATATGCGTCGACAGTGATCATCGGGTCATCGAACGCCACCTTGAGGCTGGCGTCTTCGCTGTAGCCGGCCTCGATCAGCAAGTCACGGATCATCTGGTTCAAGTCGGTGTCGGTCGCGATGACGCGAACTCGTTTGTTGGTCTCGATGTCGCGAAGCTGATCGATGTCCTCCAACGAGGCGATCCGGAATTCGGGTAGACTGGGGTCTGGGGTGGGGAGAACTTCCGGTGCGGGCTCTTGTATGATGCCCAGAAAGCGGAGCACCGGTCCGATGATGGGCCATTCGGGCAGCGGAGGCAGAACTGCGTCCGGTGCCTGTGCACCGGCAGGCGCTCGTGCACCGGCAGGCGCTTGTGCGCTCACGAACATCGTCGTCGTCGTGAGCAGGACCACGGTGACAGCTATCGACATCAGAGTCTTCGTGCGGATCCTCATAATGGTCTGCCTCCAAGTCTCTTGGTGTCGGCTGAATCGAACTCAGCCGGCAGTTTTCTGAACACGATGCTGAACGGCACGTATTCTACCTGTTTGACGGCTATCAGGCAACCGGGCACGTTCCAGGATGGGGAAAACCACCAAGCCAGGGGATGCTGCCGGATCAGCGGGCCACATTTCGTCCATCCTGGAGCGCCCAGCCGGCTCACCGACTGGGCAGCTCTGCCCTGATAAGGGTCGGCACAGCGACCGAGCATAGCCCAAGACTGCTCCCTAGTGGCCCGCTGGCACAGACAGACGTGTGGCCATTGTCCCTGAAGTGAGATACGCCTGCGAACGGGATGGGCGTGAATGTCACAGATGAGCGATCACGGACCTGCAGCAGCGTGAGGGCCGCTGTTGCGACACAATCGATCTCAGAGGGAGTGTCCGAGCAGCGACCGGTCTATTGTTCGTTGATCCCCCACCAGTACATGTCGGCCAACTTGCGGTGCTCCTGGTGGAGACGGACGTAGCTCTCATAGCGGTGCACGTCGATGGCTCCGGCCCCAAGAGCTTGCCGCACCGCGCAGCCGGGCTCCACGGTGTGGCTGCAGTCTGAGAAGTTGCAGTCTGGCACGTAGGGTGCGATGTCCGGGAAGTAAGCGTCGATCTCCTCAGGATCGAGATCGAACAGCGCGAGCGCACGTAAGCCAGGCGTATCTGCCACCCAGCCACCACCCCGCAGGGGCACGAGCTCGGAAACCGTCGTCGTGTGGCGCCCTTTGCCGGTGGCAGTGCTTACGTTCATCACTCGCTGCCCCAGTCCGGGTTCCAGGGCGTTTAGCAGGCTGGACTTGCCGACGCCCGATGGGCCGATGAGGGCCGATGTCTTGTCCTTCAGCTGCGCGCGCAAGGCGTCGATGCCGGTCCCACGGAGGGCGCTGGTGTAGAGCACAACATATCCGATTTCCTCGTAGATGCTGAAAATGCGCTTGGCGTTGTCTAGACCGACCAGGTCCGTCTTGTTGGCGCAGACAACCGACGGGATGCTCTGTCGTTCGGCGCCTACCAAAAGACGGTCGAGCATCTTGAGATGGGGCTCCGGATCGGCGCACGCGATGACGAAGAATACCTGATCAGGGTTGGCGATGAGGACTTGCTCTTTTTCCCGCAGATAGCCCCGGCGATCCCAACGCCTGGAACCGCGCCCGTCCGCGAGGGGTTTGAGACGCGCCAAGACCCGCTTGCGTTCGTGCACTTCCTCGATGACGATGCTCTTATCCGGAAGGATCTGCCACTTTACACGATCTCCCACGGCGACGATGGTTGTATCCCTGCGCTGTTTCTTCAGCCGCCCGCGGATTCGTGCCACGACTTGTTCCCCACCATCAGTGAGGATGGTGTAGAAGCCGCTCTGAGATTTGATGATCAGCCCTTCGTTCAGTCCTTGAATGTCACTCATATAGTCTAGATTCTACACGGACGTCCGGAAGTGGCAACTATCCTCACGTCACATAGCCTCTCTTTTTTTGTTGACTTCAGTCCGAACCACACCTATACTAGGGAGGTAACGTCATGTTCATGGAATCGTAACGCAACAGTAACAATATGGCGCATCACACACCCCGATTCGCAAGTGATGTAAGGAGGTACTTATGGCTTTCCGGATGCGCTGGCCCACCCGGCAAGGCATTATCCGTCAGAGATTCGGGGAACACCCCGCGATCTACAGCAAATTCGGTCTTCCAGGCCATGAGGGTGTGGACTTGGCTGCCCCGTATGCCAGTGAGATCTTCACCGTTGCGGACGGTTTTGTGAGCGATGTGCGGCTGGATGGGTTCGCCGACCCCATGCTGAAACCCTATGGCAATCAAGTGCGTGTGCAGCACGCGGACGGCTACCAGACGATCTACGCGCATCTGTGTCAGGTGGTGGTGGTGCGAGGCCAGTTGGTCCAGGCCAAGCAGTTGATCGCTTTGTCCGGTGACACCGGTCACGCTGCCGACGCGCATCTGCATCTCAGCCTCAAGCATCACGGTGCTACGGTTGCGGGACTGACCGAATACCCCTACGACTTGGTCGATCCTGAGCCCTTCCTTGTTGACTACGTCGGCGACCAATCCGGTATTCTGGATCCTCCCGACGCGACGATGCAGGTTGTGGTGACCAGCGAGGACGCGGACTCTTTGTATGTGCTGGCCCTGCCGCGCATCGGTGCACAGGTTATCACGCAGGTTGATGATGGGGCGCTGCTGGACACGTTTGAGGACCCTGCGGCTGTCAAGAGCAAGGCCGGGCAGGACGAGCAATGGCTCTGGGTCAGGACTGCGGATGGCGATGTCGGCTGGGTCGCCGCCTGGTGCGTAGCGCTGCCTGACGGTCAACTCGAGCCCAAATCCCATCCCGACACGGTGGTCTTCGTCATCGTTGACAGCCAGGACGAGGCTCTCCAGGTTTACGCGGGGCCGGGCACGCAATACGACGAGGTGACACGGTGCCTTCACGGCACACTGCTGAAGACGTTGGATGGACCAGACGTCGTTGAGAAGCGGGTCGGACAGCGCGGGGAGTGGCTTCACGTCCAGACGCCGCTGGGCGAGGTGGGTCACTGCGCTGCATCTTACGTCAAGCTCGGGCCATTTGGCGAGAAAGCCGTGATCCCGGAGCCTCCGACCGGTGAGCCGACGGCGCACGTCGTCGTTGAAAGTCCTGACCTGGGACTGCGGTTACGCGCGGGCCCCGGTGCTATGTATGACAGGATCTGGTCGATGCCCCACAAGACGGTGCTGACATCGCTTGAGGATCCAGTGACCACCGGGAAGAAAGTGGGCTGCCACGGCGAGTGGATTCACGTGCGCACGCCTGCTCTGTATGAAGGGTATGCCGCCGCATGGTACCTCCGGTATCCTGAGCAGCAGGACGAGCGGCAGCCCGCCAGTCCCGACGGGATGAGGACCGGGGTGTCTCCGCACATATTCGGCATACACGCCCTCTCGGTCGCCGATGATCCATATGGCCGGGATCGCATCCGTGGGCTCTATGACGGCACGGGCAAGCAGGGTTGGATCTTGTTCACGGAGATCTGTGGACGACACGCCGATACCATCAATCAGAACCCAGAGATCCGCCGCCGGCTGTGGGATTGGGCTGAAGCCGGCTATGGCGTTATTGTCCGTCTCAACTACGGCTATGAGCCTGGTGGGACGCTGCCGGAATCACGGTTCTACGATGACTACGCCGCGGCTGCTGCCCGCTGGGTGGAGGTTCATCTGAAGGAACCTGGGCGTTCCTCGAGCAGCTATACGTGGACGATACAGATCGGTAACGAGCAGAACAATCCCCGTGAGCATCCCGGTGGCTTTGAGCATCCAATCGAGCACATCACCGCTGCGAACTACGCGGATGCATTTAACCGGACGTATGCCAGGATCAAGAAGGTGCTACCGAATGCCACGGTCTGTCCGGGCGCCCTGGATCCCTATAATTACTCGCCGATGCGGGCTTTGGGCAACGAGCGATGGCGTCCCTTGGACTACTTCACTATGATGATGGACAGGATCGAAGCGCTGGACGGCATCATCCTGCACGCTTATACGCACGGTCCAGCTCTTGCCCTGGTGACGCATCTGAAGCGGTTTGGCGATGGCACAGGCCCGCTTGGCGATCACTATTACGATTTCCAGACCTATCGCGTCTTCATGGAACGAATCCCGGCCCAATGGCGAGACCTCCCGGTCTATATCACTGAGATGGATCATATCCATCTCCCTGCCGGCGAACACGATCAGGGATGGGTCAACCAGAACGTGGGATGGGTGCGTGCGGCCTATGCGGAGATAGACCGCTGGAACCAGATGCCCTACGCGCAGCAGATCCGCTGCGGTCTTCTCTACCGGTGGATGGGGGATGCCTGGGCGATTGAGAGAAAACCTGAAATCCTGACCGATTTCAGGCAATCCTTGGCCAACGACTACCGCTGGCGCAGAATGCCCTCCGGTGATGTCTTCAATGTCAGCATGAGTGGCGGCTGGGGATCTGTGGTCAGGCCGGTCGCCTTGGAGGAGAGGTTCCTGGTTCATCCAGACGATCTCACACGCATCTGGGGGGTCGGGGACAAGGCGCAGAGCGCGCTACGTGCTGCCGGGATCATGATCTATGAGCAGCTGGCCCAGCTCTCGTCATCTGAGCTGGTCGCGATATTGGAAGAAACGGGTCTTCGGGCACGCTACCTCACCACCTGGCCGGAGCAGGCTCGTCTGGCCGCAGGTGGTGAGTGGGACAAGTTGGCGAGCTGTAGAGATCGGCTATCATAGGACCGGTCTGTTCTTAACTGCACATTCATCTCCCCAGGGGGTGCTGGTGACCGATCACGAACTCCTTCAACTGATCAACAAGGCCGCGACAACCAGGGAAACGCAGCTGGATCTGAGCTACTGTGAGCTGACGACTCTCCCACGCGAGATCGGCAAGCTTGACCAGTTGGTCTCGCTCGACCTGTGTGGCAACGACCTCGTCGCATTGCCGCCGGAGATTGGCCAGCTACGCTATCTGACACAGCTGGATCTGCGTCACAATCAGCTTATCTCGTTGCCGCCACAGATTGGACTGCTCACCGGATTGTGCTCCTTCGACCTTCGCGACAATCGCATCTCCGGACTGCCGTCCGAGATGGAGATGATGGTGAATCTCTCTACGCTGGATCTGCGACAGAATCAGATACAGGTCTTTCCCCAGGTGGTTCTCAGACTGTTCGGCTTGAGTGAGCTGCAGCTGTGGCACAATCCATTGGTCACAGTTCCGCTGGAGATCGAACAGCTGATCCGGCTGCGCTTGCTCAACTTGGGCGGCAACAGCATGCCTGAGATTCCGGAGGGCATCTGGCGTCTGACTGGACTGGAGCATCTGATCATCGACCACACGCATGTGTCGAGCTTGCCGCGTGATGTGCGTTACCTGCGCAATCTGAAATACGTTGAGCTGCACGATAACCGGCTGAGCGGATTGCCTGCCGAGATCGGTGAGCTCTCCCGGCTGTTGGCTCTTGTCCTGCATCACAATGCCATCACGCATCTGCCCCCTGAGATCGGCGCTCTGGGACGTCTGAGCCGTCTGGATGTTCACCACAATCAGCTGGTTTCGGTGCCTCCGGAGATCGGCAGGCTTGGTGGCCTGGAGTTTCTGGACCTGACAGAGAATCCGCTTTCGATCCCCCCTGAGATTCTCGTCAAAGTTGATGATCCAACGGCGATTGTCACCTATTTCGTCGACCACCTGGATGGTCAGAAGCGCCCGCTCAATGAGGCGAAGATGGTGTTGGTGGGGCAGGGGGGCGTCGGCAAGAGCTCACTGGTACGCTGGTTGATCCAGGACACCTTCGATCCGATGGAGCCTCAGACAGAGGGTATTGCAATCCAGCCGTGGCAGGTCCAGGTCAACGATACCGACATGCAATTCAATGTCTGGGACTTCGGCGGTCAAGAGATCATGCATGCCACACACCAGTTCTTCCTGACCAAACGGACCCTCTATCTTTTGGTGTTGGAGTGCCGGCTCACCGAGGATGAGAATCGTCTGGAGTACTGGCTCAAGATCATCCAGAGTTTTGGCGGCGATTCCCCGATCATCATCGTGGGCAACAAGAGTGATCAGCAGCGACTGGATCTCGATGCGCGCGGTCTCAGGGTCAAGTATCCACAGATCCACGCGGTCATGGAGACGTCCTGTGCTTCGGGTCAGGGGATCGACAAGCTTAGAGCCCGGATCATGCGAGAGATTACGCGGATGCCGCACGTCAGGGATGCGCTGTTGACCTCGTGGCTTGAGGTCAAGCGCGATCTTGAAGTGTTGGATAAGGACTATATCCCCTATGAACGCTACCTGGAGATGTGCCAGGAGCGGGGCATCACCGACGAGCGCAGCCAGCGAACGTTGATCGGGTTCCTGCACGATCTGGGAATTGTGATGAACTATCAGGATGACCCGCGCCTTGAGGATACTAACATCCTGAATCCTCAGTGGGTGACGCAGGGTGTCTATCGCATCCTCTGCGACCGTGACCTGCTCAAGAAGCGGGGGCGTCTTGAGAGAGCCGCTCTGGACCATATGCTGGATCCCCGGCTCTACCCCCGACACAAGCATCAGTTTGTTCTGGACATTATGCAGAAGTTTGAGCTTTGCTTCCCGTTCCACGACAGCGGGGACAGAGTATTCCTGGTACCTGATTTGCTCAGCAAAGAGGCGCCGCTCACCGGTGATTGGGAGGGTGCCCTGGCTTTCCAGTACCACTACAATGTCCTGCCGAGCAGTGTTGTCTCTCGCTTCATTGTACGTATGCATCCCTATCTCTATCAAGATATCTACTGGCGGAACGGCGTGATGGTGGCGGACGAGGGCAACAGCGCACTAATTCAGGCAGACAAGGAGGACAAGCGTGTCTATGTCTGGGTCAAAGGGCCAGAACACACGCGACGGGCGCTGCTCAGTATCATCCGCTTCCACTTTGACATGATCCATAGTTCGGTTCCGGGTATTCGCGTTGAGGAGAAGGTGCCGCTTCCTGGCCATCCGGAGATCGTGGTTGATTACCGGTATCTGGTTGATCTGGAAGCCATGGGTGAGAAGCGGTTCGTGCCTGCTGGCCTCCGCCAGCGGGTAGACGTGCGTTCGCTGCTGGAGGGCGTGGATCTGGCTGCCGAACAACGGGAACCGGCCCGCATGCGGCGGGTTCTCGTCGAGCGTTTCAACCTGGAAGAGCTGCGTGCTTTGTGTTATGATCTTGAGGTGGATTTTGAGGTCCTGGATGCGGAGGATAAGGCCGGCAAGGCGCGCGAACTGGTCGCGTATCTGGAGCGACGGGAGCGGCTCGGTGATCTCATCCGCGTCGGCAAGCGACTGCGCACGGACATTCACTGGGGGGCGATTCCGATCGAGTGGACATAGACTCACACGTGGATGGCGTTTCCATTGACTAAAAGGACGCTTACGGTATAATGGTCGTGCGTTTTCAGAGTGTAATGAGACTATAAATCACTAGGCCGCTGTGCAACCGTCGCGGGTGACCGCGCGATTTTCGTGTATAGGGCCTTTGTGGACATGCACAGTCAGTTTGAACTGTGAATCGGGTAAAGGAGAGATAGAATGCCGAAGCGAACTTATCAGCCCAAGAAACGCAAGCGAATGCGGACACACGGGTTCCGTGCACGGATGCAGACGAAGGGGGGGCGCCACGTTTTGAAGCGACGCCGCCGGAAGGGCCGCCGCCGGTTGGTTGCCGTCGAGCTCGGTGGTGCCAAGCGCATTAACTGGAAGGAATCCGGGCAGCGACCGCGCCGCAGCAAGTAAGCGCGTCCCAGCTGACTGTACGATTCACTTTGAGGACTTCGCCGGGGTACGTAGTTTCAGAACGTTGCCTTTGGATCAAGGAGATGCGCCTGCGCCGTCCAGAGGACTTCAGGAGAGTCTGGTCTGATGGCCGATCGTGGGCGCATCCCTTGTTTATTCTTTGGGGTATGCCCAATACGCTGGGGACGACACGTGTGGGGATTACTGCCAGTCGCAAGGTCGGCAATGCCGTAGTCCGGAATCGTGCGCGGCGGTTGCTGCGTGAATCAGCTCGTCGTCTCTATCGGGGAATTGTCGCAGGATGGGATATTGTGCTAGTCGCACGTTCCGCACTTCCCAATGCTAAACAGCCTCAAGTCGAGTCCGCGCTCCGATTGATGCTCGACCGTGCGGGCTTGTTCGTCTCAGATGGTCCCTCACCCCAACAGGGAGCGTAAGGTGAAGCAGATGGCGCTATTCTTATTGCGTTTCTATAAACGCTTCATCTCACCTATGCTACCACCGTCCTGTCGTTTCACGCCCAGCTGCTCGGAGTATGCCTATGAGGCCATAGATCGCCAGGGCTTCATCAAGGGGGGGTGGTTGGGGATCAAACGTATCGTTCGCTGCAACCCGTTCAATCCTGGCGGTTATGACCCTGTTCCTTGAGCTGATTGTTTTTCCTTGGAGATCCCCAAGGGTCTCCGGTATCTCGCTGTAGGAGGACGTATGTCGATTTGGCGGCACTTGGTTCACCGCCCCGGAACTCGTGTCCACAGGACTGCGGGCTTTCCCTCGTGGAAGCTGTCCGTAGTCTTGTTGGTACTGGTGTTGGTATCCGGCTGTGCGGGTGGCCAACGGTATGAGAGTTGGCCAGGCCTGCTCGAATCTGATGGAACGCTGTATGCGGCCAATCTGGAGCACGTCCAGGCCCTAAGTTCGGAGACTGGTAAGGTCTACTGGAGTTTCCCTTCTGATGAGGAAGAGGATGTCGGACCCTTCTACTCTGCTCCGATACTGGCGCCCGATGCCGCCGAAAACGGGCTTCTACTGGTGGCCGGCTTCAAGAGCCAAACGGTCTACGGACTTGCTTTGGGGGCGTCTCCTGCTGAGCGTCCGGATGAGCTGTGGCGCTTTCAAGGCGCGGCTGGTCAGTATGTGGGCACCGGCACGGTCGCAGGTGATCTCTTTATCATCGGCAATGGTGACGGCAATATCTACGCTCTGAGTCTCGAGGATGGCGCGAAGGTCTGGGGGTATGCCACCAAGGATCGCGTCTGGGCGAAGCCGCTGGTCATTGATGACAGAGTTTATGTGGCATCCCTGGACCACTTCCTGTACGTGCTCGATCTGAACTCCGGGGCAGAACTGTGGCGTTTCGAAGCTGAGGGATCCATTTCAGCGACACCCGTCTTTGCCGGCGGTGACGTCTGGATCGGTGACTTCGCCTCGAAGCTCTACCAGATTGACCCTACAGCGCAGGATGCTGTGTGGACGTTTGAGGCCAGTGACTGGCTCTGGGCGACACCCGTCGAGAGCGATGGTATTCTCTACTTCGCTGATGTCGGCGGCAACGTGTACGCACTCAACATCTCCGATCACACGATGGCGTGGGATGCGCCCGCCTCCGTCGGAGACGTAGTGCACGGACGCCCGGCGCTCAGCCCTGACGGTGATTTGCTTTACGTGGCCGGATTTGAGCGAGGCGGCGTGCATGCTATCGACACAGCCACCGGGAACGTGCGCACGAGCTGGGGTACGGTGCAGGAGAGCCCCGGCAGACTGCCCGGTGATCTCGTGACCGATGGTGAGCGTCTTTACTCGATGCCGATTATGGTGCCGGCACGTGTTCAGTCCTTCAGCTTGGCCGGCGGCGATCTGTTGTGGACAGCGCCACCGGCCGAGTAGTTCCAAAGGAGAGTGTTCTGTGTTTGACACCGTGCTGATTAGACCCATCATTAACCTGATGCTCTTGATCTACAGATACCTGGGTCAGGAGACAATCGTTGCCGTAGCGCTGGTGACGTTGCTGTTGAGACTTGCCCTAACACCTCTTCAGTTGAAACAGCAGAAAAGCGCCAAAGCGCAGCAGGCACTCCGTCCCAAAACGGAGGCACTCCAGAAGAAATATAAGGACGACAAGGAGAAGCTGTCCCAAGAGCAGATGAAGCTCTATCGCGAAGCCGGTATCAATCCGGCGGCGGGCTGTCTGCCGCTGTTGATTCAGCTGCCGCTGATGATCGGCCTTTACCAGGCGATTAACCGTGTCCTGGCGGCTACGCCCCTCCAACTCCTTGCGCTGCCGAGCGATATCTATCGCTGGATCCCGGGGATGAGCTCACTGATTCCTCTGAAAAGCCAGTTCCTGTGGCTCGATCTCGCACTGCCGGATCCTTACTACGTGTTGCCGGTTCTGGTGGTGATCTCGGCCTGGTATTACCAGAAGCTGTTGACGCCGCCTGTCGCGGATGCTGATTCTCAGACTGGGGCGATGAACAAGCAGATGCAGATCATGATGCCTCTGATGACCGGCTTCTTTGCGGCTACTTACGCCTCTGGCCTGGCAGTATACTTCTTGATCTCGAACCTTGTTGGCCTGTTGCAGTATGCTCTCTTCCGCCGCGAAGATGCGACTGGGAATGCATCTGCCGCCCCTGGCAATGCCAAGGCGCGGAAACCCGACCGGCAAGCCACGCGCGCTAAGGCATCCAAAGGCTGACCGGCTCTGTTGTTGCGCCGTGGCGTCGCAGGCTCGGCTGCATCGCTGATGTGATCGGGGTAGAGAGAGAGCCTGGCGCGACAGTGAGAGGATGATTCCTCGATGGTTGTTGGGTTTGGGGGGTGATACCTACCAGACCTCTATTAGGAGGATGAACTGATGGCATCGGATGATTCTATCGTAGTAGCAGCGCTTTCAGTGGAGGAGGCGACCATTCTGGGTCTGACTCGGCTGACCGCTACGCGCGATGAAGTAGACATCGAGATCTTGGATGAGGGCAATCGGGGCTTCCTCAGCATTGGGGCCCGCGAAGCCCGTGTTCGATTGACCAAGCGCCCTCAGGGCGAGGCCACGATGCCGGCTTCTGTGCCGCCACTCGAAGCGGTCGAGCAGGGCGTCGAGACTTCAGCCCGCAGCACGATGGAGACAATGGAGATGACGGCTGATAGCGCGCCGGCGGCACGAGCTTCTGTGCACCCTGTCACCTCGGATGGGCCTGGGACGGTGCCTGCAGGACTGGCTGTCCCCGAGCCCGTCGTAGCCCGATCCGCAGAGAGGCGGGCGGGCGGAGATGAGGGGCGCCTTGATCGCGCTGCGACAGAGGCCGTGGCGCGTGACATCATGGCGCATCTCTTGCCTGGGTTGAGCCTGGCAGTGTCGACTGAATGGATTGACGAAGACCGCCCCACGCTCTGGGTTTCCGTTACCGGGCGCGATGCGGATTCTCTGGTTGGCCCCCGGGCCCGCAATCTGCATTCGCTTCAGTACCTTTTCCGTGCGTTGATCTACCAGCAAGCTGATGGCAACTACAACGTTGTTGTTGATGCGGATGGCTATCGCCGCCGCCGTCGCCGGAGCCTGGAGTCCTTGGCACAGAAGAAGGCTGACCAGGCTGTGGAGCAAGGTCAGGCCATTCGGCTACGCGCGATGCCGGCCCATGAGCGACGCATCGTCCACATCGTGTTGAAAGAGGATGATCGGGTCTCGACGGAGAGCACCGGCAGGGGACGTGATAGGGCTATAACGATTGTCCCGAATGGGTCAGCTAGGCGAAACAGGTCGTAGCAGGTGATTGATTCTGTCGACTATCTTGCCATAGGTCACGTCACACGTGACATTTTGCCCGATGCTTCCCACGTTGTTGGGGGCACAGTATCGTATGCAGCACTCACCGTAGCCGCGCTGCGGCGGTCGGTGGGCATCGTGACGAGCGCCAGTCGTGGTTTTGATCTATCGGCATTTCACGGGCTAGCAACGGTTTCGTGCAGTATGGCAGAACACACCACGACGTTCAGGAATCAGTATGTCAACGGAAGTCGCCGCCAGGTTGTGTATGGTGTTGCAGAGCCGTTGACGCCGCAGTCGATTCCCGAGGCATGGTCATCGCCTGCGATTGTGCATGTGGGCCCTATTATGGGGGAGTGTGCGCCTGCTCTTGTGACATCCTTTCCTGAGTCGACTTTTGTGGGGATCACGCCGCAAGGGTGGATGCGATCGACGAATGGTGAAGGCGAAGTTCTGCACCAGCCGTGGGACGGGGCGGATAGCTTGCTCGGCTATGCATCAGCCGTCGTCTTCAGCATCCACGATATCCTGGGAGATTGGGACGTCGCGCGTAGCTACGCGGCGATGGCACCGCTGCTGGCGGTCACGACAGGCCGAATGGGTGGGGTGCTCTTCATCAAGGGTGAGCCAGTACCATTCCCGGCTTTGACGGTTGATGAAGTGGATCCCACAGGAGCTGGGGACATTTTCGCTGCCACGTTCTTTGATGCTCTGGTGCATAAGGTGCCTCCCGTGGAGGCCGCTCGTTTTGCGGCGTGTGTGGCGTCCGGATCGGTCACCCGGGTCGGTCTCAACGGTGTGCCCTCCGCTGAGGACATTGAGGGTTGCAGAGGTCTCGTGGGCTACGATTACTGAGGACGAGATGGCGCTTCGTTACGCGTTCACGAATCAGAAAGGTGGGGTTGGCAAGACAACGACGGTTGTCAACTTGGCCAGCGTGATGGCTGATTGGGGTCACCGGACCCTGGTCGTGGATATAGATCCACAATGCAATGCGACCACCAGTCTCGGTTTGGATTCGCGATCTCTGGATCGTTCTATCTATGACGTTCTCTTGGGGCAGGTCTCTCCACTTGATGCTGTATGCACGACGCGATGGCCAGGACTGGATATACTGCCCAGCATAGCTGGGTTGGCCGGGGTCACGGTTGAGCTGAATGCTGAGCCTGCGCGGCAGAGAGCTGCCCATCTTAACAATGTGCTCTCGCTGATTGATGGTTATGATTACATCTTGATCGACTCCCCGCCCAGCTTGGGGGTGCTAACGGTCAATGCCCTGGTGGCGTGTCATGGCGTCGTGGTTCCGGTGCAATGTGAGTACCTGGCGCTTGAAGGGTTGACGCAGCTCACGCGGACGATCTCGCTCGTGCAGCGTGGTCTGAACAGGGGCTTGTCCCTGCGGGGTGTGGTGATGACGATGTTCGATCGCCGCACGACGCTCTCGAACCAAGTTGTGGATGAGGTGCGCAGGTATTTCCCCAAGCGGGTCTTCTCGACCGTAATACCTCGGAGCGTGCGGCTGAGCGAGGCACCCAGTTATGGAGAGCCCGGTGTTCTCTATGCGCCTCGGTCGCAGGGCGCACTGGCTTATCTGGCACTGGCACGGGAGCTGCTGCTGGGCGATGGGTATTCGGTGGTCTGGGAGCCCGGGATGACTGCTTAGGGTCACACGTGACTTTGATAGGCAACAGCGCGATGGTTTGCTCATCGCGCTGTCTGTTTGCTGGGAAGCCGGCGGTTAGGTGGTGGGCTGATCGAACCGGTATCTCTGGTTTATCCGCTCTGCAGCCCAGACGGCTGCCTCTTGCACGGCGGGATCAAGGTCTCTGACCAGCGCCTCAACGGCGAGCAAATCGGACTTCCGCCCGATGTGCGCCAGGGTCAGGGCGCTCAGGATCCTGGCGTCAACGTTTCCCTGCCGAGCCGCCTGGAGAAGTGTTTCGACTGCAGCCTGGCCCACGCCCAGTCCTTGGCCCTGGCGTGCTGCCCACGCGATCAGCCAATCCATCTGATCGATCTTTGGCGGCGGGCTCACCTGGGTCTCGTGCTCTGCCTGTTCCTCCCGCGCTTGGATGGAGGTCTCGGCTGCTGAGCGCACCAGCCACTCCGGGTCCTCGCGCGCAATCTCAAGGAGTCGTTCTTCCGCCCACTCTTCGTTGATCTGGCCCAGGCCCAGGGCCGCCGCACGGCGCTCCATCAAATCCGAGTGTAGGGCATGCTCCTCCAGCGCCTGCCAACCTTCCGGGAGCCCGGCCAGGGTTTCAGCAATCACCAGCATCAGCATCTCGTTGACCTGGGGAAGACTGTCACTCAGGAAGGCAATGGCGCCCGGCGTGCCCAGGTCGGCTAGTGCGTGAACGGCGCTTTCCTGAATCTGAGGATCGGAATCTTGAAGGGCGGCGCCCATTAGCGGCATATCGCGCGATGAGGCTGTCCACGCCAACCCGCGGAGTGCGGCGCAGCGAATCTCGATGGGCCTCTGCTGTAGCATCTTGAGGAAGAAGGCGCGCGCACCCGGCCCGGCTACAATCGTCAGTGAGCGCCCGATGCTGAGCCGGGTGTTGGCGTCCAGGTTCAGCTGCATGAAGGTCTGCGCCAGCGTCTTGATGAGTGTCTTGCGCCAGGCTAGTGCCGGGTCTGCCACACTGGCCCAACGTGCTGCTCGGAGCAGGGCTGTTCTTTCCCTCTCATTCTCCGACGCCTTCACCAGCGCTGTGACAATGTCGCCCGCATCGGCGAGCCCAGCATAGAACTCTGACGGAATTGACCAGCCTGGATCGTCTATATGGGTCTGGACGGTCTCCCCGCCGGACTCCTCCTCAGCGAGGTGTACGGCGGCGAGGTAGTCTGCCCACAGGCTGTGGTCGGGCACCCAGGCCTTGTCATCCTGGCGGAGAATGCCCGATTCGGTCAGTAGTCTGCGAGCTGCACCCTCAAGCCGGCGGGATCGTCCCTTTTTCGGAGGAAGGCCGGCCTTGATTGTTTCACGGATGTCCTTGTTGGACAGTGTGCGACCCTCAAGGCGTTGTGAGGCCGACAATGCGACCAGGCAACCGGTCGCAATCCGCGCGGCCTCATCGACAATGGTTTCAGAGCCCCTACCCAGATCTACCGTCGCCAGTTTCGCGTCCAGCAACTGTGCGAGGACTTCCGCCTGGCGTGTGGGAAGAGCACCTGTGGTAAGGTGGAGCACGATACGTATGTGGATTTCCCACAGGGCCGCGCCCTCATCGAGCGCCTGTGCCAGAGACTCCAGGATCTCCTCGCCCGGACCGTCGGCAATGGGTATGCCCTGCAGTTGGCTCCAGGCGCGATACAGATTGGGCAGGACTGCTTTGTCTGTCGTGGGGAGCAGCTCCGCGGCCACAAACCCCCTCTCAACCAGCGCGCCGTAGCCGCAGGGGGAGCCGGCAACGATCCAGACGGCGTCCGGCAGGAGTGTGTCAGCCTCAGAAATCCACTTGGCTACCTGATCGCGTTGATCGACATCGAGACTCTCCCAATTATCCAGCAGGAGCAGCGTGGGCTCACCCTTGAGATGGCGAAGTAGCCAACTGTCCACAATACCGGGCAAGAAGACCGTGGCCATCTCTACCAGATTGTCGAGCGCGGTTGCCTTGGGATCCTGGTCGATTTTGCCCAGATCTGACAGATTGATCCACACTGGGATTCGGGCATAGGGCCGCTGACCGTCGCTTTCGCGGGTCTGCGTGACTTGCCAGGCATTCATGATCAGGCCGGTTGTGCGCCCGATCCCCTGTGTCCCGGTGATGATGAGTTTGCGGTGTCCGTGCAGGATTGCCGAGTGAGGAACAACGACCGTCCTTGGAGACTGTGTAACTTCGGCGATCGACGTGGGGAGCGGAGCCAGCGCACGGTATGACGGAGGCTGGAATACCAGACTGGGATCTGTGGGGGCGAAGAGCACCAAAGGCGCCAAGGCCTTCTTCAAGGCCCCGACGTATTTCTCTTCCTGGCTGGCCTGGACGCGACGGCGCCAAACCGCAATTGGTGCCCAGACGTTCCGTGCCAGCTGCCGGATGGCTGCCCGTTGGCTGTAAACGATGCCGGCCAGAATCCAGGCCACCAGCGCGCCGATAATGGCAGATCGCAGATCGAACTGCCAGCCCGTTTGGCGCTGTAGGAACTCGGACGCATGCACAGCCTAAGCCTGGCTCTCCTGTGACTCGACGACTAAGCGGTATCCTTGGCCTCGTTCGCTGATTATGTAGACTGGATCTCGGGGATCTTTCTCGATCTTCTGCCGCAGATACCATATGTACAGCTTGAGGTAGTCGCGCCGGTTGGAGTATTCTGGGCCCCAGACCCGGCGCAGTAGGGTGTCGTGGCTCACGGTTCGCCCTACATCCTGAACCAATGCCGAGAGCAGTTGGAACTCTGTTGGCGTAAGGCTGACCTCGCGACTGTCAATCTTCACGTCGTGGGTGTCGAGGTTCACTTGCAGGTTGCCGGCCTCAAAGATGGTTTGTTCGCCACGGGAGCGGCGTGCTCGCGAGAGGGCGGCTTTCACGCGCGTAACGAGCTCTTTGTAGCCAAACGGCTTCACGATGTAGTCATCGGCCCCGAGTCCCAAGCCATAGGTGATGTTATGTTCGTCTCCTAGCGCCGTAAGGAACAGCACCGGGGCATCAGTGAGGCGGCGAAGGCCCTCATACACGTGCCATCCATCCATGTCGGGCATTAGTATGTCAAGAAGCACAAGGCTGGGGGGGCTTTGGCGAGCAAGTCGCAGCCCGGATTCGCCATTGTTGGCGACCTCCACCGCGTAGTCGGCGCGCTCCAATAGGAGTTGGACCAACTGGGCCAGTGCTTCGTCGTCCTCAATCAATAGGATCGTATCGTTCATCTTGGGCTCCTCGAGCGCTTGGCCTGGCCGCGGTCACCACACTGGCACTTCCTATACATATGATATTGGATTACGTTGGTTTGTCAAACCAAATACGCGTCCAGAGTTAGAAATTAACCATTAAAGGGCATGTTCATTGGGTGATCACAAGTTGTAGAAGCTCAGTGCCGATGTCGGCCGCTGCATGGGGAGTCGTCGGGCGATCGATGATGACGGCGACGGCATAGCGCGGGAGCGTTTCTGAATTGAGCCCCACAAACCACGACTGCTCTCGTTCTTCGCCGGCCACGGATGTCCCTTGGTGTCCGACAGCGCTACTGTAGCGGGTCAGGCTCTGGCGGACGGTTTCCGCGATCTCGGCACTCACCACGCGTACTTCGGTGTCTGTCGGCGTTTCCGCGCATCCGTCTGTGGCTTGAGCCAGGATCCTGACTGTGGGGCGCATGCCTTCATTTCCCAGGGCGGCGATGGCCTGTACCATCTGCAATGGTGTTATCAGGAGCTCTCCCTGACCGAGTGCGTCAGCCACGGCATCCAAAGGCAGCGCCGGATCAGACGCTACAGTCGGGAGTGCCAGACTGGGAGCATCCAGGAGCCCCCACAGCGCCAGACTCTCCGTAAACTCCGCGCCGCCGAGTTGAATTGCAGCATCCACAAAGGGATAGGGACAGCCGGCGGAGAGGGTCTCCTGCCAAGTACTCGTCTGAGGAATCCTCCTGCAGGTCACAGATAGCCCATTGAACGGGACTGACTGTGTGATCGGTTCCGCCGGTCTCTGCGCCAGCCCGATCTGCAGAGCGGATGCCAAGATGAAGGGTTGCAGGCTGGTGCCCGGCTGCGCGAGTGCCTGGGTGGCCCGATTCAGGAAGGGCGAGTCTGGTGCATCACGCAGCGTCGACCATTCCTCGACCACGGCAGCCGAGTCGAAGATCGGGGACGAGGCCAGAGCCAGGATCTCCCCTGTGCGAGCATCGACGAGAACCGCTGCGCCGATCTGGCCCAGCAGAGCCTGCTGGGCAGCGGTCTGCAACTCAGCATCGAGGGTAAGTCGCACGTCGCGCCCCACGGGGTCGATGTGTAGGAGTCCGTCCGTGAGGTCGTCCCAGGCCGTGCGGTCGACCTCGCCGCGCAAGCGGGCGTCGCAGGCCGCCTCGATACCAGCCGTGCTATATTCGAGAGTCGCGTAACCGACGGCTGCAGCAGCCTCCGGTACAGGATACGTGCGGGTGACGTAGCCATCCTCGTTGACAATGATGTCTGCCAGGACGACCTGGTTGCGGTCGAGGATGCGGCCTCGCTGGATGCGTGCTTCCGAGAGCACGTACCTGGGATTGGTGGGGTACACACGGAGATCATCGGCGCGGCCCACCGCCCAGAGGCCGGTCGTGACGGCGATGGAGCCCAGGAGCAGCAGCAGTGCCTGTCCGAGGCCTGCGGCTGTCCGCCGGAGAGGTTGGTTCCGTGTTGCGGCCAATGACAGGGCCAAAGGCAGAGGATGGGGTGTCGAGAGGTTGATCAGCAATCCGACGGCAGCGAGCATCGTCACCAATGATGAGCCCCCGTGGCTCAGGAAGGGCAACGTCACACCAGTGATGGGGATCAATCTGGCGTTGCCGCCGGTGATGACCCACGTCTGTATGGCAATGAGCGCGACGATGCCGCCCGCCAGCAGGGATTCAAAATCGGAGGTCGATTTTTGAGCCAGCCGGATACCGCGATAGATTAGGGCCGCGATGAGCAGGAGTAGTGCCAGTCCTCCGGCAAGGCCGAACTCCTCGACCAGGGCTGCGAAGACGAAGTCCGTATGGACGGCGGGGATGAGACCCGGGGATCCCTGCCCCAGTCCCTGGCCCATCAACCCGCCGGCGCTAAAGGCGAAGAGCGATTGGAGGATCTGGAAAGCCCGATCAGCCTGTTCCGGAGCCCAGGGATCCAGCCAGATGCTCACCCGCAGCGCGACTCTCGCGGAGAGAAGAGAGCCGGCCATCCCGACGGGGATGAAGAGGACGACGCTCAACAGGCTGTATCGCCACTTGCCCCAGGCCAGGCTGATCATCGTGACAAATGTGAAGTAGTAGAGCAGCGCAGCACCCAGGTCCTGCTGCCAGGCCAGAAGCAGCATTGCCAGGCCAATCATCACCAGCATCGGCCCCAGAATGATCCACCATATGGGTTGTCCTGCCGCCCGCATCGCCGGAAGATCGCGCTTTTCGGCGAGGTAGGCTGCCAGATAGATGACCACGAGCAACTTCAGGGGTTCTGAGGGCTGCATGTAGAAGCCAAAAGCCCCAAGCCAGAGCTTCTGTCCATAGCCGGACGGGTTGACGCCGAAGATGAGCGTCGCTCCCAGGAGTACAATCCCACTGGTCAGAAGTGTATAGCGGTACCGGCGCAGGCGGCGTGTGAGTCCTGGGGGTAGCGCGATCGCACACATGACGCAGCAGCCGACTAACAGCCAGAGCACCTGTCTGTAGATCATGGCTGGTGCGAGGCGTGTCTGCATAATCAGGCCCCAACCGGTCAGCAGTGCAGCTAGCAGGAGAATCAGTGTATCGAAGTCAGCGAAGCGTCTGCGAAGGAGCCACGCGCTGCCCAGCCACGCCGCGTTCCAGCCCCCGAGGACGGCCACCAGGTGCCAGGCGGTGAGGGTAACGGGGTACGGTGTCAGGTACAGAGTGACAATGCCACAGATCATAAACAGCTCTGCAAGCACCGCAAGTAGGATGCTCACGCTTTTCTTGGATAGCTCTCGCCGGCGCATAAGTGCGCGAACTGGCTGTGTACTCACAGGCTCAGACCCTCGTGAGATACTTGCCGGGTGCACGCTGCTGCTGCCCGCGCTTGGGATCCCCAGGCTCCGAACAGGCTACGCATCGACAGCGTCTGACCCTGTAAGCAGGGCCAGTCGTTCCTTGGTCTGCGCGGGGATGCGGGCCGGATGGGTGATCAGCGCCGTTGTGAGGCTGCCTGCACATTCGCACAGGTGGCCAGATCCTGGGAGTTGGGGAATAAGGCGACGCAGGGCTTCCTGCACCAACTCCAGGTTGGCATTGAGCTGGCGGATCACCATATCCACGGTAACGGCTTCTTCTGACGCGTGCCAGACGTCGAAGTCGGTAACGTGGGCCATGGTCGCGTAGCAGATACCGGCTTCTCGGGCGAGGAAGACTTCCGGACACACGGTCATGCCGATGATGTCCATGCCCCATGCGCGGAAGACGCGGCTCTCCGCTTTCGTGCTGAATCTTGGGCCCTCGATGGCGATGAAGGTGCCACCGCGGTGCACGCGTCTGCTGGAAGCCTCTGCGGCATTCGCCAGAGCTTCTGCCACGGCATCAGCCACCCGTGCCGAGAGTTCTGGGCAATACGGGTCCGCCACGGAGATATGTGCCACCTGACCTTCACCGAAGAAACTGCTCTTGCGCAGCTTGGTGAAGTCAAAGACCTGGTCGGGGACAACGACGTCGCCGGGTCGTAGGTGTTCGCGGAGAGAGCCGCACGCTGAGACGCTGATGATGACCTGAACTCCGAGGCTCTTCAAGGCATAGATGTTGGCCTGATAGGGGACCTCGGTCGGCATATAGACGTGGCCACGTCCGTGACGCGGCAGGAAGGCGACGGCGACGCCGTCGATCTCGCCGGTGATGATGGCATCGCTGGGGGGGCCGAATGGTGTCGTGATCTCAACTTGGCGCACGGATTCCAGGCCGGGCATCCGGTAGAGACCGGAGCCGCCGATGACGCCGACTGTGATTGGGTTGTTCATTGGGGTTTCTCCTTGGTATCCTCTGTGCCGGAATCTTCATAGACAACGAAGTTGAGGGGGGCGTGGCATTGGCCGCAACCTATCATAGGATCTCTCACCACGCCGCCGCTGCGCAAGCAGGTGGCATCAATCAGCATACGTTTGTGCTCCCAGAAGCGCCCAGGGCGTCTGCCGATGCGGGCGTGCAGCACCATATGCTGGCACCGGTTGGCCAGTTTGATATCCGGTGCCACGCAGGACGTGCACAGCTGCGACGTCCATTGCGCTG
>CAZEXX010000015.1:9036-27084 GCA_964516885.1 uncultured Anaerolineales bacterium | reverse complement strand
CGCGGATCTCCCTGCCGGCACGGGTGGCGTGATCACCGTCACCGGCACAATCAGCGAGACAACCGAAGGGCTCCTGACCAGCACAGCCGTCATAGAGACGACGTCCAAGGAGAGTGAGACGTCGAACAACCAGGTAACGATCACCCGGTCCCGCTACAGGACATATCTGCCGCTGGTTATGAAGACAGGCGCTCCCTAGACTGAGGAGAAGCAGCTACTGCGAAGAGTCAACCGAAAACGCCCGGGCAAATGCCCGGGCGTTTTCTTGTGGCTGGGGGCGGAGGATTTGAACCCCCACATATGGATTCAGAGTCCACTGTCCTACCGTTAGACGAGCCCCCAACGTTTGACAAAAAAAAGTATACCACGATTTGCGAGTTGCGCAAGGTTTTTCGGGCAGACAAAGGAACAGGGGATAAGGAACAAGGGATAAGGTTTCGGAGAAAACACAGAGCCCACTACCTTACCTGAGGCTGGGTAGCGGGCCCTGCTGAAATCGTGACACCTGGATTGCCGACCGAAGGACTACGCCTCCTCGGCAACCTCCTCTGCGGAGGCCTCCTCTGCCACGACTTCTGAAGTCGCGGCCTCTACATCTTCGACCACCTCAGTCGCCTCTTCCGAGAGCTCCTCGGCGGCCTTGCCCATGGTCTCAAGCTGCGCCTGCATCTCCTTGGCGCGGGTCTGCAATTCCTGAGTGGCCTCTTCGAGCTTGACCTTCGCCTCGGCCAAAATCTCCTCAGCCTTGGTCCGAGCTTCCTCAGCCTTCTGCGCTGCCTGCTCGCTCAACTCTACCGACTTCTGACGGATCTGATCCCGCGTCTCCTCACCCGACTGCGGCGCGAACAACAGGCCAGCCGCTGCGCCGAGCAGGGTGCCGACGAAGAAACCAACGACGAACGTACCGAATTCACTCTCCTGCTTGGACATCTTTATCGCCTCCATCTACACTGGTAGGAACACGGGTTGCCTTACGAGGCCGCACGGCCTTGACCACACCGACCACATCACGCACAACTTGCTGAAAACCCGCGGTGAAACCCGCGGCCTTGATGATCGGACTGACCATACTGTGACTGACAAACTCGGTCGTCCCTCGAACCGTCGAAACGGTATCGTTCACCGACCGCAACAACGGCTGGATTTCATCCCGGAGCACCTGGATCAAGACCTGGAGCTGGAAGATCAACAGGATCATCGCCAGACCGATCAGGAAGGTGGCAACCGCGACGAAGACAATCGCGATATCGCGCACAACCACAGTCGCGGCCGGGAAGCTAGCCATCAAGACGATTGCAGCGGTCAGAAGGACCAGGAACCCAACTGCACCGCCGATAATGTACATCTGGGTGCGCTTGGCGGCCTTCTCCTCCGGCGTCAGCGGCGTAGCGACAGCCTGAGTAGGCTCTTCGGGTGGGATTACGTTGCTCGCTTGTATTGTCTCAGACTCCATGGATACCTCCCCCTATGGCGTGACAGACTTATTGTACCACGCAGTGCAAATCGCCACAAGAAAACGGGATCGGGCCACGATGGGGATGATCTCACCCCAGGGTTCTACGCAGCAACATCAGGCACCCCTCCGCCCATCGTGGCCCGATCCTTAGCAGTTTTGGCCCTGACGGCGATGGGCAAAAAAGGTGATCCTGGGCCAAGACTGCAGGGCCAGATCAGTGAAGATTCGTGTGATTCGTGGTTGCCTTTTCCCCAGTCGCCCAGAAACCGCAGGGAGCACTCCCCTCGCACGCGGTCAGGCTGTCATCAAGGGGAATCCATAGGCATTCAGGGCAATACCTGCACAAGCTGAACACTCTCCTCCGTCCAGCGATAGTGGTAGAATGGCATCAACTCCCAGTAGCGGCCGGCATCCCACCGGATCTCCCCCAGTCGGCCACTGCGGCCGACATCACGCAGGGCCTGGCCCAGAGCTCGGCGGGTCGGCGAAGCGTCTTCCAGCACAGATGACAGGCCCTCGGCGATAAGGTACACCGCTTCGTATGTAGGCAACGCATAGGGGCCGGGATTGGGGACATGCGGGCCCATAGCACGGTAGGCTGCGATCCACGCTTGGGTATCCGGCAGATCCTGAGGCATCGGATAGGGAGTGACAAACTGGGCCCCGACGACAACGTCACCACCAACTGCCAGGAATGCCGCTGACGCCAGCTCAGCGGTCCCCACGACTCGGCCCATCCACCCGGCAGCTCGCAAGTCTGCCAACCGCGACGCAGTGTCAGCGGCGCCCAGGAAAGAGAAGACCACCTCGGCCTGATCGCCCGCCACCGGTTTCACCGCACGGTCGGCCAAATAGGCGCCCAGGTGCTCCGCCGACGCCTCGGGAGCTTGTGCATCTGTCCACACACCGGCTGTCTCCGGGTTCGACGCCAGTCCCACCCTCTGCATCGCCTCGGCCACCCTCGCCGGTGGCGGCGCCAAAAACCACGCTGTGGCGGATGGCGAGGCGCTATCGCCGATGACCAGGTTGGGTAGTCCCGCTTCGGCATAGACGGTCCCGGCCGAAGCGCTTGTCCTCGGGCGATAATGACCGATCACCGCCACAACATCCGGATCGATGATCAGATTAGCCGCGATCTGCGCAGCCAGCGCTGCATCGCCACGATCATCATACGCGACCAGTTCAAGCTGCCTACCGTCGATGCCGCCCGCAGCGTTGATCTCGCGCACGGCCAGCCGCGCCGCATAGACGGCATCGTAGCCGACATGACGGTAACTTCCCTCGAAGGGCGCCACAAGTCCCACCTTGATGATGCCGGGCACCGGCTTGGGGAGGAGGTCTTGGAGTGTAGGTGCACGGCAGCCTGAGATGAGCAACACGGCTGCCAGCACAAGAGGAATAACCCGTCGCAGCCGACCGGTACACCTGTGGGTCATGTGTCGTGAAGGTTGAGTGTGCGCGGCGGAGCCTGATCGCGGGCCGGCGTCAGATCTCTGGCGACAGGCCTGCTGCCGGACACGTGGAACCCGCTTAAGCAATCGTGACGCCCAACAACCCACAATACCAGGCTCCGGTAGTGCCAAGACTGCCACAGATATCGCCAGTCACTCAGACCATCATTGCAGAGGCGCGCCTACTGCCCCAGATACGTCAGAGCTTGACGAATCTTCTCGTCCAAGGACAATGCACTATCGCGATCCAGCTGCTGAAGCGCGCGCTGTGCCTCCACAATGCTGAATCCCAATGCGGTGAGTGCACCGATAACATCAGCATCGTCTTCCGAGACACGAACCGCCAGCCCCTCGTAGCGCTTGATCTTGTCCTTGAGATGCAGCACGATAGCGCCACCGGTCTTCCTACCGACGCCGGGGGCACGCGCGAGCACGTCAGCCTGGCCGTTGAGTATCGCCCGCCGCAGCGTCTCAGGGGCCAGCGTCCCCATCAAACTGAGCGCGGCCTTGGGGCCCACACCGGACACGCTCAGGAGCAGCTCAAAGAGCTCTTTCTCCTCAGGTTCTGTAAAACCGTAGAGGGTCAGTGCGGTCTCCCGCACCTGAAGGTAGGTGTACAGGACGGCCTGCTCACCGGCGCGCAGGGCCAGGGAGACCGGTACATGGAGACCAAAGCCAACACCGCCCACGTCCAGAACGACATAGCCGTTCTCAGCACTGACTACTTTGCCATTGAGCAGAGCAATCATGGTCTAGCCCACCTTAGTTGCTAAGCAAACTATCCAGCTTGACACGATGAAGATAGCAGATCGCCACAGCTGCAGCATCTGCCGCGTCATCGGGTCGAGGGGTTTCCGACAGCGCCAGGAGCATGCGCACCATCTCTTGGACCTGGTGCTTGTTCGCGTTGCCATACCCGGTCACCGCCTGTTTGATCTGCATGGGCGTGTATTCGGCAATCGGCAGATCTGAGTCGGCCAGGGCAAGCAGGATGACTCCGCGTGCGTGCCCCACCGACATTGCCGTACGCGCATTGCGGCTGAAGAACAACTCCTCCACAGCCGCAGCCTCCGGCTCGTATTCGGCAACGATCTCTTTCAGCTCGTTGTGAATCGTCTGCAACCGCGAGGGCAGGGGCGTCTTGGCTGGGGTAGTGATCACCCCAAGGGTGATCATCTGAAGACTCCCTGCCGTTTCCTCAACAACTGCATAGCCGGTTATCGCGGTTCCAGGATCGATCCCCAAGACCCGCATTAGTCTCCCGCGGCAGCAGCGTACGCGTTGACAGCTTCCTCGGTCATCTCCAGGTTGGAGTACACCCGACGCACGTCATCGAGCTCCTCGATCGCATCGATCAGGCGCAGAATCTTGACTGCATCCCTCTCGTCCAACGCGATCTCGTTCTGCGGTATCATGACCAGTTCCGCTCCGTTGACAGGAATGCCCGATCCCTTGAGCGCATCGCTCACAACGTGCAGATCGGTGGATTCCGTCAGTATCTCGTGGGCGTCCTCGCCCTCACCCTCTGTCACGTCCAGAGCACCGGCCTCAACGGCGACCATGAACAGCTCCTCGTAGTCGACAGAAGCCGGCACCTGAATCGTGCCACGGCGATCGAACTGCCATGCAACAGCACCGGGGTTCGCCATCGAGCCGCCCACCCGCGACAGAGCGTGACGCACAGACGCGACAGAGCGGTTGCGGTTGTCCGTGACGACATCAATCATCATCGCCACTCCGTTGGGGCCATACCCTTCGTAGACAACCTCGATGATCTCCGCGCCGTCCTTGTCCTCGCCGGCACCGCGCTTGATCGCGCGCTCGATGCTGTCCTTGGGCATGCCCATCGAGCGTGCGTTGTCCAAGACCACGCGCAGGCGAATGTTGGTCTCGGCGTCGCGCCCACCACCCTCACGCACGGCGATGACGATCTCCCGAGAGATCTTCGTGAATACTGCGCCTCGCTTAGCGTCGTTGCTTTCCTTCTTCCGGCGAATCGTTTGCCAATGGCTATGACCAGACATAGAACCTCCTTGAATTCCAGAGTCAGATCCTGACTTCGGTAAGTACCCATACCCGTGTCTTTGACCTACAGACACCATCAAAGCGCCTACTAGTCGCTCTCCGAAAAGCCAACCGGGCGACTCGTGATGCTCACTCGCCCGGTTCTTGGGAACTCAACCGAGTCCCCACAAAATCTGTCCTGCCACGCACAAATGCGCCACCGTCCATAGGACGCTTGCCGGCCATCTGCACATAAACCAACTTGAGACACCCCTGACCCGTCACGGCAACAGGCATCTCCTGCAACAGAAAGACTGCCCCCGGCCCACTCTCTGGAATGGTCTCCGGATAGACGACCTCAGAGCGCAGGATTTTCACACGCGTACCGTCCCAGAACGTATAAGCACCAATGGCCGGGGAAAACGCCCGGACTTGATTGTGCAGAGATTCAGCAGAATCAGACCAATCCAAACGGGCCTGCTGCTTGCGAATACGTCGCGTGATTGTAACACCCTCTTCCGGTTGCGGCTGTGGCGTGAGTTCGCCCGCCAGGTACGCCAGCATGACCTCCATCAGCAAATCCACACCCATCGTGGCCAGGCGAGTTTCCAGTTCTCCCGCGGTCTCCTGCGGACCGATCGGGGTCTCGCGCATCCCGAGTATGGGCCCTGTGTCAAGGCCCTCATCCAGCTTCATAATCGTCACACCGGTAGTCGTATCGCCGGCCAGCAGCGCCCCCTGGATCGGGGATGCCCCGCGCCAGCGCGGCAACAGCGATGCGTGAACGTTCAAGAAGCCGAACTTCGGGATCTCGAGCACCGATGCCGGTAGGATCTGCCCATAGGCAGCCACCACGGCCACATCCGGTGCCCAGGCACGAATATGCTCAACCGCCTCCACATTGCGCAAGCGGTCGGGTTGGAAGACCGGGATACCTTCAGCCAGAGCCAGCTTCTTCACCGGCGGCACGGCAACACGACGCCCCCGACCGGATTGACGGTCGGGCTGTGTCACAACACCCACCACGGTGTAGCTCTCGACAAGCCTCGCCAACGTGGGGAGTGCAAACTCTGGTGTTCCCATGAACACGACACGGGTCTCCACAGGCATCATTTTAGCACATTGCACTTGAGGATCAAGTTCCTTGGGCGCGCTCCAGAATGGGTGATTGCCCAACAGAGGCCCGTCGCCAGCCCCTCGAGATTGCCCCCTGCCCACTCTGAACGGCGCCTTGGCAGACTTGGTCCCGATGTTGGCAAGGATTGTGGTTGGTTATGGGCCAAGACTGCGCCACTTCGTTCTATGTGATAGGGGTGACGCCCTTCTTGAGTATGATATTGCCGTACTTTGCAGTCTCGCCGGTCATGACAACTGCAAACGCGCTCTTGGCACACTCGTAGAAAGCAAAGCGCTCGATACGGGCAATAGCCGGCGTATCGGCCCAGTGCCGATCAATCGCAGCCCGATAGCTCTTCTCGACCGCAGGATCAAGTTCATCACCGGGCACAGCGTCCATCATCATCACCGGGCTTTCCGCATAGCTATCCAGTACCAAGAGCGGCAGGATAGCGTCAAGCAAGTCAGCGACCCCGAGACCATCGGCGCGGATCACACGCTCGTTGAAGGTCTCACCGGGGAAATGGGCATCTGCCAACACGATCTCATCACCGTGCCCCATGCGATACAGCACACTCAGCAGCTCCGGACTAAGCAGAGGTGAGATCCCAACCAGCATAAATAGCCTCCTCAAATGGCATGAACTATACTTCAGTGAACGGCTTCAGAGAGCGTCCATCGATTACAATTGCGGCATGAATCTCTAGCGTGGGGAGCTGCACCGTAAGCACACCGTCTTGCCACGCGTGATCAACCGCGCCGGCGGGCACTTGCGACACAGCAGCAGGTGGGGCATCCATCCTGATGCGAAGCGTCAGCGGACCCACCGGTGGTACATAGTCCAGGATCGTATAGGTCGACGCAACCTGCATCCCGGCTGTATTTGCCAGATGGACCAGCAGCCGATCCCCCTTACGGCGAACAGACATATCGATGCAAGGTGGTCCCGAAAGCTCAACCATAGGCTCGGGGTACAGATCCGCCATCATGTTCCGCAGGAAGTCACGAATCTGTGGTGTATGGACCTTGAGGTGCACAGTGCCAAGAGGGCCGTAGACTGCACCGATACGGCCCTTCCCGAGATCATTCACCGTCGCAGCCGGCCGCCCGTGTTTTCTAGGATCAAAAGTCGGGTATCGCCGGCCCACCACCCGTGCCGTCACCGGCTCTACTTCCTGCCAGATTCCCTCACACATGCCCATCGGCACACTAGTATCGAGATAGTCCTGGCGCAGAGCCGGTTCCCCGATCAGGGTCACCCCGAGCTCCTCGCCAAAGAGCTGTGCTGTCTCCGCGCCGATGAGCAGCAGGTTGCCGCCCCGGTGGACATAGTCCACCAACGACGCCCGAAAGTCCGGTGCCAGTCTATGCACTTCAGGCAGGACGATCACCGGATAGTCGTCAAGTTGTCCGGCAATCTGGTGCTCCGCCACCACGTCCACCGAGTACCCGCACTCCAATAGAGCGTGTAGGGTCCCCTCAAGCGCGTTGTGCTCGCCGTTGTAAGCGCGCAGCACGCTCGGCGTCTTGTCGTAAAATGCCACACTGGACAGGAGCAGGGCGACCTGCGGCACGCTCTCGGTCCTATGAGATACGGCCTGTCGCTCGCGGCAGAAGTCTGCGACCTCACCGAGTACATCAACGAGATGCGGATCGACCCATCCCGCACGGGTTGGTGGATAGTATACCTGGAACCCGCCGCCCTGCGAAAGCACAACGGCGGCTTCCTGCTGCAATTGCACCGCCGGCTTATGCGTCCTGTGGCGTGTTGTTCCATCCCCCCACCACGAGAATCCCCACGCCATCAAGTCCCAGGGCAACCCGGTGTTGGCGATATACCGCGCCTCGAAACGCGCCGTGTTCACAGAGTCCTGGGCGCTGAAATCACCCGAGATGAAATCGATCGGGGCCCGAACCGGGCGCGGCACAAACCCCGTGTACATCCAATTACTGGTGATCTCGACGTCCGGCATAGAGGCGTGGAGTTCATCCAGATAGTGCGTCAGGTACCGCTCGAACTGCTGCCGGTGGAACTCCAGCCACTCGTGCCAGTGAGGCTCGTCCGG
The DNA here is from genome assembly GCA_964516885.1 of uncultured Anaerolineales bacterium. Classification (GTDB taxonomy): domain Bacteria; phylum Chloroflexota; class Anaerolineae; order B4-G1; family SLSP01; genus PWVB01. Next base: position 18,991 of record CAZEXX010000015.1, on the reverse strand, counting down.
CGAGAGCGGGGCGTCCTCGTATCCGGTTGCCTTCTGCCAGGCCTCAAGTGCCATCGGGCTATAGTCGATCTCCGTGCCCCAGCATTCGCCGTCGATCCACGCACCATCCAAACCGTAGGTGCTCAGGACTTCCTTCAATTGAGGAATCAGGAGCTGGTCCACATAAGGGCCAAACGTGCTTGTGGCCCCGTTCGGCGCCATCTCTCCCTCCACCGTTCGCGCAGCCCACTCCGGATGGGCCTCGACAGCGCGGTGGTCGATGACGCCGGAGTAGTGGATGAAGAGCCGCACACCGTGGCGCTTGGTCACCTTACGCCAAATCGCGAGCGCATCCTTGACGATTCCCGGGGATGCCCATCCCACCTGGGTCGGGTAGCTCGTATATCCAGGATGCCCCTTGCAGTCCTGCTGAATATAGTCCGGACGGACCCGCTGAATGAGAGATGTGATCATCTCCTCGGTCACGTCGGCCCCGAGCTCACGATCTTTCGCACTGGCATGCAGATCGAAGTGTATGCCGAAAAACGCGTCTCGCCGTGCTACCATAGCGCCTCCTGGACTCGCGTACGGATTTGGCCCACAGCAGTATAAGTCCGTTGACCAAAACCTCAACAATCTCTCCAGAATCCTGAGCCGGAAGCGTGCTATAATCGTATGAGAGACTCTGTCGGCGAGGATCGGTCATTCTCCAGTGGATCGTACCGGATACCGTAGTGGCGCCCAGCGGCGACCTCTCGTGAGGGAAACCAGTGAGCTATAGCTTCCGACGTGTCCTGAGCATCACCTACCTGGCCTTCTTCAGGGCCAAGAACACTCTGGCAAGGCTGACCCCCAAACGCATTGCCATCCTGCTCGTATTCTACACGCTCTACATTGCCGTTGAGATCATCACTTGGCTAAACTTCGGACTGGATGAGATCTTATTCCCGGCCTACCGGAAGCAGGAAATCAAGAAGCCGCTCTTCATCGTGGGCAACCCACGCAGCGGCACGACGTTTCTGCACCGCCTGTTGGCCAAGGATGAAGAGAACTTCAGCAGCATCCACCTGTGGGAGATCCTCTTCGCGCCTTCGGTCACCCAACGTAAGATAGCCTGGGCCGTAGCGGCCCTCGATCGTCGGCTGGGGGGTCTGCTCCATCGTGGTCTGCACTGGTTTGACCGCCACTTCGTCAGCGCCTCCAACGTGATGCACAAGATGAGCCTGGTCGTGCCGGAAGAGGACGAGTACTTCCTGATCCACCAGGGAGCCACGATCATCGCTGGGCTCTTCTTCGGCTTCCCCAAAGCTACCTACCCCTTCGTCTTCTTTGACACGCAGCTCTCCCGTGGCGAGAAACGCAAGGTGATGCGCTTCTACAAGCACTGTCTGCAGCGACATCTTCTGGCTCACGGCGAATCCCGCCATATCCTATCCAAGAACCCTTTCTTCAGCCCCAAAGTCGACGCCCTCTACCGCACCTTCCCCGGCGCGAAGATCATCTACCTGGCCCGCAACCCGCTAAAGATGGTGCCCTCCTACGCCAGCCTCTCGGCCCATTGGTGGCGTATGTTAGCACAACCGGATCAGCGATATCCACATACCGAATACATCCTCAGATCCACCCAGCACTGGTACCGGTACCCCGTCGAACGCCTGGAAGAGGCGCCTGAAGATAGCCGGGCCTTGGTCAACTTCCACGAGTTGGTGGCCAACCCCCAAAAGATCGTGTCGAAGATCTACGCGCAGCTTGGCCTGGAGATCAGTGCGGAGTTCGCGAAGATCCTGGAGGAGGAAACCGAGAAAGCACGCCACCACAAGACCGATCATCAATACTCACTCGAGGGCGTCGGTTTCACCAAGGAACAGATCCTGACAGCGTTCCAGGATGTCTATGAGCGATGGGGGTTTGGTCGCGATATGGACTAACCGATTCATCGCACGCGTGGAACATTGGACGATGCCGGTACGTCTTAAGCACAGGAGGCGTCATGAACAAACAAAATCAGTCTGTCCTGCGGTCGCTCGTTCTAGTCACGATATTGTTTCTGGTCGTTGTCTCGCTGGCCTGCGCGGCCGTCACGCCCTCAACCAAGACACCGGAACCTGAGCCCCCGGCATCGCCAACGCCGACGGCAACGGCGACTCCCGTGCCGCCACGTCCTGTCATCCCCTATACGCCCGTCCCCTCAGATATGTTGGCACCTATCTTGATCCAGCGCAGTCCCAAGCAAGGCCAGATGCTGGCGCCCGACGGCACAATCGAACTCGTCTTCGATAAGCCGATGGACCAACAGACGGTCGCCAAAGCCCTGCGGGTTGAGCGGGCCGGCACCACACAGGCTGTTGACGGTACTCTCTCCTGGGTCGATGATCGGACGGTCACCTTCTCCCCAAGGGCAGAGCTGCCGCGCGACGAAACATACGACGTGATCCTGACCCAAGACGCCAGGGCCCGTACAGGCGAAACCCTGCGCCAACCTTACACCTTCCGCTTCTCGACGGTCGGCGCGCTACAGGTCACCCAGGTCATCCCGGCGACCGACACCACCGATGTCGAGACGGATGCTATGATCACGGTGATGTTCAGCCGGCCAGTCGTCCCTTTGACAACCCTCCAGCAGATGGAAACACTGCCGGATCCGCTCAGCTTCGAGCCCGCACTGGCAGGCAGCGGCGAATGGCTTAACACATCCATCTACGTCTTCCAGCCAGAGGTGCCACTGGCAGGTGGCATCACCTACAAGGTCACAGTCTCTGATGAGCTGCGGGATCTATCCGGCACACCGCTCTCAGAAGCCTATACGTGGCAGTTCGCCACCGTGCCACCCAAGGTGCTCTGGGTAGCTCCTCGGGAAGATGCGACCCTGGTCGATATCAACACGGCCATCACCGTGGACTTCAACCAACCCATCGACGCCGCGTCAGCCACCGAAGCATTCAGCTTGCGAGGAGCCGGCGTCCTGGGAAGCGGTGTACGCGGCACAGTCGACGTACAGGGCCAAACGTTGATCTTCACGCCGACCCGGCCCCTGGAGTTCGACACCCGTTACACAGCGGCGGTCGATGCCAGCGTTACCTCAACCGCTGGTGGGAGAGGCATGGCCCAGCCCTACACCTGGAAGTTCACTACGGTACCCCTGCCAAAGATCGTAGAGACCTATCCCAAGAATGGGGATCGAAATGCCCCGTCCCACACGGAGTTCCGGATCGTCTTCAACACACCCATCGACCCTGCGACGGTGATGCCCAACTTGGCCATGACGCCGCCGCTCTCAGTTACGCAGGTTCACACCTACTTCTCGGCGTATAACAACACCTTCGTGCTCTATTTCGGCGCGCAGCCGTCCACCGACTATGAGGTCAGGATCGCGGATGGCATCGCCGATCCCTACGGCAACACGATCCCACGCGGGCGCACGGTGAGATTCACCACCGCCCAGCTACCCCCCACCTACCAGCTCCGCACGCCGGATTTCATCGGCACCTACGACACTGCCCTGCCGGCACGCCTGGTCATCGCCCATCTGAACCTCGACCGGCTCAATCTGCGGCTCTACGGACTGCCCATCAGCGCGCTCCAGGAGGAACCGTGGCAATGGCAGGATTGGGACAAGGCCCTGCCGAAGAACTCGCTGATCCGCGAGTGGCGTGAGACCTTACCGTCGCCGTTGAACGAACAGCAGCAGTCGGTGATCGATCTCACCGAAGAACCGGGGGGCACCCTTTCCCCGGGCGTCTACCTGCTCGACGTCGAAGCCCCGAACCTGGACCGCGACTCGTGGCGCAGAATACAGCGTCACATCCTCGTCGTCTCCGAGTTGAACCTCACCCTGAAGACCGGACCGGAGGAGACGTTGATCTGGGCCGTGAACCTGGCCACCGGCGAGCCGGTGCCCAACCTGGACCTCACAGTCACCGAGATCTATCAGGGGCGCCGGGCCAGCACCACCACCGATCTTGAGGGCATCGCACGTCTGGAGCTACCCCACCGCCACCACAGCCTGATGGTCCTGAGCGAGACCCCGTTCGCCGCCGTCGCCTCAGACTGGGGCCGCGGCATCAGCTCCTGGGACTTCGGCGTCGGTGGGGGCCTGTCCTCCGAGGATTACCGGGCCTACATCTATACCGATCGTGCGATCTACCGTCCCGGCCAGACCGTGGCCTTCAAAGGCGTGATCCGAGCCGAGGATGACGCTCAGTACAGCTTGCCCGGCATCTCGTCGGTGACCATCGAAATCCGCGGCATCACCGGTGAGGTCCTGTACAATAAGCCCCTACCGGTCAGTGATAGCGGCACATTCAATGGTTCGCTCGAACTGGGCGCCAACGCCTCCCTCGGCGAGTACGTGATCAGCGCAACGTTTGCCGATCACTACAACCAGACGTACTTCACCGTCGCCGCCTACCGCGCGCCGGAATTTGAGATAGACGTGACATCGGCCGCGGCCGAGATCCAGCGCGGGGACGCGCTCGAGATAACGATCGAGGTCGCCTACTTCTTCGGCGGTCCCCTGAAGGAGACCGCGGTGACCTGGAATCTCCTGACCGAGTCCGCCATCTTCGAGCCACCCTGGGGCGGACAATACACCTTCAGCGATACGGACGATCCCTATCGCTGCTTCGGCTGCTGGTGGTATGACCCGCCGGCTGCCGAATCGCTGCTCAGCGGCACAGGCACGACCGACCACGAGGGACGGCTGGCCGTCACGATCTCCGGGAAGGAGCTTGCCGAAGTTCTCCCCACAGGCACCCAGCGGGTGATCCTTGAGGCCACAGCCGTGGGGCCCGACAACCAGCAGATCAGCGGGCGGACAAGCACCATGGTACACCCGGGGCCTTTCTATATCGGATTGCAGCCTCGCACCTACGTCAGCCAGGCCGGCGAGGAGACCGACATCGATCTGGTGACCGTGGACTGGCAGGGCACGCGGCTCAGCGGCAATGACATCAAAGTGAGCCTCTACCGCCGGGAGTGGATCAACACCTTTGTCGAAAACGACGCCGGCGGTGGACGATGGTCCTGGGAAACAAAGGAGACCTTGATCGATGAAACCACTATCACAACGGACCACCTGGGAGAAGCCGTTGCCACCTTCGTCCCGGCGGAGGGCGGATCTTACCACGTCGTGGCGACGCCCGCCGGTCCGACCGCTGAGACAGAGGATATTCGCACCTCGATCTTCATCTGGGTATCGGGCAGTGACACAGTGGCGTGGCGTCGAGAGAACCACGACCGGATCACCCTGGTCAGTGACAAGAGCACCTACCAGGTCGGCGAGACCGCCGAGATCCTGATCCCCTCGCCGCTGGAGTCACCTCAACTGGCCCTGGTGACCGTGGAGCGCGAGGGTATCCGCCGGTATGATGTGCTTCACCTTGAGACTAACAGCACCATCTACCGGCTACCCATTGAAGCAGGCGATATTCCAAACATCTACGTGTCGGTGGTTCTGATCACGCCGCACGGATCAGGACCGGCCGAGTTCAAGATGGGCCTCCTGCCACTGGAGGTCAACCCGGCACCCAAGACACTGTCGGTCCAAGTTGAGGCGGACCTCGAACAGGCGCAACCCGGTGAGGACGTCACCTACACAATCACAGCGCTGCACCCTGACGGCCGACCGGTTGCCGGGGCAGAGCTGTCGCTGGATGTTGTCGATAAGGCCGTGCTAAGTCTCAAGCCGCGTACCCAGGACATCCTCAGCGCGCTGTACGCCCGGCGCCAGCTCCAGATCAACACTGCCAGCGGCCTTAGCGTGTCGGTGAATCGCTACCAGGAAGAACTCGACATCGAGATCGTGGAGACTCAGGAGGCTATGGCCTTCGCCGATGACGGGGAGATGACGGAGGAGGCCATGCCGATGATGGAGGCACCGGCCGCCATGCCCACAGCTATGCTGGGAAGAGGAGCGGCGAAGGCAGAAAACGAGAGCATCGCTGCGCCGCCCGCGGACATCGAGGTACGCGAGAGCTTCGCCGATACCGCCTCGTGGACGCCGGTGATCGTGACGGATCGGAGCGGACAGGCCTCGGTCACCGTCACTCTGCCGGACAACCTCACAACCTGGGTCGCGCGGGCAGTCGGGCTGACCGCCGATACCGTTGTCGGCGAAGGCACGATGGATGTCGTCGCGACAAAGCCCCTGTTGATCCGCCCGGTCACCCCCAGATTCTTCGTCGTGGACGACCGCGCCCAGCTCGCCGCCAACGTCACCAATAACACCGACGTATCGCTCGATGTCGAGGTCGGGCTGAGCGGCGCGGGCCTTCAGATCGGCGCCGAGACGCCCGCACAACAGACCGTCACCATCGCCCCGCACAGTGAGGCCAAGGTGACGTGGTGGACCACCGTCAACGACGTCACACAAGTCGAGGTGGTCTTCAGCGCCACCGCGGGAGACTTCACCGACGCCAGCAAACCACGGCTCACGACCGGGCCGGACGGCTCATTGCTGGTGCTGCGGTACACCGCGCCGGACACCGTGGGCACCGCAGGGCAATTGACGGAGGGCGGCGCGCAAACCGAGGCCATCGCCCTGCCTCCCGAGTTCGATGATCGCCGCGGACAGCTGACCGTACATCTGGACCCCAGCCTGGCCGCAGCGATGCAGGAGGGGCTGGACTATCTGGAGCACTACGAGTACGAGTGCACAGAGCAGACAGTGAGCCGGTTCCTGCCCAACGTCCTGACCTACAACGCGCTGCAGAGCCTGGGTATCGATAATCCCGAGCTCGAGGCGAAGCTCCCCGGCCTGGTCAAGGAAGGCCTGGCCAAACTCGCCAACCAGCAGAACCCCGATGGGGGCTGGGGATGGTGGTATCGTCCGAGCTTCAGGCAGAGTAACGTCTACGTCAGCGCGTACGTCGTCTTCGCGCTGCTCCGGGCGCAGGAGGCGGGCTTCACCGTCGAACCCTACGTCCTGAACAGCGGATTGAGCTATCTGCAGTCCCAAGTCCAAGGCATCCGCGAGCTGGATCACTACCGGGATGCCAACCGGCAGGCGTGGCTGCTCTATGTGCTGGCAGAGGGCAACGCCGTTGACCGCGCTGACCTGGATAGGCTGTATGACAACCGCGAGAAACTCAGCACCTATGCACGTGCCTACCTGGCACAGGCCATCTGGCTGGGCAACCCGGCGGACGCCCGGCTCAACACGCTCCTCTCGGACCTCAACAATGCCGCGATCCTGAGCGCCACGGGCACCCACTGGGAGGAATCGCGCCACGACTGGTGGGCGATGAACACCGATACGCGCTCCACAGCGATCATCCTCGACACCTTCGCCAGGTTGGACCCGGACAACGCGCTGATCCCCAATGCCGTGCGCTGGCTGATGGTAGCACGCAAAGTCGGCATCTGGGAGACCACGCAGGAGACGGCGTGGGCCCTGATCGCCCTGACAGACTGGATGGTGGAGACCGGTGAACTTGATGCCGATTATGACTTCGGCCTCTACTTGAACGATGTGGAGACAGCCGTGGGCACGGCGACGCGAGAGACCGTGGCCGAAGGCGTGACAACAGTCATCCCGATCTCGGAGCTCGACCCGGATACCACTAACGCGCTGACCATAGCGCGCACCGACGGCAGCGGACGGCTCTACTACACCGCCCACCTGCAGGTCTACCTCCCCGTGGAGAGCATCGAGCCGGAGGACCGGGGCTTCATCGTCCAACGCAAGTACACGCTGGCAAGCTGTGAGGCCCAGGACCGCAGAGAATGCCCCGAGGTGACTGAGGCGAAGCTCGGCGACGTCATACGTGTCGATCTGACGATCATCTCGCCGCACGATCGCTACTACGTGATCGTCGAGGATCCCTTGCCGGCCGGCGGCGAGGCAGTCGATACCGGGCTGGCAACCACCAGCCTGCTGGCGATGGGACCGAGCCTGCAGCGCGAGAGTTCGCGTTATTGGTGGTGGTGGCACTGGTACAGCCGCAGTGAGTTGCGCGATGAGAAAGTGGTCCTGTTCTCGGATTACTTGTCCGCAGGCACCTACGAATACAGCTACACGTTCCGCGCGACGCTGCCCGGCGACTATCACGTCATTCCCACCACAGCCACTGAGTTCTACTTCCCGGAGGTGTTCGGCCGCAGCGATGGGCGACTGTTCACAATAACGCAATGAAAATGTGCGCGAGTCTCAATGAGTGCAAATCCTTGTCACACTACAGGATAGCGGGTATACTGGTAACAGGTGGAGGACGCGAACCCCTATTCAGCGCCAGCAAGGAGAGGACAATGACCGCGATCAAGGAGATGGTGGAATACATCACCAAGAGCCTCACAGACGATCCCGACGCCGTCCGAATTACCGAAGCCATCGGCGAGACCGTGATTATGATCGAGATGAACGTTGCGTCCGGGGACATGGGTAGAATGATCGGGAGGAAAGGTCAAACTATCAACGCAATCCGCTCGCTAGCCCGGATCCTGGGTGCGAAAATGGAGAAGAAAGTTAGTGTGGAGATCATATGAGCCGCAGGGGCTCCTGACATCCAGCTGAGATGAGGCCATAGGAGAATCCGCTCGATGTGCGTACACATCGAGCGGATTCTCCTATGCTACCGATGAGCTATAGATCCGGATCGCTCGGGGCAATCATCCTCTCTCGCTGCTTCTCTTCGGCTGCTCAAATCCCTCCGGTACGCGCAGGTGCTGGGGTATAGCAAACCGACTGCTGCCACGCTTGCGCACGATGTGGCATATGATCACGGCGGCTGCGCTCGCCGTGTTGAGCGAGTCGGCCCTACCCAGCATCTTGATGCTAATCTTGGAGTTAGCCCGCTCTCGCAATTCCGGCGCAATCCCACGATCTTCATTCCCAAAGAGCACAAGCACAGGCGAGTCCAGATCATCGAGGGTAGCATAGTCCTGCTCGGCCTCGGGCGTAGCGGCTATGCAACGTGTCTCGGGCCGCGCGCCCCACGTCCGGTCGTACCAATCCAGAAATGCCTGCCGGCTCGGCGCTCGCGCGATGGGAAACCCAAACAAGGAGCCGACTGTGGTACGCACGACGGTCGGATGATAGAGGTCCACGGCAGGCTCGATGATAATAAGGGCGTCGGCACCGGCCCCTTCTGCTGTCCGCAGCGTTGTCCCAAGATTGCCCGGCCCGCGCGGCTCATCCAGCACCACAAAGAAGGGATACCCCTCTTTGGGAAGCGCGTCCAACGGCACATCGATGTGCCGGCACACAGCGAACACTTCACCAGGCTTGTTCCGCTCCGACAGCCGCTTGGCGATCTCCTCGCTGACCCGCCACAGGATATTCGAGGGCACCGACTGGACGATGTGCCGCGCACGCTCAGTGCGCAGGAGCGACTCGCAGTAGATGATAGCCTCAATTGGCTGGTGGGTCAGCAACGCCTCAGCCACAAGCCGCGCGCCTTCGACCAGGAACAATCCGGTCTTCTGACGATGTTTGTGCAACCGAAGTGCTGCCCACATCTTAACCCGTGGATTACGAACACTGGTGAGTTCATTCGGTTCGTTCATTTCTTACCCCCTACCTGACTCATTATGCCCTCCGAAAAAGGTGGTGTGAGGTTTTCGGTGCTAATCGAATCTCCCCCAGCATAGTGAATCACACTGCAATTCTGTCACCTGAAAAGGTCGGAGCTACGGTTGCATTATACTCGTTTGCAGGAAATAATAGCTTCATGATCCCTGAAAACGCAGATACCCCAAACGTTCTCTTCATCTGCCTTGACCATCTGCGCAGCAATTGGAACAACCGAGGGCGGCACTGAGCTGGATGTTGGATATTGGATGTTGGATGTTGGACAACAAGCAGGGACAGAGTAGGCACTTGCACAACCGGCCCGGCGGCTCCCGAAGCCGGTTTACGTAGCGCGAACTGTTAGTTCGCGCCGCGTGCGGACATCTGCAACATCACGAGCTCTTGTGCGGGGCGCCACCATCGGTGGGTCGTTGAATCGCTGAACCACTGAGCACTTGCGTGGTGAAAACT
>CAZEXX010000015.1:0-8936 GCA_964516885.1 uncultured Anaerolineales bacterium | reverse complement strand
GCGTGCCGGAGGTGCGCGCGGCGGCCTCAATGCGGCTCAACTGCCCAGACACGCGGGCATTGTCCCGGCGTGCGCGAAGGCCGGACAGATACCGACGCTGATCCTGTTCGACCGCGGGGTCCACCTTGAGCTGCGTGATCTCCAACTCTGCCTCTGCTTCCTGGAAGTCGTTCAAGCCCACGATCACCCGCTCCTTGCGCTCGATGGCCAGCTGCGCGCGATACGCCGCCTCGGCGATCTCGGCCTGCATATAGCCCTGCTCCACGGCCACCGGCGCACCGCCAAGCTCGTCGATGGTCGCGATATAGGCGTTGGCACGCTGCTCGATCTCATCAGTTAGCCTCTCCATATGATAGGAGCCGGCCAGCGGATCCACCACGTCGGCAACTCCGGATTCATGTGCGATGATCTGCTGCGTGCGCAACGCGACGCGCACGCTCTCCTCCGTTGGCAGCCACAGGGCCTCGTCCATGGAGTTCGTGTGCAGGGACTGCGTCCCCCCCAGCACCGCGGCCAACGCCTGCAGCGTCACACGGACGACGTTGTTCATCGGCTGCTGCGCCGTCAGCGTCGAGCCCGCGGTCTGCGTGTGGAATCGCAGCCGCCATGAGCGGTAGTTCTGTGCACCAAAGCGCTTACGCATGATCCGGGCCCACATCCGCCGTGCCGCGCGGAACTTGGCGATCTCCTCCAAGAAGTTGTTATGCGCATTGAAGAAGAACGAGAGGCGCGGCGCAAAGTCATCCACATCCAGCCCGGCATCGATCGCCGCCTGGACGTAGGCAATGCCGTTCGCCAGCGTGAAGGCAACTTCCTGTACAGCCGTGCTCCCGGCCTCCCGGATATGGTAGCCGCTGATGCTGATGGAATTCCACCGGGGCACCTCATCTGCCGCAAAGCGGAAGGTATCGGTGATCAAGCGCATGGAGGGCCGCGGCGGAAAGATATAGGTACCCCTGGCCACGTATTCCTTCAGAATGTCGTTCTGAATCGTGCCCCGGAGTTGCGCCGGCGCCACGCCCTGCGACTTCGCGACGGCGATGTACATCGCCCATAGGATGGCGGCCGGCGCGTTGATGGTCATCGACGTACTCACCTGATCCAACGGGATCTGATCGAAGAGTTGGCGCATATCGTCCAGACAGCTGATCGAGACCCCCACCCGCCCGACCTCGCCAATGGCGAGTTCACCATCCGCGTCGTACCCCAACTGCGTGGGTAAATCGAAGGCGACAGACAGACCGGTCTGGCCCTGCTCCAGAAGATAGCGATAGCGCGCGTTGGACTCCCGTGCCGAGGCGTAGCCTGCATACTGGCGCATCGTCCAGAAGCGCCCACGATACATGGTGGGCTGCACACCCCGTGTAAACGGGTATTCACCGGGGAACCCGATATCTGCCAGATACTCCGCAGATACGTCGGATGGTGTCGATATCGGGTCGAGCCGAATCCCAGATGTCGTCTCAAAGTGCTCTCGACGCTCGGGAAAGCGCGCCCGGGTTGTCTCATAGGTCGTCTCGCGCCACGTCTCCTGCCGGTTCCGGATCTTGCCACTATCGTTTCTCCCGTCACGATCGTTTCCCATAGGGGCCTCCTGATCACGTACAGAGTGCGTGTTTGATTGAGTCAGCTGCAAACCACCTACTAGACCAGCTTCTTCAGCTCATCAAGCATCTCGGCCAGAAGATCGAACCCGCTCTGCCAGAAATCGGCCGAGCTCATATCAAAGCCGGCCTCGGTGATAATGTGATCCGGGCCAGCTGATCCGCCGTAGTTCAGAATCCGCAAGTAGTCAGCTTCGAAGGCCTGCCCGATCTCTTTGTACCTGCGATAGAGCGCCAGCACCAAGAGATTGCCGAAGGCATAGGCATAGCAGTAGAACGGCGTATGGTAGATGTGCGGGATCGCGGTCCACTCCAGGGCGAAATCATCGCTCAGGTCAACCGAGTCGCCGAATTGCTCTCCCAGATTCTTGAGGTAGGCCTGATTGAGCGCATCCGGCGTCGCATTCTCCAGAATCATCTTGTGCGCCGTCTTCTCAAACAGCACGAAGAAACCCTGCCGGACAATCGTGGCGTAAGCGCTGTCCAGGAAGGTCCCCAAGAGCGTCTTCCGAACCAAGGGATCCGACTCCTCCGCCAGTAGCTTGTCGGTAAGCAGCATCTCGCCGAAGACCGACGCCGTCTCGGCCATCGGCAGCGCCGAATGAAAGGTCAACACCGAGTGCTCCCTGGCCATCATCGCGTGCACCGCGTGGCCCAGCTCGTGCGCCAGCGTGGAGACCGCCTGGATCTTGCCGGTGTAGTTGAGCAGCACCCACGGCGTGACCCCGGGCAGCACGCCGTAACAGTAGGCGCCCCCCATCTTCCGCGGGCGTACCTCAGCATCCAGATGGCGCTCGGCCAGCACCTGGTTCGCCAGATCGGCCAGGACAGGCGAGAAGGCCCGATACCCCTGGTCCACCAGAGTCACAGCCTCATCGAAGCTGTAGCTCCTCTCGGATGCCGAGAGCGGCGCGTAGAGATCGTATCGTCGCAGTTTGTCGACGCCCAGCTCTCGAGCCTTGAGCTTGAAAAACTCCTGGAAGAGCCCCACGTTTGCCTTGATCACCCCCAACAGCGTCTCGACCACAGCGTCCGGAAGATCGTTCGCGAGGTTATGGACACTGATGGGGCTCGCAAACCCCCGGACCTTGACCTGTTCCTCGGTCCAGTCGCGCACCCGCGCCGCGTAGATCTCAGCCAGGACATCGGTATTCTCGCCGTAGACCCGGTACAGTTCCTGGTAGGCCGCGGCCCGCGCCTCCTCCGATGGATCGGAGACGTACGCCATCAACTGGCCCCGGGTCAGCGTCTGCTCTTCACCGTCAACCGTCAGGTGAAACTCTAGACCATTCGTGATCATATCGTAGATCGTCAGCACGCTGTTGATGCCGTTGACGTCCTTGATATTGATGATCCGTTCCTCGGGCTCGCTCAGCGTGTAGGGCTTGAAGAGCCGGAGCGACTCAAGGAAATAGCGGGGGTCGCCGGCAACTGCCAGCAGCCGGTCCGCGGCTACGTCGTCGAGTTGACGCCACCACAGCGTGAAGAAGAGGGTCCGGTTCTCAAGATCTGCCACCAATTGGTTGATCCGAGCGCGGAAAGCCAGACACTCCTGATTTGCGGTATCCTCGGAGAACCACAGATAGCTGTATGCGCCGAGGGCGGAGACGTCGGCGTAGAGCATCTCATACAGCGAGAGCACCTCCGTGAAGGTCTCGCTCGCGATATCGACGGACAGATCATCACGACATCCCTCAAAACCAACCAGCCGGCCCTCCACCGCCGTAATCCTCTCCTCCATCGCCGGGGTACCGGCGGCGGGCAGTAAATCACCAAGTTCCCATCGTTGGGGCTCCATTGCACAATCCTCCATCATCCCGAAGTCAACATTCGTATATGGCCGCAATGCGGCACGATTCACAATTCGCGACTCGCACGTCGTGGAGCCGTAGCTCGCGACGTTGAAAGAGCCGCCAGTACAAATACCACACCCAAGAACAGGAGCGTCAACACCAGATCTCGTCCCCACAGGCCTCGCGCATAGGTCGAGCGATCCCCCACCAGGTGTATGATCCAGGCGGTGAGCTGATACGCCACCGCACTACCGCGGAGAACCCAGCGCGACCTGGCGGAGGTCCGTTTGAAGCAGCCTATGCCGACAGCCAACAGCACCACGCCCCATCCGAGGTAGATCCCACCCAGCACAGAGAGATCGAGAGAGGGCGCCGCATGTGCCAGCACCGGCCCCACCCTCAAGGCAAACACACCTCGGGTGACGTTGGCAAGGCCCAGCACGAAATAGAGGGTCAACAGGAGCCAGGGGGCTAACGCGGCCATACCGCTCCTCTCACGGACAAGCTCAAGGCGCCGGCTTACGCACCGAGAAAAACAGGTAGGCCCCGGTGCCCGTCAACGGTTCATCATAGAACCTACGCAATAGCCGCTCGGTGAGCGCCAGATTCCAGGGCTGCGGGACCAGAAGCCAGCGCCCTGTCAACTTCTTGGCGAGAACAGACGGCAGACCCAGAGGGTGTCCCCATTCCAGCGCCGCCAGAGCTCCCGGCGAGAAATAGGGCCACCACTGCGCCACGTCCAGCCCCACGCGCGCCAGCCGCTCCTGCCAGGCGTCCGGGGAGAGGTAATAATAGTGCCGGGAGATACGATCGAAGAGCCGGCGGTACTGCTCAGCCAGGGAGGCGAGTCCCACCTTGTCCAGCGCTCGCGCGACCGACAAGAAGTTCCGGAAATCCGGCCCAGGCACGGCGAAGTGAAACCACCCGCCGGGTCTCAGTACCCGCGCGACCTGTTCGAGCACCGGGTCGACGTCCGGGATATGCTCCAGGACCGAGTTACTCACCACCGTCCCAAAGCCGGCACTCGGAAAGGGCATCGCCGCGCCGTCCGCGTGGGTCAGCCACCGGTGACGCCCCCGGAACGCAGCCTCTTTCAGCGGCGGCCACCACGGATCGAGGCCCACATCCAGCGGCGCCGAAAACGTCACCTCGGCGAAGTGGCCGTCGCCGCAGCCCAGATCCAGCACCGGCCCGGGCATTGGCAGATCCTGGTAGAAATCGGTCTCCACGGCGCGGAGCAGCCCGCGAAACGCCGGCAGCTCTCTCAACTGCCGGCTGAAGTTCAACGGGCGTTTTGTTATTGAAGGGAAAGAAGGGTGCATAGGCATTATCTCGAATCCACGTACCTCAACGACAGCTAGTTACACGTTTGAACGTTCGAACGTAGCAACGTTGAGACGTTGCTTCACGGTCTCAGGTACGGACAGAGATCGCCGGCCTCGAAAAACGGGTTGGCGTAACCAAACCCATTCAGGAAATCCACCACCGCCGACGCTTCGTCCGTGTCTACAGCATAGCGACAGGCAGCCTCGGCATCGCCATCCCGTTGGTAGGAGCGCCAAAACCGCTCCGCCAACGCCACAACCGGAGTGCCGGGCACGCCAGGCTGGGGATCCGCGGTCAGAGCCGCATGCTGCACTTCAGCGTCGGCATTCAGGCCCTGAGTGGCGTTCAGAATCAGCAGGCGCCAGCGGCCCAGCGCCCGAAGCCACTGGTGCTCCTCCTCCGGAGTCGTGTAAGCCCCCCACGCCGTCAACTTCTCGTCCTGCAGCACCCGCTGGTAGAGCGACTGCGCCGCAGCGAGATCCCCACCGGCAAAAGCACGGTCACCGTCCACAAGTGCATGATAGCGATACACCGGCGGCGCGGATCCCTCATCGGTAACGGTGATCGCATCCCCGACCCACGACAACGTCGTCGTCAGAGGACGCTGTGGCCCGGCTCCCACGGAGCCGATTCCACCACTTACCACCACCAGGGCGCCGCCCTCAACCTCAAAGACGGGATAGGGGAACTGCAGGGCCCCCGTCACGTGATTCACAAAATCGCTACCCGTCCAGGACCAGACATAGGGCGTGTGCCAGCACGTATGGGCCCCGCAGGAGAAATCAGAGAAAACGAGATCGTCCACGCCATCCATGGTCAAATCTACCACCGCAATCAGCTCCAGACCGTACCACTCACCGGGTGCGTATTGGTAGAGAAGCTCAACGCCGCCCGCCCGGCAGGTATAGATCACCAACCGGCTAGCAGGCGGGATCTGCGGCGACGCCGGATCGATCAGGCCGAAGACCATCTCAGGACTCCCGTCGCCGGTCAAATCCCCGCGCAACAAGGACTCCTGCGGTTCCAGAAACACGCGGTCGGGGTCACCGCCCTGATCCAGATAGGCCTCAAGGGCATCCGCAACCACGTCAAGATCGCCGGTCCGTTCCGGTGGGGCCAGGTCCTGTATGGCAGGACACGGGCTCGTCGTAGCTGAAGGTACCGGGGGCAGCGTCGGCATTGGGGGAGACGGAGACGGTGTCGCCGTCGAGATCGACGCCGGCTCTGTCAATGTGGGCCGCACAGGTGCCGATGTCGGGTTGATCAGATCGAAAAGCGCACACCCCAACGTCAACGACAGCAGTCCAACCGGCACAATCCTACGCAACCACGTCACAGCCCGTACAGCCCTCCCTCCGGTGTAGTTAGGCCGCACGATACCCGACCCAGGCTCCAAGTATAGCGATCAAGCGGCGAATCGCAACCGCAATCTGGGCCGCGATCGTTCACTACACCCACCATTGTCAGGGGCGAAACCGCCAAGGAAGTCGGGGGCCCTTGCCGACGCCCCCCGACTTCCCATTTACCATGCCAAATTGTCCCCAGGGAAAACCTGTTTATAATAGAGACTAGATCACAGTCAGGAGAATTTAATTGTATGGAAAGCGCCACTTCGTTTTTTGACTCTGACACCAACCCCATGGAGTCGTTGCTTGACGAGTATATTGAGGAGCACAGGAGGCACCGAGGTGACATCGTCGAAGGTGTCATCGCCTCGATCACCCCCAGATCCATCCTCATTGATATCGGAGGCAAGTCCGACGCTGTCGTCCACCCGCGCGAAGTCGAACGGATGAGTAGCCAGGATCTGCAGGCCTTCAAGCCAGGGCAGGCTGTCAGCGTTTATGTCGTCAACAGCGATAGCGACGGCTCACTGGTCGTGTCGCTGGCCCGAGCGGCCCAGCAGACCGATTGGGACGACGCTCGCAAACTCCTGGCAAGCAACGATACCGTGGAACTAGCTGTGGTCGACACGAACAAGGGCGGCGTGATCGTACGACTGGGGGAGCTACGCGGATTCGTGCCCGGCTCTCAGCTGATGCCGAATTGGCGGCGCTACCAGCAGACTGGCTCGTCCGAGATGCGCTGGCAGGGGCTGATGGACAAGACGCTTAAGCTCACCGTGATCGAAGTGACCCCGGAGCGAAACCGGCTCATCTTCTCGGAACGCAGCTCGTACCAGCGTAGTGGTACAAAGCAAGAGATCCTGGAGTCGCTGGAAATCGGGTCGGTGCAGAAGGGCATCGTCAGCAATATCGTCCCCTTTGGCGCTTTTGTGAGCGTGCAGGGTGTCGACGGTCTGCTCCACGTCTCCGAGTTGTCATGGAAACGCGTCAACGACCCCCACGAGATCGTAGAGGTTGGGCAGACTATCGAGGTCTTCGTGCTCGACGTCGACCTGGCCAAGGAACGTCTGGGCCTCAGCCTGAAGCGACTTGTCCCCGACCCCTGGACCACCGTGAACGAGACTTGCGTCGTCGGGGAGCTGGTAGATGTCAAGGTTGTGAATCTGACCGCTTTCGGTGCGTTTGCGGCCCTGGTCGAACGGCCGGAACTGGAAGGCCTGATCCACGTCTCTGAGCTTTCGGAGGACAACACCGGCCATCCCGAGGAGGTCGTGCAGGTAGGACAGCAGGTCACCGTCAAGGTCCTCTCTGTGAAAGCCGATCAGCGCCGCATTGCGTTCAGCCTCAAGGCTGCCCATGGGGATCAGCCCGACGCAGATTAGCGAACGACTATGGTAAGCCAGGCCCTCGTCAGAGACATCGCGGGGCTGTTGATGGGACCAAGGCCCCGGTAAACTATACCGGGGCCTTGTCGATGTAAGAGGAGGTAACGATGGCTGATATTCGACCGCCGGCCGTGGCCGGCATGTTCTATCCGGCAGATCCGGGTCTCCTGCGCAGCGAGATAGATGCCTATATGGCCGCAGCCACCGTCCCGGACCTGCAGCGGGTGCGCGCCGTGATCGCCCCCCACGCCGGCTATGTCTATTCCGGGCCGGTTGCCGCCTATGCCTACCGGCTGCTGAGCGCACAGCAAGCCAGACCCGAACGCATCATCATTATCGGTCCCTCGCATCGCAGCTGGTTCCCCGGTGTCGCCGTTGCCGACGTCGACGGTTTCGCCACGCCCCTGGGCACACAGCCGGTGGACCGCGCCTTTGTGAAGGCCCTGACCGGAGATCAAGATCTGTTCAGCGCCGTCAACACGCCGCACGCCGCCGAGCACTGTCTTGAGGTCCAGATACCCTTCATCCAGACAGTTCTGCCCGACGTTCCTGTGGTGCCGATGCTTTTCGGGGAAACCAACCCCACCGCGGTAGGGAAGGCACTGGATCGAATACTGGAGGACACCGATCTGATCATCGTCAGTTCGGATCTGAGCCACTACCACGATAACCGATCGGCCCACACCATCGATCGGAAGTTTCTTGACGCCCTGCTTGCCGGGGACCGCCAGGGCGTACTCAAGGGTGAAGCGTGCGGTCAGGCGCCGGCGCTGGCGCTGATGACCATCGCGGAATCTAGGGGCTGGCATCCCCAGCTTCTTGATTACCGCACATCCGGCGACATCTCCGGGGACACTCGGCAGGTCGTCGGCTACGCCGCCGTCGCCTACACCGAGGAGTCTTAGCATGACCAACGATCGACTCAGTCAAGAACAGGGAGGCTACCTGCTGAAGGTAGCTCGCCGAACCATTGAGGAGGCGCTGGGGCTGCCGGGCACCGGGGAGACTGATGGTCCGGGGACAGCGGAGATGGACCACCCCCACTGGCTTGAGGCACCCGCTGCAGCATTTGTCACGCTGCACACGCGCAGCGGAAACCTGCGGGGCTGCATCGGCTCGCTGATCGCCCGGAGGTCGCTGATCGAGGACGTCCGCAGCAACGCGTTGGCGGCGGCCTCTGAGGACCCGCGCTTTCCTCAACTCACGGCAGACGAACTGCCCGGCATTGTAATCGAGGTCTCGGTCCTCACCGCACCGGAACCTCTGTCCTACACGGATGCGGAGGAGCTTGTCCACAACCTCGCCCCCCACGTCGATGGCGTGATCCTCGAACAGGGCTGGCATAGAGCGACCTTCTTGCCTCAGGTCTGGGACCAGCTGCCGATGCCCGAGGAGTTCCTCAGCCACCTGTGCCGTAAAGCCGGACTCTCGCCCACTGCCTGGCGCAAAGGTGACCTCGCCGTCTCCACTTATCAGGTCCAG
>CAZEXX010000014.1:0-29127 GCA_964516885.1 uncultured Anaerolineales bacterium | reverse complement strand
CTCCCGCTGGGACGGCTACTCCGGTGCCCCCATCCCCGCCGTCACGGTTGACGGTCCGGGTGATGTCGCCATCGGCGAGGCGGTGACCTTCGATATCTTCGTGGACCTGGGCGATGAGCCCTATCCCAACGATGACATCCAGATGGTCAAATACCTGGTCTTCGACGCGACGGGCGAGCTCGTCTTCACGAGTGATGCCGAAGCCGCCGGGGACGGATACTACCAGGCCGTGCTCAGCGCAGAGCTGACCGGTGGGCTCGAAGCCGGCTCCAACCAGATCGCCGCGATTGCCGTTTCCAAGCGCGCGCTGATCCCGGTAATGGACACACTGGACTTCGTCACCAAGTAGTCCTACAAAGCTTGATCCTGGCTTGGAGAGAGAGCCGGCTCTCTCTCCAAGCGGGACCAAAGTCAGCCAAGTAGGTTCAGGAATGCGCAAAAGGCGGGGGCGAGTGTTACTCGCCCCCGCCTTTGTGAGAACTGTACCGATGTGTAGAAAGCGAGAAGCCCTATGAGTGATACAGCGTTGGATATGGAGGTGAAAGCCGCGCCGACCAAGAAGCGAGCAGCGGCCTTGAGCTCCGTCAGTCGGATACTCCGATACTCGCTCATCAGAGTCGTGATGTTGTTTTTCACCGTCGTGATCGGCATCTACCTGACCGTGCTGGTAGCGAACATGGGCGGCTATGTCGACGAGATCAGGCGCGGAGCCATCCGCGAGCAAGTGTCTGTGGCGATCTTCGCCGACCAGAGTCCCAACATTAGGAGCCTGACGTCGGAACAGAAGAAAGAACTCATCGAGGGTCGCGTTGCTCTGGAGGTCAAGCGTCTGGGACTTGATAGACCTTTCATTATCCGCAGTTTCACATTCCTCAAAGACGCGATGACCCTCAACCTGGGCTTCGCCGAACAGATGGTGAGTGACAGCGGCTCGAAGAGCGTTAGGCTGATCCTGTTGGAGAGGCTGCCGCCGACATTGGTCCTCTGGGGAGCCGCCAATCTCCTGCTCTTCTTCCTGACGCTGTTCATCGGACTCTATCTCTCCCGAAGATACGGTAGTCTGTTGGACAAACTGACTGTGGCCCTGGCACCGACATCCTCCGCTCCCGGGTGGTTCTACGGGCTGTTCCTGATCCTGATCTTCGCCGCAGTGCTGAAGGTCCTGCCCTTTGGTGGGATGGTCGACGCGCCACCGCCGGAATCCAAGCTGATGTATGTGCTGAGTCTGGGCAAGCATCTGATTCTGCCGGTATCCGCGGTCATCATCGCCAATGTCTTCCTGGGGGCATACAACCGGCGCACCTTCTTCCTGATCTACTCCCAGGAGGACTATGTTGAGATGGCCAAGGCCAAGGGGCTGACCGACCGCGAGATCGAGCGAAAATACGTCCTGAGGCCCACGTTGCCCACGATTATCACGCAGTTCGCCTTGACCATCATCACGCTGTGGACAGGGGCACCGATCCTGGAGACCATCTTCAACTGGCCGGGGTTGGGCCGCGCACTTTATCGAGCAATCGGACTGTACGACACACCGGTGATTGTGGGCTCGCAGGTCATCTACGCCTATCTGCTTGCATTCACGGTCTTCCTTCTCGATTTCATCTATGCCCTGGTCGACCCCCGCGTTCGGGTTGGGGCAGGAGGTAGAAAAGCATGAATAACCTCCGCGAGCTCGTGCGTTACCCGGCGGCTGTGGTCGGCCTCGTTATGCTCGCTGTGCTGATTGGGGTGGCCGTCTATGCGGTGGCAGCCCTGCCATACGACGAGGCCATCCGGCTGTGGCGCGGGGGCGAGGCAATCTGGTACAACACACCCAAGAAAGCTGCGCCGGTTTGGACTAACTGGTTCAGAAAAGAGGATCTACCTGCGACCATCACGATCGACAGCGCGGACGGATCCATCGCAAAGACCAGGGAGCAAGTATCTGAGGATGTGACGGATATCCAATTCGCGTACACATTCGATTACCCGTACACCACGTTCCCTGAGGACATCTCGATCTACTTCGATACGAAGTACGACGAAAAGCCGCCTCACGTCTCGCTGACGTGGCTGACGCCCGATGGACGGGAGATCAGAGTCGCCAGTATGACAACTGAGCACACGCTGGTCTATCGTCTGAATCAAGACAGCAAACTGGAGCGACGGCTACAGCTCCCGGACAACGTTCAATCGCACCAGGGACTCTTTATGGATCCGGAGTCAGAAGAGCTCGTCGCGCTGCCTGGAACGTATACGCTCCAGGTCAGCGCCAGCGCCTTTGAGCCGGAGTCCGACGTCGATGCAGAGGTCGTCATCTACGGACAGGTCCACGGCCTGGCCGGGACAGACCACCGGCGCCGGGACATCACCGTGGCGCTGCTTTGGGGCACGCCGATAGCCCTGGCGTTTGGCCTGTTGGCCGCCATCGGCACCAGTGTTACAACGCTGGTTATCGCCGCCATCGGCACCTGGTATGGTGGGTGGGTGGATGCACTGATCCAGCGGATCACCGAGGTGAACCTGATTCTGCCTGTCCTCCCGATCCTGATCATGGTGGGCACCTTCTACTCCAAGAGCCTTTGGGTGATACTGGGCGTCATCATACTCCTCGGTATCTTCGGCGGCGGTATCAAGACCTACCGGGCCATCTTCCTTCAGGTGAAGGAATCGCCCTACATTGAGGCCGCGCAGGCCTACGGGGCAACTGATGCGCGTATCATCTTCAGCTACCTGCTGCCGCGCATCATCCCAACACTGGTGCCCGGCTTAGTCACACTGGTGCCAGCGTTTGTCTTCCTGGAAGCTGCGCTAAGCGTACTCGGCTTGGGTGATCCCGTGATGCCCACTTGGGGCAAGGTGATCAGCGACGCCCGCGTCAACGGAGCTCTCTATCAGGGCAACTACTACTGGATTCTGCAGCCCTCGGCCCTGCTGATGTTGACCGGGCTTGCGTTCTCGCTGCTGGGCTTCGCACTAGATCGCATTTTCAATCCAAGATTGAGAGATAGGTAGCTCCCATGTCAGAAAAAGAAACCCTCCTGAGCATCGAGGATCTACGCCTCTACTTCCGCACGACGCAGGGCATTGTGCAAGCGGTGGACAGTGTGGATCTCAAACTTGGGGTAAACGAGGCGATGGTGATCCTTGGCGAATCCGGGTGCGGCAAAACCTCGCTCTCCAGGGCCGTTCTGCGTCTTCTGCCCAACAACGTGGATACCTACTCAGGCAACATCTACCTGGAGGGCCAAGACACCATGGAGATGGCCGACGAGGCTTTCCGGCGACAGATCCGATGGTTCAAGATGTCGCTGGTGCCCCAGGCCGCGATGAACGCCCTCAATCCCGTTTTGAAGGTGGGAGATCAAGTGGCAGAGCCACTGATTGTGCATCACCGAGCGGAAAAGGAAGATGCGAGAAACCAAGCCGCCTGGATGTTCGAGCAAGTGGGCGTCCCCGTCGACTTCCTGGATCGTTATGCCTTCGAATTGAGCGGCGGCATGCGACAACGCGTCGCCCTGGCGATGGCGTTGATCACGCTGCCGCCTTTGGTCTTCCTTGATGAGCCCACTTCTGCGCTGGATGTTCTGACCCAGGCGAACATCTTCAACGTGCTCAAGGACATCAAACGGGAATTGGCCGTCAGCTTCATCCTCATCACACACGACATCGCCACATCCAGTGAGTTGGCGGATAGCGTCGCTGTAATGTACGCCGGGCAGATCGTCGAGGTCAGCACCGCGCGCAGGTTCTTCACCGATCCGCTACATCCCTACGCCAAGCTGTTGATGGCCAGCGTGCCGAAACTCAGGGTGGAGCAAGAGCCGGTGTTCATCACCGGCCAACCCCCGAGCTTGATCAACCCCCCGTCCGGATGCCGGTTCGCAGACCGCTGTCCTTCAGCTTTCGAGCGGTGTTCGGAAGAGCCCCCAGTATTCTTGGTGGACGGACAGCAGGTCAAGTGCTGGCTCTATCGTGCAAAGGGGATTCGAGTATGACACTAGAACTGAATGAACAACCTTCAAGTAGCAGCAACATCCCCGCCGAACTCTCAGGGACGCAGCACTCCCCTTCTGACGGGCCTCCGCCCGCTGCTACGAGCCAGGACGTGCTGCTTTCAGTGCAGGATCTGCATGTCTGGTTTGAGCTTAAGCGCTGGGGGTTCCTGAACGCCGGCCACGTACGGGCGGTAGATGGCGTGAGCTTCGACCTGCACCATGGAGAAGCCATTGGCATCGTCGGCGAGAGCGGGTGTGGTAAAACGACGCTGATGAAGACGATCTTGGGGCTCTATCAGCCCGTCCAGGGCAGCATCATATTCGACAATCAGGATCTCAGCGAATTGAATACTCGGGATATGCAGATCTACCGCTCCAAGGCGGGCTACGTCCAGCAGGATCCGTATGGAGCGCTCCCGCCCTTTATGACCGTGGAGCGGATCCTTTCGGAGCCGATGATAATCGCCGGCATCAAGGACCGCAACGTACGGGATCAGCGGATCCGTGATGTGCTGACCGAAGTCAAGATGACCCCCGTTGACGACTTCTTGACCAAGTTCCCCCATATGCTTAGCGGAGGGCAGCAGCAGCGCATCGTCATCACCCGAGCTATGATTCTCAATCCCCAACTCATCGTTGCCGACGAGCCTGTTTCCATGCTCGACGCGTCTGTGCGCGTCGAGATCCTGAGGCTTCTGCAGAGGCTGCAGGCATCCCACAACCTGGCCGTGATTTACATCACCCACGATCTCTCGACAGTGCGGTACTTCTCAGACAGGATCTTCGTGATGTACGCGGGGAAACTCGTCGAGCGGGCGGACGTGAACGCTATCTTGCGCAAGCCGCTGCATCCCTATACCCAAGCGCTGCTGGCGGCCACCCCGGACCCGGACTACAGAAATGCACTTACCCACAAAGAATTGCCGCCGGGCGAGCCGCCCAGCCTTGTCAACCCCCCGGCGGGGTGCCGCTTCCATCCACGCTGCTCCAAGAGGATCGAAGGGCTTTGTGAGGTTGAAGTGCCGCCTGACTTTGAACCGGAACCCAAACACTACACAGCGTGCTGGCTGTATCGCTAGATCATACTGTGACTCACGGGCCGATCACGGCCCGATTCCGGAATTGCTATTGGCGCTCGTCCTCGTCACCCGTTGGCTTTCAGGTGGCTTTGCACGAGCGCGGCTGCCCGAGCCCACCCAGATGGAGGATGCAAGATGACAGACAACCCCCGGAAGCTGATACTCATAGGCTTTGTCCTGGTGCTGTTGGGATTCATCCTCCCCGTCCTGATGGTCATCGGCGTCCTCGGGGCCACGCTACTGCTGAACTTCTTCGCCTACGGCGCATCGATCAGCGGCCTACTACTGGGCCTCATCGGTACCGTACATATAACCAAACTCAGGAAGAACCGGGGAGAAGATAAATGAAAGACAGCCGGCTGGTTCGTACCCTGAGCATAGTCGTATTTGCTGTTGGCCTTCTGGCAGGCACCACGCTGATAGCCATCACCGTCTGGGGAGACCTGGAAGCGACCCTCTTCAACCCCGGCATACGATATGACGCGAACTTGCGAGGGCTACAGTGCCCTGTCCTCATCACACCAAAGCAGACAGGGACCATCCGCGCGCGGATCAAGAACACGCTCGATCGCTCCACGAACTTGTTTATCCGCGCCCGCACCAGCGAGGGCTATGTCACGCTCATACGCGAAGAGCAGACACAGCTCGCTCTTGATCCGGGCGAAGCGCAATGGGTGGAATGGACGATCAGCGCTGACGATGCCGCCTTCGAACGACTGGTGCTCTTCAAGGTTGCCGTCACGGGAGGACACCCGCTACCCGCCCGCCAAGGGACCTGTGGCATCGTACGCATCAACACGACCATCCTGACAGGAGGGCAGCTCTACGCCCTGGGGCTCATCGTGAGCCTGGTCTGTTGCATCGGTGCCACCATACTGTGGATTAGGAGTAATCCCCGGATGCTTGGGACCAGAGTGCAGCTCACAAGGGCCATGATCTGGCTCTCCGCGAATATCGTCACAGGCATTGTCGTCAGCTTCCTGGGATGGTGGGTGGCAGGAACCGTCTCACTCGTTGTCATCCTGCTCACCCTCGGCGTCACAATCGGCTATCTAGCCGGCAGCTCCCCACAACAATAGGCGGCGCGCACGACATCGGGCGAGGGCTCCCTCGCCCGACGTCGATGCGATCACACGCCGAGCAAAGCAGGCCCCCTGGCTCTGTGCGATACCACGCCGACACCAAGGACACCAATCAATGGACCTCGACCACACTGCATCATTGCACGGGCCACGCAGCGGCGCCCTTGCGATACTCAGGTACACGGTGGCTCGCGCGGCGATTCTGCTCACCACTGTCGCAGCCACCGTGTACATCACGATCATTGTCGCTAACTTCGGCGGCCATATCGACGAGTCCATCAGGGCGAACATCGACTTTGGCATCGGCATGAGCATGAGAGGCATGCAGAATGTCACCACGGAAGAAAGGGACGCAATCTTCGAGGAGCGACGGCAGGCCGCCTATGAGGCCGCAGGCCTCAACACGCCCTTTGTGGAACGGTGCTTCCGCTGGCTTGGTCGGGGCCTAACCCTTGACTGGGGAGAGACGCAGCTAGGTCCCACAGGCCGATGGGGCGGCAGAGGGAGGGAGATTCGCGCGGTCATCCTGGAGAGCCTGCCGCGGAGCCTACTTATCTTTGGTACCTCGAACCTGCTGCTGTTCTTCGTGACGGTCTTTGCCGCACTGCCACTTACGAACAAGCAGGTAGGCTGGCTGGACAAACTCATCATCACCCTCTCTCCCTTGTCCTCCGCCCCGGCTTGGGTCTACGGTGTGGTCTTGAACCTCCTCGCGCTCAGAACTGTGGGCGGGGTCCTGTCCGGGGGGGCCTTTGACGCGTGGCCAGACGAATTCAAGCTGGCCTATGTCCCAATGCTCCTGCGCCATCTCGTGTTGCCGATTCTCTCCATCTTCCTGAGCGGCCTGTTCCAGGGCGTCTATACCTGGCGGATGTACTTCCAGCTCCACGCAAATGAGGACTACGTTGCGCTGGCCAAAGCGAAGGGCCTACGACCTAGGACACTGCAGCGGCGCTATATCCTAAGGCCCATATTGCCCAGCCTGATAACCAGCTTCGCCCTGCTCTTCGTCAACCTGTGGCAAGAGGTGATAATCCTCGAGAGTTACTTCGACATAGCAGGCATCGGACAGCTATTCGCCAAGGCGATCTCCTTCAATGCTCCCAACCGCACCCCAGTCATCGTCGCACTAGTCGTCACGTTTGCCTACTTGCTGGCCATCACCGTGTTTGTGCTGGATATCGCCTATGCAGTCGTCGATCCGAGAATCAGGGTTGCCGGACAGGGGAGCACAGTCAGAGCAAGAAGCAGTAAGCGCAAAGGGCGGACTGGGTGGTTCAGACAACGGGCAAAGCGCGACCCAGGTGCTCGGCCTGCAGCCGACAGACCACGCGGCATTGGCGCAGACCCGACAGCAGATTCCGACATTATCACTGGCGAGCGTGGTCCACAGGAGTCAGTACAACCACAAGCAGCTCGGTCTCGTGGGACCAGTGCCAAGCCCAGGTGGAGACGGCGCTTGCTTGGGTGCGCCGAGAGTCTGACACTGGCTCTCAGACAACTCGCAAGATACCCCACAGCGGTGATTGGCCTGCTGGCTATCCTGGGCCTGATCGCAACCTCTATCTACGCCGTCATCGCGATCCCCTATGATGAGATGCTTGTCCTGTGGCGCGAAGGAGAGGAGACTTGGGTGGAGAACCCACGGAACGCGTGGCCGGCATGGATCAACCACTTCAGGAAGAGCAAGCTGCCGGACACCATCGTTATCGACAGCAGATTAGCAGCTGATTCCGGCGGCATCGTTGAGAGAACTATTGAGGTGATCTCCGAGGAAATGACTGAGATCTCGCTATCTTTCCCTTTCGACTACCAGTACGACGCCTTGCCGCAGGACGTGGCTATCGCCATCGAACCGACCTACGATGAGAAGCGCCCCTTGGTGACACTCACGTGGGTCACACCCGATGGCAGAGAGATCCCGTTGATGAGCAAGGCCCTTGGTCTCAATATGATATACCGCGTATCGCAGGACGAGAAGCTGCCTCGCAAGTTGGGCACTGAGGACCCGCTGGAAGCACTCCTGACCGATCCTGGTGCGCAGTCGGCGGCAATGCTGAAGGGCGCCTATGAACTACGGCTCAGCGCCTACGTGTTCGAAGAGGACGCCGACGTGGACGCCAAACTCATCCTCTACGGGCAGGTCTTCGGGGTAGCCGGAACCGATAGCCGTCGTCGAGACCTACGCGTCCCTCTGCTCTGGGGCCTGAGTGTGGCAATGGCGTTTGGCCTCCTGGCAGCCGTCGGCACGACTGTCACCTCAGTGCTCATCGCAGCTGTGGGCACATGGTTCGGTGGATGGGCAGACATCCTCGTGCAGCGGATCACCGAGGTCAATATAATCTTGCCATTCCTGCCCGTCAGCATTATGGTCTACGTCCTGTACTCCAAGAGCATCTGGATGATTCTCGGCGTGACGGTGCTGCTCAGTATCTTCGGTAGTTCGATCAAGGACTATCGAGCACTCCTCCTGCAGATTCGCGAATCACCCTACATCGAAGCCGCCAAGTCCTACGGCGCCAGCAACTGGCGGATCATTGTCCACTATCTGATCCCCCGTATCATCTCAGTGGTTGTCCCCAAAGTGGTCATCCTGGTACCAAGCTACGTCTTCCTCGAAGCATCATTGGCTTTCCTTGGCATCAGCGATCCAGTGTTGCCGACCTGGGGAAAACTGATCGTGGATGGCCTGGAGCGTGGCTTCTACTCAGAGAACTATCACCTGATCCTGGAACCCCTTGGCTGCCTCATGTTGGTGGGCTTTGCTTTTGTTATGCTTGGCGTCTCCTTGGAACGTGTCTTCAACACGAAGTTGAGACAAGGCTGACAGCCTGACTTGTCAAGTCAGATGACGATGTTGATGAGAAAGTATCGGTTCTACCAGAGGATCATTTCGCCAAGTGCAGCCATCTCCCTAGTGCTAGGTGAAGAATGACAAACGCAGTAGTCGGGGCTAGGGGGAGGCTGCTCCCGCAAAGTCGGTCTCAACGTAAGCTCGCGATGAGCTTCCAGTAGCTTTGCGATCAGCAGCAGATGGGGGTAAGCCCTTCTAGCCACAAAGTCCGTGGCTTCGGAGATCAACGCGAGGGCTGCGCCAGATTCAGGGCCATACTCCGCGCCTCGCTCGCGACGGTGTGGCTGGCGTTCTAGAGAGCTGTCCGCGCGACGGACGGTCGGCTTGCGGCGCCTCGCTGTACGATCCCCCATCTCATCCAACAATGCTCTCTTGCCCAGTCTGTCGGCCTGTCGGTGGTTACGCGTCTGCATGCGCCGGAGATGCTGAGTTTCATCCAGGCTCATCTTGTCCCTGAGGAGCGTTGTTATTTGGGTGAACCGGACCATTTCGGCCAACACTTCACGTGACAGAAAGCGCTTGATTGCCCGACCGGCGACTTAGCGTATAATTGATCTTCGAACAAAGCTTCCGTGGTTGGAGAAGAAGGAGAAATTCAGTATGGTTAGAAGACCCATGGTCTTGCTCGCAGCCCTAATGGTGCTGGGCATTGTGCTCGGCGCGTGCGTACCAAGCACCCCTGTGACGATTGTCGAAACCGTCGTGGTTGAGAGAATCGTTGAGGTCGAAAGAACAGTCGAGGTCATAAAAGAGGCTACCCCGACGCTTGAGCCAGAAGCACCCGCCGCCCATGAAACGCTGGTCGTCTGTATGAGAGAGGAACCCGACACTCTCTACATCTACGGCGGCTCCAGCTCGGCAGCGACTCACATTCAGCAGGCAGTCTACGATGGCCCGATCGACAACCGCAACTACGCATACCAGCCGGTGATCCTGAAGAAGCTCCCTAACCTCAATGACGGGGACGTGGCTATCAACGCAGTGACCGTCCAAGCAGGCGACATCGTTGTTGACGACGCTCGCGAGGCTATTGAGCTCGATGCAGGCGCGATCGTTCGCCCCGCCGGCTGTCGTAGCACAGACTGTGCCATTGAGTTCACCGGCGAGCCCATTGAGATGGATCAGATGGTCGCCACATTTGAGCTGCTTGAAGGTTTGGTGTGGTCCAACGGCGATCCCCTGACTGCCGATGACTCCGTCTACGGCTTCGAGCTGAACGCGGACCCCGACACGCTCACTAGCCACTACGTTGTTGATCGCACGTCTTCCTACGAGGCAACGAGCGACACCATTGCCGTGTGGACAGGTCTCCCTGGTTACGTTGACGAACTCTACTACACCAATTTCTGGCATCCTTTTCCCCGCAAGTTGTGGCAGGACGAGCTGGGTTACAGCGCAGCCGACTTGCTTGAGGCTGAAGAGAGCTCCCGAGTTCCGATGGGCTGGGGCGCCTACGTTGTCACAGAGTGGGTTGATGGCGATCACATTACCGTTGAGAAGAACCCCAACTACTTCCGCGCGGACGAGGGACTTCCCTATCTCGACACCGTCATCTTCCGCTTCGTGCCTGATCCCAACGCCGCGATCGCACAGTTGATCTCCGGTGAGTGCGATATCGCCACCCAGGACGGATTGCTGGATGATCAGACCGAACTACTGCTCAAGCTCGAGCAGGAGAGTGTTATCAAGCCCGTCTTCGCGACCACTGCGATTTGGGAACACGTGGACTTCTGCATCAACCCCACCCCCGACTACAATCGGCCCGACTTCTTCGAGGACGTTCGCGTCCGCCAGGCCATTGCGATGTGCCTCGACCGCCAGAGCGTGGTTGACACCGTCCTCTACGGTCGCTCGATCGTGATCGATTCCTACAACCCACCCGAGCACCCGCTCTACGCCGACGGGCTAACCCGCTGGCCCTACGACCCCGAAGCAGGTATGGCCCTGCTTGAGGCAGTTGGCTGGGTCGACAACGATGGTGATGGCGTTCGCGAGGCAGATGGTGTTGAGGATATACGCGACGGCACGCTGCTTGAGTTCAAGTGGCAGTCCACCACGAGTCCGATGCGCGAGCAATACATGCAGAGCTTTCAGCAGAACCTGGCTGACTGTGGCGTCAAGGCAAACCTGGAGAATCTACCGACCCCTGAGTACTACGCCGAGGGTCCTGAAGGCCCGCTCTTCAGTCGGCGCTTTGACATGGGTTCCTTCGGCTGGCCGACCAGTGTGCTGTCTCCGTGCGGATATTACTTGGGTTCAGAAACGCCGACCGAGGAAAACGGTTGGGACGGCTCCAACAACACCGGCTTCGACTACGCTCCTTACAACGAGCAGTGCATGCGCGCAATCACTGCGTTTCCCGGTACCGAGGACTACGTCGAGGGACACAAGGAGGCCCAGCGCATCTTCTCTGAGCAACTCCCTGTTATCCCCCTCTTCCTGCACCTTAAGCTTGCGGCTATCCGTCCCGAGGTCGAAGGCTTCGTGATAGACCCGACGGAAAACTCGGAGATGTGGAACATCGAGACGCTGGATCTCGATATGTAATCCCAAGTGACTCCCGACGGTGGCAGCGGGTGTGCGCTGCCACCGTTTTTCGGAACATCCACGGCATCCCAAAGCGCACCTTCCGCTGGACAGGCCACAGTAGAGCTTCTAGAGAGACTCGTGACGGGTAAGATCACGGGTCTTTCCGGAAGCTGAACACAGCGGCCGGTCCCGTCTCCACCTAAGTCTGAACCTTTTCTCTCTCACAAGGATAATGAATAGGACTAGGAAACACGTTGCCGATGCCTCGATCAGGTTTGTGCTATCATTAGATGGTTGGCGGGGTCTGTCCGCATCACGCTGGGTGGAATCCGGAACAAGCCTATGAAAGGCGTTAGTAGATGACCAATTATCTCATACATCGGTTCTTCCAGATGGCCGTCGTCGTCTTGCTGGCGACAGTGGCAATCCATGGGTTTCTGAACCTCGCCACCGGTGACCCAATGGCAGGGCTCAATCAGATTGGCGATCGCAAGGCCCGGTTCAGCGAGTCCGACAAGGCCCGCTTGACAGCGTACCTTGGACTCGACAAACCGCTGGCATTGCGCTATCTCGTCTGGATCATAGGCGGAGAGACCGGTGAAGTACGACCTGACGGCGCCATCGTCCTGGAATCGGCACTGAGCTTCCTAGGCTTTGGTGTCCAGCCTCCGATACCAACCTGGCGCAATATGCTGCAGGCCGCACAGGCAGGGCTGTTGGGCCAACCGGGGAAAGCCTTCTATCCTGGTATGGCCATCTTCCTCGCCTCGCTTGCGTTCAACTACGTGGGCGATGGCATGCGCGATGCACTTGATCCGCGCCTGAAACTGTAAGCTGGAAGGAGCTAACGTGGAAACAAGAACTAAACAAGATACAATCCTGGATGTACGTGGGCTTAAAACGTACTTCTATACCGAAGATGGCGTGGTCAAAGCAGTAGATGGCGTCGACTTCGACGTGAAACGCGGCGAGATCGTCGCCATTGTGGGAGAGTCAGGCTGCGGTAAGAGCGTGACCTCTTTCTCCATTATGCAGTTGGTGGGCGTTCCGGGCAAGATCGTGGACGGTGAGATTAACTTCAACGGCCGTAGCCTGCTCGGTTTGCCCGAATCCGAGATGCGCCTGCTGCGTGGAGACCAACTCTCGATGATCTTCCAGCAGCCGACCTCGTGTCTGAATCCGGTCTTCCGTGTCGGCGACCAGATATCGGAGGTGCTGGAAATCCATCGTGGGGCTGACAAGAAGCAGGGCTGGAAACAGGCTGTGGAACTGCTGCGCACGGTAGGCATTCCGGAGCCTGAGAAGCGCGTGAATGCCTTTCCCCACGAGCTTTCAGGTGGTATGGCACAACGCGTGATGATCGCGATGGCGCTGGCTTGTGAGCCGGAGCTGCTGATCGCCGATGAGCCAACAACGGCCCTTGATGTGACAATTCAGGCGCAGATCCTGGATCTGATGCGCGGTCTGCAGGCCAAGCTTGGCACATCGATCATCTTGATTACCCACGATATGGGCGTTGTCGCCGAGATGGCCTCACGTGTCTCAGTGATGTACGCCGGGCGTGTCGTTGAGCAAGCTGATGTCAACACCCTCTTTGACGAACCCTTACACCCCTACGCCCGCGGGCTCCTGGCCTCGATTCCGGTAACGGGCGTCGTCAAAGATCGGCGGGACACCATTCCAGGCACCGTACCTAACCTCATCGATCTGCCCCCTGGCTGCAAGTTTGCCCCACGTTGTCAGGCACGCGTAGAGAACAACCTGCATATCTGCACCGAGAAAGAACCGAATCTGATCGAGTACAAGCCCGGTCATCGGGTTCGCTGCTGGCTTTACGAACAACTTGAACGTGAGGGGGAAGACTAATGGCTGAAGTCAGGACAATCAAAGAGACAGATGACGATCTCGTCGTCGTCGAGGATCTGATCAAGTACTTCCCTGTCCGCAGCGGGCTCCTGCAGCGGGTGACGGCAAACGTCAAGGCAGTTGACGGCGTAAGCTTCACCATCAAACGCGGTGAGACCCTCGGATTAGTAGGGGAATCGGGCTGTGGCAAGACTACGGTAGGACGCACATTGCTGCGCCTTACACCACAGACCGAAGGACATGTCTATTTCGAGGGCCGGGACCTCTTTGCAATGCGCCACGAGGAGATGAAGGAGATCCGCAGGGAGATGCAGATCATCTTCCAGGATCCGTTCTCCTCACTAGATCCTCGCATGCCTGTTGGCGAGAGCATTATGGAAGGCCTGGTTGTCCACCGGGTCGGAACGCCGCAGGAACGCTGGGAACGCGTGATCAACCTTCTGCGAATGGTAAACATGGAAGACTTCCACGCCAAGCGCTTTCCCCACGAGTTCTCGGGCGGGCAGCGCCAGCGCATCGGGATTGCACGAGCGCTGGCGCTGGACCCGAAGTTCATCATCGCCGATGAACCGGTCTCGGCTCTGGACGTCTCGGTTCAGGCCCAGGTCCTCAATATCCTTATGGATCTTCAGGAACAGCTGGGACTGACCTACCTCTTTATTGCCCACAACTTGAGTGTGGTGGAACATATCAGCACCCGTGTGGCCGTGATGTATTTGGGGAAGATGGCAGAGCTTGCAGCGCGCAACGAGATCTTCGAGAACCCACTGCACCCTTACACACAGGCTCTGATGTCGGCCATTCCAACTGCCGATCCGAGAAAGGCCGGGTCGCGAGATCGCATCATCTTGCAGGGTGATGTCCCCAGCCCCATCGACCCGCCCGTCGGCTGCCATTTCCATCCGCGGTGTGCATATGCGATCAAGGGCACATGCGACGTAGATGAACCCATCTTCAAGGACTACGGAGATGGCCACTATGTTGCGTGTTGGCTGGTAGAGAGGAACGCCGGTTAGCGAAATCCGGAGTCACCCACAGGGCGATGAGGAGCATCTCATCGCCCTGTTTTCTTTACATCATAGACGCTGCGTGGGCTTCCCAAACTTTTCAAAGCAGGCTATAATCATTTCAGGAGAGCCATCTATGTCCAGCAAGCGCCCCAGCATTCTGAGCGCACTATCGGTCCTGATTGTGGTTGGGGGCCTTATCTATTGGTGGGTCAACGCCATTCCAAACGAAGATCCGCTCTGGTTCCTCAGAACCTTCAACGCCAAAGCGGATTGGGTCGTTGTATACTGGGATGGCAATACCCACATGTTCTTCCCTGGCGATCCTGAATACGAGGAGATCATGACAAGCTTCTCCCAGGCCGTAGCTCGCTGGACAGGCTATGAAGATGGCGTGGGGCTCTCCACAGAAAGCCTCGACCTATACCGAGAGGTGCAGCGCTTGGTCGAGTTCCACTACAACGAGCCTGTACGCGTTCATACGCGCCATCTGTTCTCGGAGGCCCGGTATTTCTGGGTACCGCTGTCCGGCACGCACGCCAACTGGCGCAGGGTCTTCTCGGGATTGATAGAGGAGGCGCGGATCGGCGCGCTGAATATAAGCGAAGAGCGCTTCGCAGCGCTCTTGGACGCCACACAGTCGGCCGTCACTGGGGAGAGCCGGTGACCGGGATCAGGGTCTAGCCATAACGGATATCTTATCTATGTCTTCTTATCCATTGACTACAACCAAATCTTCCGCGCCGCGACTAGGTAGTGGTACGGGGATACCCACACCCCGAATCCTGATCGTCGATGACGACCCGGAGATCGTCCACCTGATCAAGGAGGTCCTCAATCTGCTCCCCAGCGAGATCTTGGTGCGAAACGATGGTGACGCCGCACTGAAACTTCTGCACCAGGAGCTAGAGCGAGATCAATCTGTTGACGTTGTGCTGCTTGACATCATGATGCCCGGCGAGGACGGCTTTCACACCCTCGGCACAATGAAGGCAGATGCAGAACTGCAACAGATCCCGGTCATATTGATCACAGGCCTCAGCTCGATCTCAGCCAAGACACGCGGGCTGCAGATGGGCGCTGATGATTACATCATCAAGCCCTTTGACCCTCAAGAACTGCTGGCACGCCTTGGCGTCGTGCTCCGAATTCGCCGGTCCGAGCTGATGCTCAGGCAACGGAACCAGGAGTTGGCCGCTCTGGACGACATCAATCGCGCCATCTCGTCCAGCCTCGATCTGGACGAAGTTCTGGTCTCCGCACTCGATGGACTCGCTCACCTGGTTCGAGCCGAGGTCTTGGCCGTCGTCCTGAATGATGAGGAATCGGAGGATCGCGTCATCCGAGCGGCCCGAACTCCCCCCGGTCGGTGGCTAGAAGGACGTATGATACCGGCCGATGACGCCCAGCTCCAGCAGGCCACCAGCAACGTCTGCTCCTTGCTCCAGCGCGATGTCACCACGGGGTTCTGGAACCGGGTCCTGGAACGCGCAGTGTTGGATGTGCTATGCGTACCGCTCGCCAAGAACGACGAGACGGTCGGCGCCCTGATGGCGGTGGCGGATCTCGGCATCCTGAGAGAACAGGACATCACATTGATGGAACACGTCGCCGCTACGCTCGTGGTAGCGGTCGAGAAAGCTTGGCTCTTCCACGATCTCGAGGCTTTTGCGGACGAGATCGAGCGCTCGCAGAATCAGTTGGCTCAGGCCGAGAAGATGGCTGCTGTCGGCCGGTTGACCGCTTCGCTGGCCCACGAGATCAACAATCCGCTTCAGGCGATCCAGAACAGCCTGCACCTGGCCGGACACGCAGGCCTGGGCCAGCAGAAAAAACAGACATACCTGGAGATGGCACAGAGTGAGGTCAACCGCCTGATCCAGATCGTGCACAGAATGCTGAACTTCTATCGCCCCGCTTCAGCTATGCGCGGACTCAATGTGAACCGCCCGGTGGAAGATGCCCTTGCCATCGCGAAAAAACGTCTCCAACAGTCCCGCATCCACGTCGAAGCCCGACTATCGCGCGATCTGCCGCCGGTACGGGGCACGTCCAATCAGCTCACGCAGGTCTTTCTCAACCTGGTAATCAACGCGATTGAGGCGCTGCCTGAGGGCGGCACCCTGTGGGTGGGAACAGCACATCACGCGGAGGCCCAGCAGGTTGTCATAGCCTTCCGCGACAATGGCCCGGGTATCCCGTCTGAGATCCGGGATCACCTATTCGAGCCTTTCCATACATCGAAACCCACCGGCACCGGATTGGGTTTGGCCATCAGCTATGGTATCATTGAACGCCATGCCGGCAGTATTGAGACCGAGAGCCCCCCCGGTGGAGGGACAACATTCATCGTCCGATTACCCGAGTACCTGGACGCAGAGGGCCAGTAGCCTATGAATACCCAAACAGACATTCTGATTGTGGACGATGAGGCAGCGGAGCGGATAACACTCGGAGAGGTGCTTCGCCTGGAAGGATACCACGTGACGCTGGCAGCTTCCGGTGAAGAGGCCCTCGCGTTGGTGCGTAAGCAATCCCCAAGATTCGACATCGTGATTCTGGATCTCCGGCTCCCCGGGATTGATGGACTCCAGGTGCTGGAGGGCATCCGCAAGATCTCAGAGGAGACGATCGTCATCCTGATTACCGGGTATGGGACACTGGAGACGGCGATCAACGCACTGCGGAAGGGCGCGTACGACTTCCTATTGAAGCCCTGTCCCATCGACGAGGTGCTTGGCGCCATCCAGCGTGCACTCTCCGAACTCAAAGCCGGACGTCACCGGCGCACGCTCGTGGCCCAACTCCAGAACACGCTTCAGGAGCTGGTTAAGACAGATAACCTCGAAGATCTGGAGATCGAGGTGAAGCCGGCTGATGACCGCATTGTCATCGCCGAGGTCACGCTGGACAGGGCTAAGCATATGGTCACCTACCGAGGTAATCCGGTAGACCTGACGCCGACGGAGTTCCGTCTGCTTGAGTGCCTGATGAACCGTGTCGACGAGGTCTGCTCGCCACAAGAACTCGTCAAATGCGCCCAGGGATACGAAACAGATGCCTGGGGTGCCCGCTCAATCGTACGCGTTCATATTCGGAGGCTCAGGCGCAAACTGGAGCCCACGCCGGAGAACCCCCGGTATGTCCTGAATGTGCGCGGCATCGGTTACGTCTTCTCCTCAGAGCCCGAATAGCGCAGAGAGCCTCGGCAGCCATTGGAATGACGGGAAAGACCGATCGCGACCGCGTGAGCGAGATGCAGAAGCTACGTCATGTGGTGACACGTGCGTCAACTTCCGGGATGCCGTGCCGGTGGAGTGGAATGGCCCAAGCAATCTTGGTTCCCCCAACCTCAAGACACGCTTGAGGCTGGGCACATCGAGGGTGACCGCCGAACACAGCCGAGCATGCGGCTCTAGGTAGCACAGAACAACGCGGACCTCTTGAGGTCCGCGTTGTGTTATTCCCGACACGTTCGCACCGGCCGCGGCGCCACCGCGTCATCTACCACCAAACGAGGAAAAACTCCTTCTGCACCTCACGCACGGCACCCAGAGCAGCTTCCACCTGCAGGACGAGCCAGGTGCCCCGGCGGAGGCCATCAAGTGGTAAATAGGCTTCCAAACGTCCATCGCCGTCGGTCCTCAGAATCTGCGTAAGTCCCGAAAACTCTTGACCGGAGTCATCGCTCACCGTGAGCTTCACAGTCGCATCGGGCACCGGCTCGTCGAGCCACTCATCGAGCACGACAACGGTCACATTCTGCCCCGCATCCTGCCCCACCATTGGGTTTGACAACCCGATAGCCACACAGAGGTCCTGAACACCCTTGCTACCGTACCTATAGGAAGCAGGCTCCAAGACATCAGAGGGAATCGTGCCGCGATGTGCATTCACGTAGATTTCCCCAAGGTTCCCAACAGCCATCTGCGAGGTCACAGGATCCCAGATGAGCTTCAGGCGCTGGAAGTACTGCACGACCTTCTGGTTCTCGAGCAGCAACTCGCTGATGGGGTATCCGAAGAAATCCACACCACCACGGGCGTCGAAATACCTCAGAAACATATATGTAACGACGTGCCCCGTTTCGGAGAAATAGACCTTGCCCACCAGGACAGGTGGTGCCACGGGATCTTGGCGGAAACCTAGCTCATCCCCTAGAAGCCCCAACTGGAGTTGATAGGGTTCCGGGTTCAGGGCGTGCCACTCCATACGGGCCTTCTGGAAATACTGGACGAGGAGGCCGTTCTCGTTGTAGGGTGAGGAAATCGGGTACCCAAAGGTCTCCAGTTCCCCATTGGCCTCAAAGTAATCGAGGAACTTGCCGGTCACCCAGAACGCGGTCTCGTCGAAGTAACGTCGGCGGGTATCATCCGGAGCGTCTTCCGGCAAAAAGCGAGCCAAGAGAGGAACAGGCAAGAGCAGCCCCAACACCCCGATTACGATGGCAGTCACCAGGATGGTTGTGCTGAGCTGACGTCTGACGCTCTTGCGCATCTGTAACACTCCCATAATAACATTGTACACGGGTTATTTGACGCATGCAATAGGCTGCAAGCGTCAAAGGCTTTCCGCTGTTGGGAGCTCAGCTTACCCACCGGCCACTTCCTGCGCCTCACAAGCGGTCCCACCCAGGAGGCACGCTGCTGCCCTTCGTACTCAGCGTTGCCGTTGGCCTGAGCGAACGACTGCGAACGCTTGGCATAGTCCAGGGCAGCGTCGGCGCCTGGGTTGCCGGCTCTAGCTTATGTCTCTACCCCTGGTATTCAGACCCATTGCCCCCCTCTGTCTTTTGCTCCGTGTCCGATCCTTCCTGCACCGATGCGCTGGATTCCGGTACCAAATAGCGCTCACCCTTCAGTGCAACAGCGGCCCATTTGCCGGGCTCAAACTCGACCCACACATCCTCACCAGATAGGATCAGAATGTCGATCACGTCTCCTTCATAGAGGTCGCCGATATCCTCGAAATCGGTGCCTGGGCCACTGCGAACGTTGAGCTTTGAGGTCGTGACGCGTAATCGCCACCCGATTTTCGGTATCTCGCGGACCTCACCACCTTTCCCAGCATAGGCTTGCAGATCCTCATACGTGCCATCAAACCAGTTCAGATCGGTCGAAGCGCTGATGCCGGATACCTGGCCCCGTTCAGAATACTGCCAAAAGCGCCACGTGAACCAATCCCTGGGCAACACCGGATCCGTGGTATAGCTGGCAATCCATAGATCATAGGACTGCCACTCAGCGGAGGTCAGTACATAGCGGTTCCAACACCAGCGTGCAGTGTAGATGATGGGACCGCGATCATCGCGCGCCCGAACAGCCTGGAGGCAATCCCTGATGCATTGTGTGATCTCGGTCAGCTCTGCGCCATCGTCACGCTCAACGTCTATGACCAATGGAAGATCAGAAACTCGGCCATCAAGCACATCGAAGAAATAGGCGATTTGGCTGTCAGCCGGTTTGTTGGGGGTGACTACGTGATAGGCAGAAACCAAGATACCCGCATCCTGAGCGCCGCTCCAGTTTGCGTAGAATCGCGGGTCAGTATAGAAATCGCCAATCGTGGCCCGGATGAATGCAAAGCGATAGCCTGCGTCTTTGACCTTCTGCCAATCCACCTCACCCTGCCAGCGTGAGACGTCAATTCCTGGCACACGGTCCATCGAGACACTCCTTTCTGACTCCAAGATCAACTCTGCGGTGAACTCATATTGCTGCGCACCGTCATCAGCCGGCAATCCAAAGAAACACTCGACCACCCATATTATATCGGCAACCCCGCAATTGCAACCGTTCACTAACCTTGTAGCAAATGGTGAAACTCAGCGCAACTTTCTCACCAGACCCGTGTTATACATTGTGGAACCTTACCTACTCAGACGATTGCCCTGAGATTGGCTACAGGATATGCTATACTTCGACTTGGCAGATAGCAGTCGGCGGGTCCAATGTCGCCGTCCGAACTTCTGACCAGCCATCGAGGGGATCCTATGAGCTATGATAATGAGCGTGACCTGGTGATTGCAGCCAAGGTCAATCCAGAAGCCTTCGGCGAACTCTACGAAAAATATGTCGCCCGCATCTACAACTATCACTATCGTCACACCTCAAGTCGTACAGAGGCCGAAGACCTAACGTCGCGAACCTTCTACCGGGCTCTGCGAAGTCTGCAGAGCTACCGGGAGACTGGGGCGCCTTTCCAAGCCTGGCTCTACCGGATTGCCCATAACCTGGTGGTCAACTGGTACAGAGATCATCAGAACCGCCCGACCGTCTCGACTGATGTTGAGGATGCGCCACTACTGATCTCGAGCATCATCTCACCCGAAGCCTGGGTATCGACGGCGGAGACACAGCAGAAGCTGCTAGACGTTGTCCAATCGCTGCCGGAGGACCGCAAAACACTCATTGTCCTCAAATTTGTGGACCATATGTCCAATGCAGAGATCGCCGAGATACTGGGACGCACAGAAGGTGCCATCAAGGCGCTCTATCATCGAACCCTAATCAGCCTGAAGCGAGCTATGAACGAAGGAGCCGAGGATGTTCAATAGAGGTACCAGGAAGTATGTGGTGCTACAGGACCACGTTCTACTTAGAGAACAGCGCGCAATCAAGCGGGCTGTCGTCAGCGTATTGCCGCCCTTGCACCCTACCCGGGCCTTTGTAGAACAACTCAATCAGGATCTCGTGGCAGAAGCGTGGCGACAGTATGAGACCCGTGCAGCGAAGACAAACCAGACACTAAGCTTCCTCGGTCTATTCAGCGGAGGCGTTCTCTCCGTAGTCGGCGGCATCGCCATCTGGTTGCTGGTACAACGAGAACACGAAAAGACCAGTACAGATCTTTCTGTGCCGTCCGGAAGGCAAGCGACAGCAACACCAGCGATCTCAATCTCAGCATAGAAATTACGGATCAATCCAAAGCTGACACGCTTTGGACAAGCTGCACGTCTTTGGTATAGTGGGCGGTATCAGTCCCTGAGGCATCATGTCGTTGACAGGACACTGCCCATATGCAATCGAAACGAGATCTCCCCAGACACCGCTGCGCAAAGTGGCTCGTGCTGCTGCTGTTATGGGTGGCTGCCTGTGCGCCTGCTGGGACCTCGACGTCGCAGGAGCCGCTGACATCGACGGAGACACCTCCCCCCCTATCCGAGCAGGCTTCAGTGCAGAGCCTCGCTAACAGCACTGCGACCACAGTGCCGGCACAGCAAACAGAGACGGTTGCTGCCACCGAGTCATCACCAACACCGCGGCCGATAGTGCTGCCAACACTGGCACACAAGGTATGCGATCCCACAACAGACACAATTGATGCAGCTTTCGTCGGCGACATCGGCTTGGCCGACAGCACACGCCTCGTCCCCAACACCAAGTTCCAAAAGACGTGGCAGGTGCGCAACACCGGCGATTGCAGTTGGCCGACCGGCACCGAACTCGTACGCATCGCCGGCGACCCACTTCCCGGCCCCCAGCAAATACCGGTCTCTCAAACAAGGCCGGAGCGAGACATCATCATATCCGTTGAACTGGCCACGCCTGCGAAGCCCGGAGAATATGAGAACTTCTGGCGCCTGCGCACCCCAGACGGTCAGCTCTTCGGTGAGGTCCTCTTCGTGGAGATCATTGTGGAAGAGGCCCCACCGCCGACACCCACGCCGCAGCCAACGCACACCCCTGTCCTGACCGCGACACCTACGGTCACGCCAACGGGCGAAACATCCTCCACCTGCGGCGCCCTCGATGACCGCTTCCACTCCGTGATCAATCAGGCAACCGCATTGGGTATCCAGGTTCTTTGTGCCACCGGGCCGATCGCAACAGTTTCAGGACAGGTCCAGGTGTTCCGGCAGAACGTGGATCAGGACGACCCGCAGCTTCGCTTCCGGAGCTTAATGATCCTGAGAAATGATACCGACAAGATCTACGTGCTCGACGGGAAAGACGCCAACAGCTATGAGGCAACCGTCACCACCCACGCTTGCGCGGAAGATATACCACCTGATGAACAGCCAGCACCGTGTAGTGGATTGGATGTACCCGAGGGATACGTACTACCCACAGGCCGGATTGGCGCGACGTGGTGTAACCAGAGCCTGTGGATCTCTGTCACCGGCTGGCCGTGGGAGCCTGCCGCAGATGCGGCCCTGGAGATCCAAGAGACCACCAACGGTCTGCTGATAGAGGCGACCACTGACGCGACGGCCACCCAGACAGCGCAGGTCACCCTTATCGCCATCGACTTTGGGGCACGGCGCGCAACAGTCGACTAGACGTCACGACCCGCAACTTCAAAGGCGACGCGGCGGCGCGTGCCTATTTCTCTCCCGACATACGGAAGTCCAGGAATGCGGGTACGGGAGTGTCTCGGCGTACCCGAGCCCGCAGCGCATCGTCGATCGGCAGCCCCTCGTCCCGGCTGAGCCGCCGGGCGTGATACTCAAACCAGATCTCTGAAAGCGAGAGCTCTCCTTCCCGCAAATCATCCACAACCAGGGTGCCGTCAAACAGCAAAGCCACGCGGTCAAGATCGCCGGTCTCAAGCGCCGCCCGACCCTCCAAGAGGCGCACCCGTCCCACCCGATGAACGCTGGGCGGCAATGTGTCCACCAGGGTCAGAAAGTCTTTTGCACGACCGAGTGAGAGCAATCGGCGACCCGATTCGATCACCAGCGGCAGATGACCGGGAATGTGCGCCAGCGCTGCGGTGTAGCAAGCCACAGCTTCATCCGCCAGTCCCTCCTCACAAGCCAACACAGCCAAGTTCCGTGCAGCCCAGGGATTGCCCGTCCGAGCCATCGACCGATGCCAGGCATCCCGTGCCCCAGACTGGTCACCGTCGTGATAGCGCATCACGCCCAGATGCAGCCACTGCAACCAGTTGTCTGCGTCACCGCGGACAGCCTGCTCCAGCCGATCACGCCACGTCGGATCCACAACATAGCCGACCACTTCATCAAGGGGATCCGCGACCGGCATCGTTCCTGTCTCCAGGAGTGACACCCACGGCTGCTGCGCCTCGCCCAGCGAGGTCCGATCAAAGACAAGACCTTGCGAACAGAATGCGGCGTGTCCCTCACGCTGCCGGGCAAGCAGCTCCAATGCCCCCCATCCCGAACCGCACTGTATCATATCAATCGGTGGCTGGCCGAATCGCCGCGAACAGCAGGTCAACTCCTGTTGGAGCACCGCATCCGGTATCAGCGCCTCCGTGCGATGCGCTATGCTATCGCTCGCGCGCTGCCAGTCCGAACCATGGACGATCTCGGGATCGGCTTCCATCAAACCATAGGCCTCAACCCAGGTCCATTCGCTCTGAGTCGGCATCGGTAGATGCTCCAGCTGCGTGCGGGCCAAGCCGGCCTGAATCTCGATGTAAGCATGCCCTGGTTCCGAGAGGAACGTCTGCCACCGCCTGCCTCCCTCACCCGTTCCCCATAGGAACAGCTTGCGCCCCTTGAGACGTGCGGTCGAGACCTGGACCAGGCCACGCCCCTCCTCGTCCAAAGCCGTAATCCAGGGACGTGTGCCGTCGGGTATGTGGAAGAAAAAATCCGCAGCCCGCCGGATGTTCGTCGGATAGGAGATATCTACCCCGTCGAGTACCGGGACAGGAACCTTGGCCAAGCCTGCTCCACCGTAACCGAAGCTGTATGCGGTTGAGGACGGTGTGATAACGCGCGTCCGTGGTGTCTCCGGCACCGCGATATTGGACCACCAATACATCGGCACAGTTTCCTGGTGCGGATTGGTGATGCGCACGCTGACGAAGAGCACGGGAGAGCCGTCCGGCAGATAGGCATCAATCTGGAAGGGCACCTGCCTGAGCCGCTCCCACTCGTACAGCCGCAAGATAGGCATACCCTCAGGTGTCTCTACACGCGCGGCAAAGAGAGGAGAACAGGTGAAGGGCGAATGTCCTGTCGTGCCGATGTTCCACTCTACCCCGCCGCTGAACCAAGCATTGCGCAGCGCCAGGTTCGCCGGCTGGAA
Source organism: uncultured Anaerolineales bacterium (assembly GCA_964516885.1). Lineage (GTDB taxonomy): Bacteria > Chloroflexota > Anaerolineae > B4-G1 > SLSP01 > PWVB01. The sequence goes on along the minus strand of CAZEXX010000014.1, from coordinate 4,729 downwards.
CACAGGATTCACTTCCAGTAGTTCGCGCCCGGAAGGCTTGTGGTACAGGGACCAAAGACGCCCCCCGACCTCTAGAAGGAACGTCGCCCGCAGTATTTCATTCTCCAGAATCGCTACCCGAAAGTCACGTGAGGCGCGCTGCCGTGTATATCGATCCTGCATCGTGTAGGGCAGAAGGCTGGCCACGCGGCCATAGGCTATGTTGCGCAGCATCTCCTCCGGGATACCGGAAATCGCTCGATCAACGGCGTGAATATCGCCCGCCGACTTCAGGGTCGGAAGTGGATTCTCAGGGCCGACCTCAGCCGCCGGCATCACAAGCGTCTCAACACGAAGCTCGGACATACGACCTCCTAATAGGTGAGCGCATCAGAATCAGGTAGAAGGCAGCCGGCAATAGGGTTCCAATCCGAGGCCACCGTCCGTGAGACGCGGCGTGGACGAATAGAGCATCCGCTGCACGGCGGGAAACCATCTTTCCCGTCAGTCAGGATCTGAGACACGACGGCGAAGCAATCCTGCATGCGGTAGAGCACAGCGCGACACCGCCCGATAGTAGCGACCCAGTGCTTATCCTGCATCCGGTCCGCATAGCGGTTGCTGTCGGTGAAGGGACAACTACGCTCTCGCCACGCCCACGTGCGCCCCATCACCCGGCGATCGTCCGGCAGAACTATGGGATAGGCTTCTGTGCGTTGTCCGAGACAGGGAACACCGGACGTCATCTCCACCATATGGTGGAAAGTATTGCTTCTGTAATCAACACCCATGAGCAGCACGTAGCCGTCATCTTGGTGCAGCAGGCCCAGAGGCGATGCCGGGCCCATAGTCAACGTACGGTGGTGCTCAGCAGTATAGCGCACCGAATGTTTGCCCCACGCGGCGAACGGATGTGTGGGGTTCAGGCTGCGGGCCACGCCAGGACGTCGCCAGAAGTTGTCGGGGATCGCCCCATTGCTTGTAGGCGTCTTCCGAGGATCATAGACACCCGGACCATCCGCAGCAAAGGGGGCGCCATGGTTAAACGTCGGCATCAGCAGCGTCCCCGATGGTGTCAGCACCTCCATCAGCGCATTGACAACCGTTGCGGCTCCCCCCTCAACGTAGCCGAAACTGCGCAGCGAAGAGTGGACCATCAGGCCCATCCCAGCTTCGAGACCCAGGGCCCGGAAGCTCTGCACCAGGGCATCAAACATCACGGGGGAATCAGCCATGCCCTGCTCCGATCTCAGTAAGTTTCCCAATGAATAACCTCGTCGAGCGACCGCTTCTCGTGAGTAGGCCAGCCTACAGGCACGCCAATCGGCACCAACGTCAGCAACCGCTTGGCCTCAGGCACATGCAGCAGAACCTTGAGTTCAGCCTCGTGCCGCTTGGTGCGTCCCTCCAGCCAGCACGATCCGTATCCCAGCGCGGTTGCCGCGATCAACATATTCTCCACGGCCGCCGCCGCATCCTCCAGCCAGTACTCGGCAGTGGGATCCACCACCAAAGCGATGATGGCCCCGGCCTGCGCCATCCACGACGCAGCCACCGTGAGCTGATCGATGATGGCAGCCTCGGTGACTACGATGAAGTCCCATGGTTGGCGGTTGTATCCGGTAGCTGCCAACCTGCCGGCATCCACGATGGTCTCCAGATCGGCCCGCGGCACCGGATCGCCGGTGTAGGCCCGCACGCTGCGTCGCTTCCGAATTGCTTCCAGTGCATCCATGTGGTTCCCTCCCCTGGTTTCCTCTCTTAGCCAACTCCTGAAAACAGCAATTTGACCTTACACCGCCGCGGCATTGCCGTGGCGCCGGTCAAACCGGTCACGTGCTCCGCGCCGGCGAAGATCACTTCCGGAGCGCCGTCAGCACCAGCCTGGTAGGCGATCTGAAAGGATTGTCTCCCCCTTCAGAGGCATCCGCGGCGTACACCCCACCGGATCACGGCACTCCCTGCTGCCGTGATCTTGGCCGTCTTTCTACACCACCTCTCTAGGCAGAGATCGTGCCAGCCGTTTCAGACCTCCGGAACGGCCGGCATGGCTCAGAACGCTTTCTGGGTACACCTACTATACAGTTCGAAACATCCGGAAACAGACACCTTCAGACCTAGAGACTACTGTCCATAGACGTGAGTATACCGATGATGGAGGCTGCCCACATCATCGGGCGAAATCACCTCCACCTGACCGATCTGCATCGCCAGCCAGACAGTCTTGGCAACATCCTCAGTCATCACAGCGGCCTTGACTGCAGCCGTTGGGCTCGCCCCTATCGTGAAAACACCGTGCTGCTTGAGCAAAATGGCGCACGATGTGCCGATCGCGTCGACCACAACTCTGCCGATCGCCTCACCACCGATCAGCGCAAAATCCCCGACCGGAATCGGGCCCCCGAACTCATCCGCCATCGCCGTCAGACAGACGGGAATCGGCTTCCCGACAGCAGCGAAGGCCGTGGCATAGGGCGAGTGTGTGTGCACAATCCCCATGATGTCTGCTCGCTGCCGATAGATGTAGAGATGGCTGGCCGTATCCGATGAGGGCTTGAGATCGCCCTCAATGAGGTTGCCCTCAAGGTCAACAATCACCATATCCGACGGCTTGAGCACCTCATAGCGCACACCGGATGGCTTGATGACCACATAACCCGACTCCGGATCACGTCCGCTGACGTTGCCCCCGGTCCACTTCACCAAATCGTTCTTGGGCAACTCCAGATGCAATTGCCAGAGTTCCTCGCGCAGCCTCTCTAACATAACCCTCCCCTCAGCTCACGCTCGCCGCCCGAATCGCCTTGAGCCGCTTCATCACATCATTTGCACCACGCCCGAAGGTGTCATGCAGTATGACATACTCCTGATAGAGCTTGTCATATACCGCGGTATGCTCTGGAATCGGTGTAAACCGCTCATCTCGCAGGCTCGCCATCGCCACGCTGGCCTCTTGGATGCTATCGTAGCCGCCGGCGGCCTTACCCGCTGCGACGGCGCCGAACATCGCGGAGCCGAGTGCCGGCGTCTGTGTCGACGCAGCAATCTTCACCTCGCGCCCCGTGACATCCGCGTAGATTTGCATCAGCAGCTTGTTGCGTTCAGGAAGCCCACCGGTGGCCACGATCTCGTCAACGGCGACGCCACTGGCAGTGAATGTCTCCACAATCATCCGGGTACCATACGCCGTGGCCTCGATCAGCGCGCGGTAGATATCCTCCGGCTTGGTGGCCAGCGTCTGGCCGATCAAGAGCCCCGTCAGATCGACGTCCACAAGCACACTCCGATTGCCGTTCCACCAATCCAGCGCCAGCAAACCATGCTCGCCGGGCTTCTGCTGGGCGGCCTTGGCCTCCAGCAACTCGTGAATCGACACACCCTGCGCCGCCGCCTCGCGTTCGCAAGATGCGGGCACACAGTTCTCCACAAACCACGCAAAGTGGTCGCCCACACAGGACTGGCCTGCCTCATAACCGAAATAGCCCGGGATGATGCCATCAGCGACATAGCCACACATTCCGAGTACAGTGTGCTCTTCCTCACTGAGAATCATATGGCAGTTTGAGGTGCCCATGATGATGACCATACGCCCCGGCCCTGTCACCGTTGCCGCAGGCACAGAAACGTGGGCGTCGACATTCCCCACTGCGACCGCAGTACCCACCCTCAAACCGGTCCATTTCGCAGCATCCTCGCAGATAGCACCGGCCTTGTCCCCCAAGAAATCGATATTGACAGACATCTTGTCATCGACCACCGACGCCAGCCGCGGATCAAGGGCACCCAGGAATTCACCGGCCGGAAAACCGTCCTTCTTCGACCAGATCGCCTTATATCCAGCTGTGCAGTTATTGCGAGTCTCCTGGCCGGTTAGCTGCCAGATGATCCAGTCCGCCGCCTCAATGAACCTGTCCGCGGCCGCATAGACATCGGGCGCCTCGTCAAGCGTCTGCCATACCTTGGGGAAGAACCACTCCGAGCTGATCTTGCCGCCATAGCGATCCAGCCAGTCCTGCCCCATCTCGCGAGCCTTCCGATTCAGCTCGTTGGCTTCCGGCTGCGCTGCGTGATGTTTCCACAGTTTGATCCAGGCGTGCGGGTTGTCACGCCACTCCGGCAGGAAGCACAGCGGGGTTCCATCTGCCTTCGTAGCCACCACCGTGCAGGCCGTAAAATCGACCCCCACGCCAATGACATCCTCAGGATCAACACCACTCTCCTGAAGCACCGCGGGGACCGTCTGTTTTAGGACCTCGATGTAGTCATTGGGGTCCTGTAGCGCCCAATCCGGCTCGAGACGAATATCCGTGCCCGGCAGCACATCATCGATAACGCCGTTGGCATATAGATGGACCGCCGAAGCAATCACACGTCCATCTGAAACGTCGACCAAAACCGCACGTCCAGATTCAGTACCGTAATCCACACCAACTGAGTATTTCTTGTCGCCCATATCGGGAACCTCCGTGAAGTTGTCCATCTTACACAACTGGGACGGTATTCACCATTGCTGTGATGCCATCCTTCGGCAAAGATAGAAGTGCCGCTAGTTTACCCCAGCTAGGATGAGATATCAAACCAAGGTGCACGGGCATCGCACGTTGTACACAAGCCATCGCTCGATGGTATAATCACACCACACTGTGTGGCCCGTCATTGTGGAGTTCGGAATAGACGCCACGTGCGCATGCGCACACCACGCAAGCATAAGAACACGGGACCTGTTCTGCTCGGGCCGGTGTCATCCTCG
>CAZEXX010000013.1:0-29139 GCA_964516885.1 uncultured Anaerolineales bacterium | reverse complement strand
CTCCAACGTTGGGTAGTACCCCAATGTACATCTGGAGAGCCTGGTTGGCGGTGTGGGGCGAGTTCCGGAATGGGCAAGGGCTACGGCGATGGTCTGACGATGGGCCTTCTCTGGGTATTTGGTCCCATGCTGAAGCACACCCGTGACGTGCATTTTCTTGTGCTTTGATTGTGCTTAGGGTATACTGGGAGCAATTGTACCTAGCTAACGCTGCTGTCGCAGGAGGCCCTCGATGAAACTTTCTTGCCTTCAGGATAACCTCGCAAAGGGGCTGGGCATTGCCGGCCGTGCTGTGCCATCCCGGACCACTATGCCGATCCTGGGTAATGTACTGCTGGCGACGGACCATGGTCAGCTGAAGCTGGCGGCGACCAATATGGAGCTGAGCATCGTGTGCTGCGTCGGTGCCCGGGTCGAGACCGACGGTGAGATCACCGTGCCCGCACGGAACTTCATCGATCTGGTGAATTCGCTGCCGCCTGATCAGGTGGACCTCAACCTGGATGAGTCGACGCTGACGCTGAAGCTCAGCTGCGGTTCGGTGCAGGCAAGCTTCCGAGGCATCTCGGCCGATGAATTTCCCCTGGTGCCTGAGGTCGATGAGAACAACGGCTTCTCCGTTGAGGCCGCGGAGCTCAACAAGGGCCTTGCTCAGGTGACGTTTGCAGCCTCGACCGATGATAGCCATCCTGTGCTTACGGGGGTGCTGGCCGAGTTCGAGGGCCAGACTATGACCTTGGCTGCCGCCGATGGCTTCCGGCTGTCGCTGCGCGACATACCTTTGGTGGAGCCAGTGCCCACGGCCTTCAGTGTGATCATTCCGGCCCGCGCACTTTCGGAGCTGATGCGGATCACGTCGGGCCTGGAGGGGCCGGTGTTGGTGTCGACCACGCGTCCCCACAACCAGATCCTATTCCAGATGCCGGATACGGTGCTGAACTCACAGTTGATTGATGGCAACTTCCCGGACGTACGCCGGATCATTCCGCCGTCGCACAAGACGCGCGTTGTCATCGGTCGTGAGGAGTTGCTGCAAGCGTGCAAGCGTGCCGCGATCTTCGCCAGGGATGTCGCTAATATCGTGACGCTGCATGTCGAGGAAGGGGAGCTGACGGTGCGCGCCGAATCTGCAGAGGCCGGACAGGGGCTGACGCGGCTGATGGCCAGCGTAGAGGGCAACGGCCTTGAGATCGCATTCAATGTTCGGTTCCTGATCGACGTGTTATCGGCGTTGGACACGCCGCAAATTGCTCTGGAGCTGAACTCGGCTACGAATCCCGGCATCATCAAGGCCGTGGGTGATGACGCGTTTATCCACGTGGTCATGCCGATGCATCTTGGGCACCGCTAGCGCTAGCGGTGTTCGTGGACAGACCGGTGTGGAGGTAGACTTCTGAGGTCAGACTGGGCGTTGGAGGGTCTGCTTCTCCGGATCGGAGATGGCCTGAACTTGGATGGTGCTGGAGGCGGGACGTCGATTTTGCGGCGTTTTGTCTCCAGCCTCTTTGTCAGTTGGCAGTACCATCTTCATGAGTGTATGATTGTGAGAATATGATAAGAAAGCCTAACGTCAACAAGGTTGAGGCGCTCCCTCCGGAGCGCTTGCGGCGAACGTGCGATGCTTCAGTCTTCGCATTTGAGGCGACGGACGATCTCCCCTTTGAGCCGGGGATCATTGGTCAAGACAGTGCTGTTGATGCGGTGCGGTTTGGGTTGGATATCCGGAGTCCCGGTTTCAATATCTTCGTGATGGGACCGACGGGATCGGGGCGCCGGTCCATCTTGCGGCATATCGTTGAGGAAAAGGCAGCCCAGGAGCCCGTGCCCGATGACTGGCTCTACGTGACGGCCTTTGCTGATCCCGGAAAACCCAAGGCTGTTCGGCTCCCGCCGGGTCGGGGCCGGCGGCTGCGCGCGAGTATGGAGCGATTCAGCGCCACGGTGTCCGAACGTCTTCAACAAGCCTTCGATGCCGACTCCTATGCCGAGGCGCGGGAGGAGCTGGAGCAGCGCTACCGATCTATGGAGCGCCAGGTGCTGGGCAATGTGGAGGCTGTCTGCCAGGAGCGGAGCTGTGCTCTCGTGCGCTCGCCGTCGGGACTCTATATTGCGTCCGTGCGTGATGGAGAGCTGCTGTCGCCTGAGGGCGTGAGCCAACTCGACCCTGAGGAACGTGTGGATGTCCAGCAAGCCCTGGATGTCCTGGACGACATGCTGGACGACGAGATGCGTCACCTGCGCGATTATGAACGCGAGGTGCAATCGGAGATCGACAAGCTGGATCGCGAAGTTGCTGACTTTGCGCTGACCCCGCTCTTGGATGAGGTGCGCACTGTCTTCTCGGATCAACCGGACGTGCTCACCCATCTCCAGGAGGTCCGCGAGGACGTTCTGTCGAATGTGTCAGAGTTTCGCTCGGGGGACGTGGAGAATTCTCGTTCTGAGGGCGCTTCGTTGCTGGATGTGCCCATCGGCAAACGCTATCAAGTCAATCTCTTTGTGGATTCCAGCCAACTTGAGGGGGCGCCGGTGGTCCTCGTCGAACGTCCCTCGCCGTCTCGGGTCTTTGGGGCTGTGGAATACGACGTGCGTTATGGGGTCACGGTGACGGATCATACGATGATACGCGCCGGTGCCTTGCACGAGGCCAACGGTGGCTATCTCATCATCAATGCCGCGGCACTGGTCGACAACTATGATGTGTGGATCGGTCTCAAGCATGCTCTGGCCGAACGTGTTGTTCGCATTGAGCCTCCCGATGGGCAACGATTGGTGCGCACTGTGACGCCCAGCCCGCAGCCGATTCCGCTTGAGGTGAAGGTGGCGCTGGTTGGCTCGCCGAGTGTTTTCTACACTCTGTACAGGCTGGACGATGACTTCGGCAAGTACTTCAAGGTGCAGGTCGATTTCCATACTGAGGTGGACCGCGATACTGAGGCTGAACGTGCGTATGGTCGCTTCATTCGAGTGCTCTGTCAACGGGAGAAGCTGCTGCCATTCACTGCAGCGGCTACGGCCAGGGTGGTGGAGTACGGCGCGCGCTGGGTGGAGCATCAGGACCGACTGAGCGCGCAGTTTGGCAAGGTGGCGGATTTGGTGCGCGAATCCGACTATTGGGCGCGGCAAGTTGACGAATCGGTGGTGCGTCGTGAGGACGTGGTGACAGCGCTGAAGGCACAGCACCGCCGGGTGGGGCTCCTGGAGGAGCTGGCCCTGCGCGCGATCCTGGAGGACCAGCTGGTTGTCATCAGCGATGGCGTGGCGGTGGGGCAGGTGAATGCGCTAACCGTCGTAAGCTACGGAAGTCTGAGTTATGGCATGCCGACCCGGGTCTCTGCGCGTGCCTATGTCGGGCGAGGCAGTGTGATCGATATCCATCGTGAGATCCATCTCGGTGGGCCGATTCATACAAAGGGAGTCTTGACGCTGACCGGTTACTTCGGTGGACAGTATGGTGCCTCGCAGACGTTGTCGATGGAGGCCAGTCTCAGCTTTGAGCAGCTGTACGACGACATCGAGGGAGACAGCGCCTCGAGTGCCGAGCTGTATGCGCTGATCTCCGCGGTGTCTCAGGTTCCCTTGCGGCAGGATCTGGCTGTCACCGGTGCCGTCGATCAGTACGGCAATGTGATGGCCATTGGCGGTGTCAACGAGAAGATCGAGGGCTTCTACCAGGTCTGCAAGGCACGGGGCCTGACGGGGAAGCAGGGCGTGATTATGCCGGAAGCCAACGTCAGTAATCTGATGGTGGATGAGGAAGTGATCCAGTCGGTACGTGACGGTCAGTTTCACATCTACGCGGTAGTCTCTGTTGATGAGGGCCTTGCGCTGTTGACAGGGATGGATGTAGGAACGCCCGATGAATGCGGCGAATTCCCGCCGGAGAGTGTGCACGGATGTGTGGTCAGCCGGCTAGAGGCATTCGCCAAGGTTGATGACGATGCGGATGACAAATCGCGTGATCCGGCCTGCAGATCGTAAGGCCGGCGCTTTGGACGCCGGATGGCACAGTGGGTGGTATGGCATGCGGTTCCCTTGGTGGGCAGGAGGGGAGTGAATGAGTAACCTTCTGGATAATCCTGGTTTTGAGGGTGGTTGGTGGCGGAGAACGGCCACGGGACAGGAATTCGGTGAGATATTCGTGCCTGAAGCGTGGGTCGGCTTCTGGAAAGAGGGCGGACCGGTGCCTCATGACCCTGGCAACCCAAATGGCTACGGTCGGCCCGAGATGCACGTGATCAACCGGGAGCCGCCGTTCCTCGACCCCCTGCGCGTTCGCAGCGGCCAGCGCGCTCTGAAATTCTTCACCTTCTTCCGAATCCACGACGCGGGTCTCTATCAACAGGTGACCGGCATCACCCCCGGGACGCGCCTGGAGGCGACGGGCTGGGCACATGCGTGGTCATCGACCAAGGATAGTCCACGCTACAGCGATGGAGCGGGGACTGCCCCCTATTTTACCCGCGCCGGCGAGTACCAGCGAGATCCTGATGCCCCTGCCTCCGGCATTCGGAACTTCACGTTCAGAGTGGGCATCGATCCTGCGGGTGGCGTCGACCCCTGGTCCGACCGCATCGTGTGGGGAGAGGGGGCACACATCTACAATGCGTTCGCCCAGATTCCCCCGGTGGAGGCCGTTGCAGCGGCGGACACCGCCACTGTCTTCGTCCACAGCACGGTTCTCTGGCCCTTCAAGCATTGCGACGCCTACTTCGATGATATGCGGCTTACGGCTACGGTACCCACGGCTGCGCCGCTGGGAATTACGCTGACGCCGGACGCCGTGATGGTAGGGCAGCCATTTGAGGTGTCGGTGACCGGGGGGGTGGGTGCGGAGCATCTGACCATCTCGTTCTCTGAGGACCGGATATTCCAGAAGCCTACGCGTATTGTCAACGGACGTGCTGTGTGCCAGTGCGTCGCCGTCGCGCCGGGGCAATACGAGGTCCGCGTCACCTCCGATACCGGCCAGGCCGGCACGTTGGTCTTCGACGTTGCCGTAGAGTCGGCGCCTACGGTAGAACCGGAACCGGAACCTGAGCCGGAACCGGAGGAGCCTGCACCTTCAGGATACATCGTGCCTCGCGAGCAGTACGAGCGCACGTATGTGCTTCTGCCACCGGGGGCCGGGGATGCCTGGTTCCAGGCTCTCTCAGCCAGCGGCATTTGGGCGCGGCGCCGGTGGACCGTGGGAGGCAGTGCGGATGACGCCGGCATTGGCCCTGCGAAGCGGCGGGTGATTGCGGTGAATCCCCAAGCGTGGCCCAGTGACCTGGGGGTCTTTTTCGAGACCTACTACGCGGGGCTGGAGTATCTTCCTCTGGTGGTTGCTACCCCGGTTGAGCTCACCCAGATCCTGCGGCGGCTCTAGCCTGTGAAGGACAAGGCCCCCATTTCTGGGGGCCTTGGACATTGTTGATAGGGTGGATCTGCGGAGTTGAGGGTGAAAGCTATGTTGATCTTATCTCCACGCCTTTGATGGTGTAGAAGAAGGCGAGAGATTCGGCCATGCCGCGGCTGATGCGGCGGCTGATCTGATCTATGACACCCACAAAGATCGGGCCCTGGCCATCTCGCGGACAGACGATGCCCAGCCGGGGGTGTCGTGATGAGGCGTCAATACCCCATTGTCCGTTGAAGCGGCGCCGGAACGTTTCCCCCAGGAACGCCCCCCACACCATACGGATTTCCTGCGAGGGTTTGGGAAACTGTTGCAGGTGGCGCACGATCCATTCGTCGAGCGTCTGCAGCCCGACGGCGTTGTAGTCCACCTCGATGCCCGCATACTGGGCAAGACTCAGCCGAGCGCGATCGGCCAAATGGGCCAATTGGACCGACTTCTCAGGAGGAATGAATTGGATTGATCGTTTTGCCATATTGACTTCTTACCTTCTCTAAACATTATAGCATGGTCAGTTGTCTGCACAACACGCCCTATGGCCTGATTACGCAGATACACATCTGGCTATTGCTCCAAAAGCAAAACGCTCCACAATACGTATTTGGCGCCATCGCCTTTGTGGCTATAATGGATGTGATCCTAGATAGGCTGTGGGAGTGAAAGTGTCATGGAACTTACGTGGTATGGTTTGGGGTGTTTCCGGCTGGCGGAACGTGGTTTTCCGTCGGTGGTGATGGATCCCTTTGACCCGGACGAAACCGGTCTGGGTCTCGGTCACCTTCAGGCGGAGTTAGTTACGACCAGCCGGTTGGCAGATGACCCGAGAGCACTTGTCTGGCCTCAGGTGCGTGGGGTGTCGCGCACGATTGCCAGTCCTGGCGAATACGAGATCGGGGGCGTGTTTGTCACCGGTGTTGCGTGCTCCCCTGTAGCCAACGAGGATGGGCTGGTTGAGGAGTATGTCGTCTACACCGTTGGCTATGGCGGGGTGGTGGTCTGCCATCTGGGCGAGCTGAGTCGTGCGCCGACACAGGCGCAGGTCGAAGCCATTGGGCCGGTCACCGTCTTGTTGATCCCTGTGGGCATTCCTGACGGGCTGACGCCGGCGATGGCGTCCGAGACCGTGAGCCTCATCGAGCCCGAGATTGTCATCCCTATGCAGTACCATCTGCCTGGCCTGAAGGTGGATCGGAATTCGCTGGACGGTTTTCTGAAGGAGCTGGGTGTATCCGAGTCAGCGCCACTTCCCAGCCTCAAGGTCACCGATGGCGTTGAGTCCGAGGAGACGCAGGTTGTCGTTCTGGCGCCACAATGAAGGATGTCTCGGGAGGAAGTATGCGCGGTCGTCTGATTCTTGGAATCGTGGTAGTCATTGTTCTGGTGGGCGGTGTTGGTGCGGCTGTCTACCTCTCTAACCGGCCCTCTGATACGACGGCTGACCAGGATCTAGATGCGGTTCAGGCGAAGATTGATGTGGGCGACTTCGAAGCCGCCAAGGTTGATCTGGAGGCGATCCTTGCCGAGGATGAGGAGAACGCCGAAGCGCACTTCAAGCTGGGCCTGATTTTCTTCAACTTGGGCGATTACGGGGCGGCCCGGGATCATTTCAATACGTCTCTGTCACTGGAGCCGGATCGGGCGGCGGCGGTTCACCACAATCTCGGTGTGCTGGCGTACCAGGCGGGAGATATGGACGCCGCCATGGCCGAGTTCCAGGCTGCTCTGGAAGCTGATCCTGATGATGCCGACACGCATTACCAACTCGGCGCGACCTATCTGATTCTGGCCTTCCCGATGGGGGCGATCGAGCCTGACGCCGGTCGTTTTCAGCAGGCGGAGGATGAGTTCAGTCGCGCGCTAGCGGCAGAACCCAACAAACCTGAGGCCCTTGTGGGTCTGGCCAACATCTATATGCTGCGGAACGATATGGCGCAGGCCATCTCAACGTTGGAGCGTGTCGTCGAGCAGACTCCTCAGATGCGTGAGGCGCTGTTCGCTCTGGGGCGTGCTTATGCCGCTGTGGGGGATACAGCCAACGCGACGAACACGCTGGAGGAGTTCCTGGACACGGATCCGCCAGCGGTGTGGGCTGAGCAGGCGGAGGAGATGCTGCAGAGTTTTGGGCAGTAGTGGACCATCGGCCCTCCGAGTGCAGGTAGCATACTCCTGAAAGGGCTCACCGGACATAATACGTGGGACCCGGGAGGAGGATAATGGCCATACCGATCAAACTATTGATGACCTGGGATATCGCAGCCGGCCATGAAGAGGCCTGCTTTGCCTTTATCACGCAGGATCTGCCCGCCACGATGCAGCAAGCCGGCTTGGAGCTGACGGATGCTTGGTTCACGGCCTACGGCGATTGGCCACAGATCCGGATCGGGTTTGTCAGCTCTGGTCTGCAGGAGCTGGAGGAGTTCATAACCTCAAATGCCTGGCGCAGGCTTAAGCGCAAGCTGCTCCCGTTTACGCGCGATTACCGGCAGAAGGTGATTCTGGCGCGCGGGGGCTTCCAGTTCTAGCCGTACGCTGTTGCACCAGCAACGAGCGCGCTGATGGCCTCACGGGCCTCAGGGCGTCTTGATGTCAAGGGGCAGAGGGATCTGGACGCCGGGACGTTCTACGATGGGATCGAGCCCCAGGTAGACCTCTATCTCCGTACGCTGTGTGATCTCCTCAATCATGCGGCGCAAGTGCCGAAACTTGATAAACGTCCACCGGTGCGCGTCAGCAAGAGCTTGAAGCCGGGGATCTCGGCGCAGTTTGAGCGCGATCAGGGCGGCGCGCCCGCCAGGCGTGACAAGGCATCGCTTGCCATCACAGTTTGGTTGCGGCTTGAGCAGATGTGGGCCCAGAATTGCCGTTGCCGAGAACCGGAAGAGGTGGGCGATGCGCTGCTTGTCACGCCAGACGAGATCCCGGTTCAGCCGCTTCACAACGCGGAATCCGAGTTGTTGTCCAAGTCGCTGCGTGTTGCTTCTGAGGTCCTGTATCTCGCTTCGCCGGCGTCGTGGGTCGTCTTCGGGACGCATCGAGAGGCAGCCCGCGGAATCCGGAACCGTGTAGGCATCGATGATCCCGTCGATGAGCTCGGGAGTCGGGGTGCATATGCCGCTGAAAGCGCCATAGAGCTCGCGGATCAATTCGCGACGGCGCCATACGCTCTTCTGAGCCAGATATTGCAGCAGTGCATCCTCCACGCGGTCAGCCAGTGGGGGGGCGACGTGGTCCGTTGAGCGTAGCCATAGCTGGGTCTCGGAGATGACGTCCACTCCCGCAGCCCGATAGGCGTCGTCCTCGAAGCGCGGAAAGTCGTAGTCGCGTGTGTGGAAGACGGCGGCTGTCGTCAGTTCGTCACCGTCTGTGGGCTCTCCGCGTTGTCGCAGCAGTTGCTCGACGACGCTCTGAGGCGTAGCGAGCACCACCGTTTCGGCTATCTCATCGGGATGCTGATCCTTGCTGGGGAGCCGCGCCAATAGGCGATATCCATACGGCGGAACTACGGCCCACTGTTCGATCTCCAACCCGCTGTTGTCCGCAGCGTAGACGGCGGCTCTTGCGGCGGCTGTATCGGGGCTGGAAGTCAGCATGAGTATCGGCGCTCCCGGCGCGAGCAACGGGCGCACGTGGTTTAGCGCGACCGCCAGACTTCGCTGGTACCACTCCCAATTCAGACGCCGCCGGGTGAGAAACCCCCTCAAACCGGCAGGGACCCGATCCCCCCACAACCATATAGCCCAGAGGGTAGAGAGTGCCCAGAAGGCTGCGTCAGGCGGAGCCAGCACCACAATCAGCGCTTGAAAGGCCGCCGCCAGTGTCTCAGGGTCAAGTCCCTGAACCGAACGGTTGAGCAGCAGGTACCCGGGCTGGGGCCGCGCCAAGAGCGATGAGAGCGTGTCATGGCGTACGCCGTGGAGTACGGGTCCGGTCCCTGTCTCGGTGTAGGCGTGTGCGGCGGACTCCAGAATCATCCACACGTTGCGCTCCAGAAACCGCTGCGGCGGTCGGAGGCTACGCGGCTTGTCGTCCGGGGCCCCATAGGCTGTCAGGCTGCTGCCCTGGTCGAACGCTTCCAGGAGCAATCCGGCCATCGCCCTGGATACGTCAGGTTGCATATGCAGCCGAGGTATGCGGTTGACGATGTCCATCAAGACCCCGAGGTTGCGGGATGTGTAGAGTTGGACGAGCTGTGCCACACGGGGACTATGGTGGGCGCTGTGCTTTTCGGCCCGGCTGAGTGCCAGATGGTAGGCCGGTCCCTGGGTGGTTGGGAACGTGCCCGCAATTGCGATGTCTTCGGCGCTGACTGGGCCCTCGACCGACTCATCGCAGTGCGCGCAGAGGACACGCTTCGCAAACGGGTGGCCGGACTCTCGGTCCCAGGCAAACCATTCAGCCGTACCCGTATGTTGGCAGCGTGGGCACGGTGTTCTGTAGAGATCTCGGACGTGCAACAGGAATGGCCGGCCCGCTTTTTCCTGGTCGGCCAACTGCGTGATCGCTACCTGAAGATCAGATATGGGAACGTGATCGACCTGCAGGGATGTACACAGCTGGTCTATGGGGTTGCGGACCATAGCCGCGACACGACGGTCTGCCCCGACGATGTCACTGATCGTGGTCCCGCCGGTTGATCCGACGACCAAGATCACGTCGTGCGGCTGTGTCGCAGATTCGACGAACTCCCTGACGGCGCCTGTCAGTTGGATTGGACGGTATCTCGCGAGTGGGAACTGAGGGGGCATTGGCGCACCAGGGAGGAGGGTGACTCTCCCGGTATCGACCATGTGCTACCTTCTCTCACCTCCATATAAAGGATCACAGTCTACGGTTGCGACGCTTCTCTCCAGGTCTTCCGGCTGTCTGGTTGCTGCGTGCCTGCTAGTTGGTCAGCGTGCCCAACTCCGCAATGGTTGCGGTGATAGCTACCACATCGGGGGCGCCGCTGCGCCGGTAGAGCATCTGTCCATCTCCGTCGAAGACAAAGAATGTGGGCACTCCTGTGACGCCCCATTCGTAGGCCAAGGTCTTGCCGGGTTCGTTTCTCACATTCAGCCGCAGCACTTGAGCTGCCGGCCCCAGATCGCGTTCAAGTTGGTCAACCTTAGGTTTGGACGTCAGGCAGATGCTGCAGTTGTTGGCGTAGAATTCGATAACCGTAGGTTGGCCGTCTGTAATCTTGGCCTCGAGCTCCGCCGCTGATGCGAATTTGTCGCCCGGTGTCCTCAGGATTGCATAGGCGACGATCAGGATAGCCACAATGGCCAACGTGAGACCATCCTCTTTGAGAAGGGCGATGAGTTTTTCTTTCATAGGTCCTGACTCCACACTACTATTCGGACGCGCCATCGTGATCTTCGTTCGACACTATTTCTTCTACCAGCGTGCCGGCGACGATGGCGCGCAACCGCGCCAAGTTCTCGCGGTCTTCGTGGAGATCCTCACCTTTGGGCGTTTCGAGAATCCCGGCAATGCCCTCAAGGCGTGGATCTGTGAGTATGTGCTGGAACCCCGCGACGCCCAGATGTCCTTTGCCGATATGCTCGTGACGATCCTTATGGCTGCCCAGCGGATGCTGGCTATCGTTGAGATGGACGAGGTGCAAGGTGCTCAACCCAACTGTCTCGTCCAGAGAGCGCATCATTGCTTCATACCCCTGTTTGCTGCGCAGGTCATAGCCTGCTGCAAAGACGTGACACGTATCCAGACAGATGCCCAGACCGGTGTTATCGGTGTCCGCCTCCAGGAGCGCGGCGAGCTCCTCGAAGGTGGACCCTAGGGTAGATCCTGACCCGGCTGTGGTCTCCAGCAGGATCCTCACTCTGTAGCCGGGAAGCGCGGCAAGCACATCGCGCAGCCCAGCCTGGGCGCGCCGCAGCCCTGCGTCCATACCGTCGCCGGTGTGGGCACCGGGATGCAGCACCAGGTAGGGCAGGTCAAGCTGCTCGCACCGCTCCGCTTCATCGATGAGAGCTTTCACGGATTTGGTATAGAGTGCCGGCTTGGGGGATGCGATGTTGATGAGATAGGAGGCGTGGGCGACGATAGGGTGAATGTCTCTCTGGGATCTGGCCGCTTGGAACTGTGCGTTCTCGGTTGGGTCCAGGGGGGGCGTGTTCCATTGCCGGCTGTTCTTGGTCCATATCTGCAGAGATTGGCAGCCGGCAACTTCTCCCCGTTCCAGAGCTCGGTAGAGGCCTCCGCCGATAGATTCGTGGGCCCCGAGTCTGAGCATTGTTTTCACACCTGTACCACAGTGGCCCATCTCGAAGATGGGCCACTGTGGAAGTTCATTCAGCCGATATCGGCGCGCCCGGTGTTGTCGGGTTGACCGAGCCGACGATCTCAAAGCTGCTGGTAATCTCTGCGGTGCTTCTGAGCATAGCTTGCACGGAGCAATAGCGTTCCTCAGAGAGCTTGATCGCGCGTACTAGGGCCTTCTCATCAATCCCACTTCCGTGAGCAATGTAGGTGATGTGGATCTTGGTGAAGACCATGGGGTGGTGGTCCGCGTTTTCCGCATCCACTTTGACCTGCATATTGGTCATTGGTTGGCGCTTCTTGGCCATGATTGAGACGACATCCATGGCTGTGCATCCGGCAAGTCCAACCAGCACCAGTTCCACCGGCGTGAGTCCGCTGTGCGTCCCGTACGTGCCGCCTTTGGAATCAAGAATGAGTGCGGGGCTGTCTCCTGCCTCGCCAACCATGCGGTAGCCGGGCCCGGTCCATGTCACTTGAGCTTTCATCCATCAACCTCCCTTGGTCAATAACTGCACACTGCTCAGTTCCTGTGAAGGTGATCTGCAGTGATGCGTTATGTTCTGCGGCGATTCGCCGCGGCAAGCCGCCGCAGGCTACGCGCCGGAGTCGCTAATCCGTTTAGTCCTGCACGGGGAGCATCTCAGTGTTTCTTAGTCTCAGCTACCGGTACCAGCTGATCGAGTGTGGAGATCCCCAGGAGCGAGTAGATGCCGCACCATCCGACAAGGCCCGTGACCAATGACACCAGGCCGAGCACGCCGATGAGTATGCCTACCACACCCTGGATGAAGAGAAAGCCCAGGAGCATGCAGTAGACTCCCAAGATGGTTCTCAGAAGTTTGTCCCGTTCACCTACGTTGGGTTTCATAGTATCCTTTCTTGATCGGATGATTGCGCCTACTTGAGATCCTGAAGATACTCGCGAATCGCCAGTGCTGCCTTGGCGCCGTCGCCCACAGAGATGGTCATCTGGGCCGGGTTGTCGGCCCGCACGTCACCGACGGCGTACAGCCCCGGGACATTGGTGCGCATATGATTGTCGGTGATGATGTATCCCCAGGGATCGAGATCCACCAGGTCTGCCACGAACTTCGTGTCCGGTGAGTAGCCGATATAGATGAAGATACCGTCCCCCGGGAAGAACTTCCGCTCGCCGGTCTCGCGATCCTCAGCGATGACGCCGGTGACCGTGTTTTCGCCCTTGATCTCGATGGGCTCCTGGTTGTAGACCAGTCGGCTCTTCTCGTGATTGCGGATGCGATCCTGCAGGATCTGCTCAGCACGCATCACCTTTGAGTGCACCAACACGGTCATACTGTTGACGTATCCCATAACCTGGAGACCTTCCTGGAGTCCTGCGTTGCCGGCGCCGATCATAATGATGTCCTTGCCCTTGAAAAACGGGCCGTCGCAGGTCGCACAGTAAGAGACACCCTTGCCGCTGTATTCGTCCTCGCCCGGGATGTTCAGCTTGTTGGGGCGGCTGCCTGTGGCGATCACCACAGTCTTGCCCTGGTAGACGGTGCCATCCTCGGTTGTGACCTCAATCGCATCCTTCCTGAGGGAGTTGACCTTCACCACTTCCTCGAATTCGGCGATCTCGGTGCCGAAGCGCTCGGCCTGCCGCCGGATGTTGTCCATCAGGTCCATCCCGCTGATCCCATCCGGGAAACCGGGGTAGTTGTCAATGCGCTCTGTGGTCGTCGCCAGTCCCCCGGTGGCTTCCTTGTCCAGCACCAACGTCTTCTGTCCATCACGTCCGGCGTAGATAGCTGCGGTCAGGCCGGCAGGGCCACCGCCTATGATCACGATGTCATAGAGCCCACCGGTGACCTCCTCAGCAGATGAATCCTCCGTGATCTTGAAATCGAACATAGGATGCTATTCTCCCTTTGTATGTGTCAGGATGGGCAGTTTCATGCTTATTCTACCTGTGAGTATGTATTTGGAAACCGCGCGAACTACCGCGCATCACCCTGGTTAGCCACAGGCCCGGCAAGAATCGCCGGGCCTGTGGACCTTCTCCTACCGAAATCCGTCCCCGACTAGGCTAGGGACTTGCGAATGGCGTCAACCACCATCTGCGAGGGCGCTGCTCCTTCGATCCGCTCCGAGTCATTGATCACACTGAGCGGCACGCCCATAACGTTGTAATGGTTTGATAGGTCAGGGAACTCGGTAGCTTCCACGACATCGGCAGTTACCAACTTGCTCTCAATCGCCATTTCCATCGCCAGTATCGCCGACCGCGGGCAGTAAGGGCACGTGGGAGTCAGGAACACCTGCAGCTCGACAGGCTTCTCCAAGCCGGCAAGATAGCTTTTCGTCGAGGCATCGAGATCGGACTTGCCCTCGCTGGCCTTCTGGATGCCGTGCAACAGCGTGGAGAACTCATAGCCTGAGGGGATACCATAGTAGCGCAGGCCGTAGTCCTCCTTGCCCAGAATCGCGATGACAGGAGCGCGCTTGAGATTGAGTGCCTGCGCCTGAGCCGCATCGCGATGGATCTCATACTGCTCAACGGATACCCGATCTGTGGTGGCGGCGACTTCGTTCACCAGTTGAACGATCTCCTTGCAGTAGTCGCAGTGTTCGTCATTGGTGAAGACAGCCAGTGTGACATCCTGCGGGATGTCGCCAAGCATTTGCTTTACGTTCTGAACGATTTCGTCATTGAGCAGCGCCATTTCTTTGCTCTCCCTATTCTGAATAACTGAATTATGTTTCTCTATTGGATTTCCAAGTAAGTTATCTATGTTAATCATTATAACCGCCGGCATGGTCACGTCAAGACATGCGGTCGGGACCGGGGAGGGTTCTAATCAATCTCTAATATTGCCGGATCGCGGCTTTGTCGTAAACTTGGGAGCTATGCTAGACTTACTCTTCCTTCATGCACCCAGTGTCTACGATTTCCGCCAACGAGCCACGTTGTGGGGCCCCATCTCCGATCTGGTCCCTTCAACGCCGGTCTATGATATGTACCCCATCGGGTTCTCCACGATGCTCGCCCATCTGCAGCAGGCAGGCTTCCAGGTTCGCATCGGCAACCTGGCGGCTCGGATGGTGCGGTCAGAACGCTTCAACCCGGAGCATCTCGTCGCCAATGTGAATGCGCGAGCCTATGGGATCGACCTGCACTGGCTGCCCCACGCCCACGGCGCCTTGGAGGTTGCCAAGCTTGTCAAGAAGCATCATCCTGGCAAACCGGTGATCTTCGGCGGGTATTCGTCAACGTACTTCCACGAGGAACTGATCAGGCTGCCCTATGTCGACTATGTGTTGAGGGGGGATTCCACAGAGGAGCCTCTGGAGCGGTTGATGATGCACATTGTCGCGGGGACGGAGCCCCGTGACGTGGCGAACCTGACCTGGCAGGAGAGTACCGGCGAGATCCACATCAATCCGCTGACGTATATTCCTGATACCCTGGACAACCTAACGCTCGACTACCGGCCCATGGTCAAATCCGTGGTTCGTAATCTGGATCTGCTGAATCAGGTGCCGTTCAGCCATTGGCTGGAGTATCCGATTATGGCTTCACTAACCGTGAAGGGTTGTACGCAGAACTGCACGATCTGTGGCGGCTCTGCCTTCGCCGCACGGCATCTGTCGGGTCGTCAGAAGCCGGCTTACCGATCACCGGAGCTGTTGGCCCGTGATGTGCGGCGCCTGGGCAAGCTTAGTCGCGCTCCCATCTTCCTGCTGGGGGATCTGCGGCAGGCAGGTATGGATTACGCACGCCGGTTCTTGCGCGCGGTTCAGGGATTTGATGGGCCGGTGATCGTGGAGTTCTTCGGGCCGGTGGACCGTGCTTATGCAGAGGAATTCGCTGCTGCGCTGCCGAACTTTATCGTGGAGTTTTCCCCGGAGTCCCACGATCCGGCTGTGCGACGTGCTGCCGGCAAGCCTTACAGCAATGAAGGCATCGAGCAGACGATCATCTCTTGCCTCGATGTGGGCGCCAGGCGTTTTGATCTCTTCTTCATGATCGGCCTGTCGCAGCAGACGCCGGCCTCTGCTCTCGAGACGGTGGATTACTGTCGCTCGCTGCTGAAGCAGTTTGATGACGGGCGATTGGTCCCGTTTACGTCGCCGCTGGCGCCGTTCCTGGACCCGGGCAGCCGCGCCTACGAGCAACCTGACCGTTTCGGGTACATTCGGCACGCAAGCACGCTGGCGGATCACCGTGAGCTGCTGCTGCAACCCACGTGGCGTGATATCCTCTCGTACGAGACACGCTGGATGGATCGGCAGAGTATCGTCGATGTGACGTACGAAGCCGGCTACCGGCTGAACCGTCTTAAGCGTGAGGCAGGGCTGGTGAGCACAGCTATGGCGGAGGAGACCGAGAGCCGCATTCAGGCTGCGCGTGGCTTGATGCAGGAGATCGACCACCTGGTGGCGACCAAGTCTGCCCAGGAACTGGATGCGGCGCTGATGGCGCTGAAGCCGCGTATCGATCAGGCCAACACCTCCACGATCTGCGACAAAGAGGAGTTGGATGCGGATGTCGGATTGGCACCTTTCAAGATCATCAACCTGGCGCAGATCGGGTTGGGGCTGGAATCGGACGACCAGCCAGCCGATTGATCGGTTGACCAATCCGCTGAGCTTGAGTCACTACCGGTGAGATGCTAGTTGTGGATGTCCTCGGAGCAAAGGAGATACTGAGCTATGGATCGCTATCGCGTCAAGCCTGGAATGCGCGTTGACCTGAGTGCGTGGGACACGAAAGATCGCAATGCCTTTGATGGAGACAAGTCCGCGGGCAAGCAAGCTGCCAAAGAGGCTAACCGCCGCCTGGAGGGGCTTCAGGAGCTGCTCTATGCAGAGGGCAAACAGCGCGTGCTCGTCGTCTTGCAGGCGATGGATACCGGCGGCAAGGACGGTGTGATCCGCCACGTCTTTGAAGGCGTCAATCCTCAGGGCGTCAAGGTTGCCGGCTTCAAGGTACCCTCGAAGCTCGAGCGGGCGCACGACTACCTCTGGCGGGTGCACCAGAAGACGCCGGGCAAGGGGGAGATTGCTATCTTCAACCGCAGTCACTACGAAGATGTGTTGGTGGTCCGGGTTCACAAACTGGTGCCTGACGCGGTCTGGTCGCGGCGCTATGATCACATCAATGCTTTCGAGCGTATGTTAGCCGATGAGGGCACGGTGATCCTGAAGTTCTTCCTGCACATCAGCAAGGAAGAGCAGCGGGAGCGACTGCAGGCCAGGCTTGACGAGCCGGAGAAGCGCTGGAAGTTCAGCCTCGGCGACCTGGACGAGCGCAAGCTCTGGGACGACTATGTCGCGGTCTACGAGGACGTGCTCAGCAAGACCAGCACCGAATGGGCGCCATGGTATGTGGTGCCGGCGGATCGGAAATGGTATCGCAATCTGGTAATCGGTACCGTGTTGACCGAGGCTCTGGAAGGTCTGGACATGCATCATCCTGAGTTTGAGGGTGATCCGGGAAGCATTGTCGTTGTATAGAGGGGCGTTCAAACCAGCGACGTCCAGAGAAGCAACGTAGCAAGCGCACGACTGCTCGATGGAGGGCTCAAAGCTTCTATGCAAGCTTTGAGCCCTCAGCCCGCTCGGGTATCGTCACGTTTTCCTGGCGTAACCAAGGCTGTCTCCTCAGAGAGCGAAGATCCCGCTACGGGCCATTGACTAATACTGATTGATAGGACACGCAGTTTGATATTCTCGATTCTTGCCAACATACTCTTGCCCGTCTTCGTCGTAGCGGCGATCTCTGCCCTGGCTCAGCGGCGACTGCACTTGGATGTGCAGTCGTTCTCCAAGGCCGCGTTTTACGTCTTCAGTCCGGCCATGGTGATTGACGCTCTTGCCAACTCAGATGTGACTGCTGCCGAGTACGGTCAGTTGGCGTTGGGCCTGATTACCACCACGTTGATCCTGTGGGGGATGGGCGAAGTGGCCGGCAGATTGCTCAAGTTGGGTAAGGCGACGCGTGCGGGGTTCTTGGTCACGATGCTTCTGGCCAACACCGGCAACTACGGATTGCCGGTCAATCTGTTCGCCTTCGGCCAGCCGGGCCTGGCCCGAGCAGCCCTGGTGGTTACGGTCAACTCGCTGATGCACTCCACGCTGGGCGTCTATATCGCGGCAAGTGGGCGCGCGACGTCGGCCCGCGAGAGTCTCAAGCGGGTCCTCTCGGTGCCTGTTATCTACGCTGCGGCCATCGGCGTGATCATCAATGTGACGGGCCTGACGCTTCCAGAGCCCATTCTCAGGGCGGCCAATATTATGGGCCAAGGGCTGATCCCCGCTGCTCTGATTGTCTTGGGGGCCCAGATGTTGTCCACTTTGGAGGCCCACCGGCGTTCGTCCACGAAGACTGGTGTATTGGTGGTGGTGACCGTTGGACGCCTGATCTTGGCTCCGCTGATCGCCTATACCGTTGGTGGGCTGATTGGTCTGGATGGTCTGGCGCGCAAGGTTCTCACGTTGGAGGCCGCCACGCCCTCAGCCGTGATGTCCTTGGTGTTGGCAACCGAGTTTGACACGGATGTCCCCTTTGCTGCACTGGCGGTTTTGACGACGACGTTGGTCAGCGTTATCACGGTGACAGGCTGGCTCTTTCGGCTGATGTAGTGTGATGTGCGCGATGTGTCATACACTCTGCACCTCACATATGAACTTTTCGCTCACGGACCGCATGGAATAGGTGAGAGAGGAAGGGGCGTTGACGACAGCACTGGCTTGGGGTTCGCACGGCGCGACGTTGCCCTGGCGCTACACTCGGGTGTTGGAGGCTGTCACGCGCCGTGCCGCAGCCTGGGTCTTCGCCCTGACCGGAAGCTCTGCCGCGGCCCAGGCCGGCGGCGTGCCGACTGAGGAGTTGATCCTGCGGTTTCAACGGGGACAGCCTCGGATCTTCGAAGCGCTCTACGATCGCTACAAAGAGTACGTCTACGGCATCTCGTTCTCTGTGCTCCGCAACCGTGAGGAGGCAGAGGATGCCGTGCAGGAGATCTTCCTCGATCTGCTCAAGGCACTCCCGGCCTACGATGTCCACGGCCCTGCCCGATTTGAGACGTGGCTCTATCGCGTAGCGTTGAATCGCGCGCGGATGCGTCTGCGCCGGAAGGTGCTCCCGTCCGCAGAGTGGGATGATCTGGAGGAGGGGTTGGAGCGTCTGCCGATGCCGGACAGTGAGCGCCCGGAGCGCGTGTTCATCGTTCGTGAGTCCGCAACAGCGCTGTGGAGAGCCGTCGATCGATTGCCGGAGACCCACCGGCTGCCGGTCTTGATGCGCTACCGGGATGGGCTGGCTTATGAGGAGATAGCGACTGTCCTGGGCGTGCGCCTGGGAACCGTCAAGTCGCGGCTCTACAATGCCCACAAGAAGCTGCAGCTCGTCTTGGCGGAGCTGGGGAGCAACAACGGTGAGTGAATCACATCTCGGTCAGCAACTGCTGGCCTATCTGGACGGTGAACTGAGCCCGGAAGAGGCCCGCCAGGTGGATGTCCACGTGGCGCAGTGTCCTCAATGTGCGGCGGAGCTGGCGGAACTGCGCACGTTGGGCCAGGGACTGGATCAGACTTTGGACACCGTCCTCTCTCCGGTGAAGTTGTCCCGAGAGGCCGATGATCGCATCCGCGCCGTCCTGCGACAGCGGCTGGAGCGGCGCGAGCGCGCCGGTTGGCTCTGGCGGATCTGGGGGCAGCGGATGCGGGTCGCGCAGGCCGCTCTGGCGATCATGCTTCTGGTCTTCTCCTTTGGCACCTATCGTGTTCTCAGCCTGCCGCCACCGGTAGCCACTCAAGAGGTGTTGGTGTTCGGAGAGTCCCGCTTGGCGCCGGGCAGCCAGGGTGCGCTCCGCGTGATCGTGCGGACGGCGGCAGGTGCAGCCCCAGCCAGCTCCGCGCTGACGAGCGCGATTTCCCCTGTCGTCGGGGCACGCGTCATCATCAGCCTCTTGACCGAATCCGGCGTGCCGGCACCGCTCTATGCAGGTGAGACCGATCATCTCGGTACGGTCAACGCTGCCTTCACCGTCCCCGAGCTTCCGGAGGGACAAGCGGACCTTGTGATCGAGACCAGCTCCGCGGCGGGTGAGGAGCGTATCGAACGGAGCGTCGAGATCGCACGGGCCTACAAGATCTACATAATGGCTGACAAGCCGGCGTATCGCCCGGGACAGACTTTCCAGATGCGCGCGTTCGTGTTGGATTCAACGAACCTGCGTCCGGTGAGTGGAGAGGACCTGCGGTGGCGTGTGACAGGGGCAAGCGGAGAGACGCTCTGCCGGGACGCTCTCCCCCTCTCGGATTATGGCATCAGCACGTGGCAGTGTGACCTGTCGCCAGAGGCTCACGAAGGGACCTACGTGCTCAGCGCGGCCCTTGGTGACACAACGACGGAGCGCGCCGTGCGCGTGGAGGACTATGATCTGCCGGCGTTCAAGGTCGTCGTGACCGCGGATCGATCCTATTATGCTCCCGGCGAACCGTTGGCTGTCACGGTGGAGGCTTCCTATTTCTTCGGCATGCCTGTCGGCGATGGCGATGCCATTCTCCGAGTCTACGAGCAGACTGCGGATGGCCGGTTAGTCGTTCAATCCCGCGGTGTCACGGACGCGCAAGGGCACGCAGTGCTGAAGGTTGATCTGCCCGTGGATCTCGACGACGGACAGCTGGTGCTGGAAGCTCAGATTGTGGATTCGCCGGGACAGGTTGCCGGCATTCGGCAGGTCGTCCCCGTTCACGGGACGCCCCTGCTGGTGCGGGCGATGCCCGAGAGCGGCGTACTGAAGCCGGGTGTTGAGAACGACGTGTTTGTCATGACCACGACTCCTGATGGCCGGTCTGCCGTTGCTGAGCTTACCGTGACGGCGGACGGCGAGCGCTATGAGCTGAGGACAGATGCCTTTGGTTTGGCACTGCTTCAATTGATCCCATCTGGCGACACCGAGTTGGCTGTCGAAGCGCGGGATGCTGTTGGCAACGAGGTCAGAACGACCGTGTACCTGCTCGCGGATGTGGCCACGCAAGCCCTGCTTCTGCACACGGCCAAGGCTATCTACGAAGTAGGCGAGACGCTGCGGGCAACGGCGTTGGTGCCGGGCGATAGTGCGGGTCCCGTCTATCTGGACGTTGTGCAGGACGGCCGGATGGTGGCAGCGCTGTCGACACCCGTCGAGGACGGGGCTGCTATTTTCACACTGGACCTCGATGCGGAGTTCGCGGGCGCTCTGGAACTGCGCGCCACCACGGTGCCGGTCCAAGGTGGGCCACTGCAGGACACGCGGCTCGTTGTCGTCGACCCGCCGCGGGCTCTGGAGGTCACGATCGATGCAGACCGGGATCGGTATATGCCGGGCGATGTCGCGCATCTGGCGATTGAGGCGACCGGTGGTGTCGAAACCGGTGGCGGCCCGGTTCCCGCGGTGTTGGGCATCTCTGTGGTCGACGCGTCGGTCTATGCGCTGGACAGCCTGCCCGCCAACTTTGCCCGTGCCTACATCCTGATCAATGAGGAGATGTTGGCGCGCCGAGATCAGATCTCCGGAGTTGAGCTTCCGTCTCTGTTGGACGGGTTGGATGGCACGCAAGCAGCGCAGGATCTTGTCGCACAGGCGGCATGGGCCGGAGCCCCCGTTGCGGATGCTTCTCTACGGGCGCAGGCTGTGTTGACGCCGGTTGATGCTGCTGCGACGTCTCGCCAACGGCTGGCCGGATGGCTGCACGGGGTTCTTGTTCTCCTGCCCTTCGTGGTGATAGCTGCCGTCGTGCAGCACCTGCGCCTCACAGGCCTGCTGTCCGCAGCGCTGAAGCGCGTGGCCATTGCGTTGGGCGTCTTGGTCCTGCTTGCCCCGGTGCTGATTGTGGGGCTTGTTATCGGGTGGCTGCTGCCGGTGTTGGGCGCGGTGCTCTTCTTCATCGCGCTGGGTGTAGCCCTGGTCTTGCTCGGCGTCCTCTTTGCCTATGGGTGGCGGCGCAGACGGGCTCAGGTGCGGTTCTTCGCCGCACTGGTGCTCGCCTACCTGGTGTTGGCGGGGCTGACCCTGGGGCTGGCGAGTAGCGGCGCTGAGACGGGGGTGGGTACGCTGATCCTGTTGGCCGCCACGTTCCTGCTGCTCATCCTGGCCACGTTGTTTGAGGGACAGGCGCTATTGGTGGAGCGTGCTCTCGGCGTTGGGTGGGCCACGACCGCGCTCGCGCTTCTTCTGGCGATCCTGGCTGTCACAGCCCCAGCAGTGCCCGGGCTGCGGTCCGACCTGGCGATAGCGGTCGGGAACCCGGCGCTCTATGTCGGTCCGCTGGGATGGCTCTCGGGTTGTGGGGTTTCTATGGAGGCACCGACGACCGCGGAAACCGAGGCTGCTGAGGAGCCCACCGAAGCGCCGTTGGACGCGGAGCCGACGTGGGTGCTGCCGACGGCGACGCCGCTCTCAACGCCGGCGCCTGAGGCAACTGCCCCCGCGGAACCCACGCTCCCGGCGGAGCCCTATCCGTTGCGCCACATCTTCCCGGAGACCCTCTATTGGGACCCTGATGCCAAGACGGATGCCCAGGGCCAGCTTCTGCTGGACTTGCCGTTGGCAGACAGCCTGACCACGTGGCAGGTCACGGCGTTGGCTTCGACGCTGGATGGTGCTATCGGCGCCGCGACTTTGCCCCTGGTCGTGTCGCAGGATCTCGTACTGGATGTGTCAAGCGCGGATGAGGCGGCGGTTGGGGAGGCGATCACGATCACGCTCAGTGTGTACAACACCTCGGATATGGCCGAGCTCGTGATGTGGGAGCTGCCGGTGGACGAAGGCTTCGTCACTCTGGAGGCTCCAGCCTTATTGACGGTACCCGCGAAGTCGGGCGCCGGTGCAACCTGGGTGATTCGTCCGGAGCGGGCCGGATCGTTGTCCCTGGAGATTGCTGCGATGGGTGAGCGAAGCGGCGACCGTGTCCTGGTTGAGCTGGAGATTGCGCGTTAGGGCGTGGGCCAAGTAACATTTCACCAAACATGAGAGGTCCGCGGCGGTCTATGTTGTGCGTAGGTTGAGATCCATCCTTCGAGGGCAGACTGTCGGCTTTGACCCTCTGTTGGACCACGCCCCTGGGACTGCTGATTCCGGCGATGTCTGCCTGCTCGGGCGAAGGGACGAACACGATGATTCGCAAGTGCGCAGAGGGCGACCGCAAGGGTCTCCCCTACAGGTGATGCTTTCCGTAGTGCGTCCTGGAATGGGTATACGGTTTAGTGATTGTCTAGCGATGGGCCGTTCTGGAACATACTCGTCCACGGACTCGGATTTGCGCTTCGCAGCACTCTCTGGTACAACGTGAGCGGTTATGAACTACTTGGCATTACGTGTGCCGTCTGCATAAGGGAAGGATCTGACGTGGCGCGACATCGATTCTCCGTCTGCGGTGCTGTGACGCTACTGGACAATCGTCCCCTCGTGGTTCGTGGGCTACGTTGTTCGAATGCACTGGTGACGGATGCAGCAAGCGAAAGCCTGATTCGGCACTTGCCGGTCTTCGCTGCCTATGGCGCCAACACCGTGAGCGTCTTCTTTATGGGCTCTCGCTTTGGCGACGTGCGCGGGTACCGGCAGGATGGCACGCTAGATCCTGTCTATGCTGCACGTATGGGTGGGATCATCGAAGCGGCGGGCGTGCTTGGAATGGTGGTGTTGGTGGGCTGCCTCTACTGGGGCAATTCCCGCGCGAAGTGGGAATCCTGGACCCGGACTGAAGCCAACGCTGCCGTGCGCAGTACGGTGGAATGGCTGGCCGAACACGATTATGGCAACACGCTGGTGGATGTGGACAACGAGGGGATGGCGCTGCGCAACAAGGGGATTGATAACCGTGCTCTAGTGTTGGCGGGGAAGGCGGCTGATCCCCGCTGCGTGATCGGAACCAACTTCCACGGAGATCCGCCGGCAGAGGCAGACCTCGGTCTGCATTTTGCGAACCCAGTTCCAGGTCGCCCCTACATCGAGAGCGAGGGTTCGCCGCCCGATGTTCCCGGCGGCTACTGGGGCCCGTACAGCAAGCGTGAGGGCTTCTACGGTTATCTCAACGTGGGCGTCTATACCCCCGAGATGCGGGCTGCCCAGATCCGGGTCGCTGCGGAGCACTTCGATGCCGGGCACGGCTATCTGTTGGCCTCGACCTGGCTGCAGGCGCCTCCGCCGCAGGGGCCTCGGCACCATCCGGGCGGTGAGGGGACTCCGCGTGATCCCGGCATCCGCTGGTGGCTGCGCTGGCTTCGCGCAACCTATGGGCCGTACGATGGTTAGGCAAGAAGATGTTGCGGTTGCACGATCCACAATTCACGATTCATCCGGATCCCTATCCCGGCTCCCACATCCCGGCTCCCCTGTCGCTAATCCCTTGCAGCTGATCAAACCACACAAGGAGTGTAGACCATGAAAGATCGTAAGCTGTTGATGATTCCAGGGCCCATTGAGTTCGAGCCTGCTGTGATGCAGGCGATGGGCGCGCCCACGACCAGCCACATTGCGCCGGATTTCATTGAGGCCTTCGGCCAGGCGCTGGAGCGTATGCGCGATGTTTTCCTCTGTCCCGATGGCCAGCCCTTTATCGTGGCAGGATCGGGTACACTGGCGATGGACCTTGCCGGCGCCAACCTGGTGGAGCCTGGTGACAAGGCCCTGGTGGTGAACACGGGCTACTTCGGCGACCGCTACGGCGACCTCCTCTCTCGCTACGGCGCTGAGGTGACGTACGTGCGCGCGGAGATCGGGGATCGCCCCACGCTCGATGCGGTGGCAGCAACCTTGGCGGCGGACGACTACAAGCTCATGACCGTGACCCACGTGGATACGTCGACGGGCGTCCTCACGGATGTCGAGGGCCTGGCCAAGCTGGCGCGTGAGCGCAATGTGTTGATCGTTGTGGATGGCGTCTGCTCGGTGGCCGGCGAGACGCTGCGAATGGCCGACTGGGGCGTCGATGTCGCGCTGACCGCTTCGCAGAAGGCCATCGGCACGCCGCCGGGACTGGCGCTAGTGGTTGCCGGCCCGCGCGCTATGGACGCGTTCCGCGCCCGGAAGACCCCTGTTGCCAACTACTATGCGGATTGGGCCAACTGGCTGCCGATTATGGATGCCTATGAGGGGCGCGGGGTGGGCTATTTCGGCACACCGGCCGTGAACCTCGTCGCTGCCCTGAACGTCAGTCTGGGCATCATCCTGCAAGAAGGGATGGAGGCACGCTTTGCGCGCCACGCGTTGGTCAGCCGGGCCTGTAAGGCCGCCATCAAGGCTCTGGGGCTGGGTCAGGTGCCCGTCTCCGACGCTGCCGCGGCCACCACGATGACGGCGCCGCGATTCCCGGAGGGCGTCACCAAAGAGGACTTGTTGCCTCGCGTCAAGGCCGCCGGTGTCGTGCTGGCCGGCGGGCTCCATCCGAAGATCAAGCCCGAGTATTTCCGCATCGGCCATATGGGCTCGGTCTCCCAGGGCGATCTCCTGGCGACCATCGGAGCGATCGAGACCGGCCTTGCCGGATGCGGGTACGACTTTGAGAAGGGTGCAGGCGTCACCGCGGCGATGAAGGTCTTTGCTTCGTAGCGTCTGATTCTTCGGTCGAGCTCTGGCCCCCGGATTCCGAGCGAATCCGGGGGCCTTCGCGTTGTTCACTTTGTGCTTTCCACCGCTATAATGTGGGCACTATGGCAAACGTAGCGACCCGCCTGATCTCCCTCATTATGCTGTTGCAGTCCAGACCCCAGTGGAAGGCTGCAGAACTGTCCGACGAGCTCAATGTCTCGGAGCGGACGGTGCACCGCTACATGGGAATGCTGGAGGAGATGGGCATTCCCATCTATTCCGAGCGTGGCCCCTATGGCGGATTCTCATTGATGCGCGGCTACAAGCTACCGCCTCTGATCTTTACCGCTGAAGAGGCCACGGTGCTCTATATGGGCGCTAATCTGGTGGAGGAGGTCTGGGGCCGGGTCTATCAGGACGCCGTGACGGCTGTGACCGCCAAGCTGGACAACGTGCTGCCCGACGATCTACGGCGCGAGGTCGCACAGGCTCAACAGGACTTTGTCGTCAGTGGGTTGGCGGCGCGGGATTACCGTCCCTGGAGTGACACGCTCCGGACGTTGCGTATGTGTGTGAGCTCACGCTGCGGTGCCCGCTTGTCGTACCGGGCTTTCGACCTGGAGACGACGCGTCGCGAGGTGGATCCCTATGCGCTGTCGTTCCGCTGGGGACTGTGGTATCTGGTGGCCTATTGCCATCTGCGCGATGCGATGCGTACCTTCAGGGTGGACCGCATAGAGAGCGTCGAGCGGTTGGATCGCCGGTTCACGATTCCCGGTGACTTTTCAGCCAAGGCGTATCTGGATCAGGCGATGCAGTTCGACAACCGCTACACCGTGGTTGTGCACGTCACGGCGTCCGTAGCTCCCCGCGTTCGCGAACGGATGGCGCATTGGACCGAGATCGTCGATCTTGAGGATGGCTCCGTCAACGTGACTATGCAGGTGGCCAATCTTGACTGGGCGACCGGGTGGATTCTCAGTCAAGGGGGAGAGGCAGTGGCTCTGGAGCCTGCGGAGCTTGTCGCACGCGTGCTCTCAGCGGCGGAGGAGATCCTCGCGAAGTACCGGTCTGATACAGTCGAAGTCTAATCACGTGGCTAGACTCTGCGTACCGTGAGCGATGCGCAGCGATGAGTCAGAGGGTCGGCCGATGCTTCAGACGAGGCCCTAGCTTGTCGCCAGGGCCAGTCCGATCACGATCAGCCCGATCGCGGTTGCCAGTACGATGAAGCAAAGCCAACGTGAGGCGTTCTGCTGTAGGATCGTCCAGCGCATCGTCGCACTCCTGAGCTCTGAGTTTCACAGGACCGTCGATTCATCCTGTCGCGTAGCTCAAGTCTACTCCCAAATGCGCGGATGCGGCGTTAACTTCTCGTTAAGGTTCGGTGAATCTTCTATCCGCAGCAGCTTTCCCCATCGCCACCGCATGTAGCCTCGGGCAGCCCTCGCAACGCCGCATTGATCATCGCTGCAGCGCAGCCGACGCCGCTGTCAACCTGCAATGCCCCTACCGGGCAGTTGAGTTGGCACGCACCACACTCCATGCATGCATCGGGACGGACGATGCGCACGATGCGCTCCCCCGCCATAAACACACTGTGGGGACAGACTGCGCTGCACATACCGCAGTTGATGCAGCGTTCGGCGCTGAATGCCAACGTGTTGAGAGGGCTCGCGGCAACAAAGTTGCCGTCGGCGCCACAGCCCTCGACCTGGGCAGCGTTGATCTCCGGTGGTTGACTGGATATCTGGACTGTCATGATTGCTCCTTATGCAATGTTGAACCACCGCAGCCCGGTGGTCACGATCCATATGAAGACGCCGCTGCCGAACAGCCACGCCATTACAGGGATATAGGTCGCCATTTCCCTCTCCACACCACTTTTGGAGGTGAAGGTCGTTGCCCCGGTGAAGTTCAGTGAGAGATAGGCTGTCACCGGTGGGAGGGCCAGACCCAATGCCAGTGCCCCGCCGACGCGTTGCAGCCAGGTCGCCTCGCCGCCCAACGCAGCGATGATGAACGGTAGCACTACCAAACCTCCAAGGAAAAAGCCCTGACTGCTGAAATCGCGTGTGGGCAGCCAAGGCAGCAAGATCGGGAACAGTGCTGCTCCCGCAAGGATCGCGGCTGCGGAGGCGGCAGCGTAGATGGGGCCGCTGGCGAAATAGAGGATGAGCGCGGCGGCAATCAGGGGGAGGGCGACGTGGACCAGTTCCATCGGAGTCAGGACCAGCCTGTCCCGCATCGTGAAGTGCACCTTGCGCATCTCCGGCGTCACCTGATCTGTCTCAAGATAGGCCGGCAAGTCCTCGGCGCGCACCGGGCCATAGGTCACGCCAAACCCGCTGCGCCGCTTGACTTCGTGGGCAGCCACGCCTGATGCGCCAAGCTGCGGCAGGATCAGTTTGCGATGGTTCACCACGTCGTGCAGGTGTGTGGCCTCAATGCGTCGCACCAGCTCCTCTGTGCCGAACGTTCCTTTCCCCGCGGCGCACCACACGTTGATACCGTCTGTGTCCAACACAAGGATGTAGCCATCCACGCCATCCAGGGCGCTGCGCACGGCATCGAAGCTGAGGGTGTAGTTCGCCGTAACGAAAACCGGCGAGGCCGGCGTTGGCTGTCCCAGCGCGTAGAGGCCCGGGTTAACGCGGTGATCGTTGCGCTTGTAGCCCCAGCGCAGGGCGATGTGATCCCAACGGTCGGCGGGCGAGAGTTGGCTTGTGGTCTGCTGTATCTCAGCCACGGGTGAGTCGATTTGGGCTTCGCAGCACGGCGTTGCCTGGCTGCAACATGAAGGGGGCATTGTGAGTTCCTTCGCTTGATATTAGAAAACCTTCTCAACCTGGGTGCGGAACCAGGTGACGTTCTCCGCATCCAGACAGTAACAGCGCGCCGGTCCGTCCACGTTGCCGACGATCCAGCCGGCCTCGCGCAATACCTTGAGGTGCTGTGAGACCGTGGCCTGGGCGATGGGCAGATGCGCTACGACATCGCCGGTGATGCAGCCGGGGCGGGCGACCAGGAACTTGAGAATCTCGAAGCGTATTGGATTGCCCAGTGCCTTGAACATTGCGACGAGTCGTCCTTGCTCGACGCCGGTGATGTCGAGCGAACAACAGGCTTCAGGTGACGGAGCGCAGCAGGTAGGTGTGTCCAATGGAATCTCCTTTCATCGTAATTTTACGATGAATATACTATGTTGGGTGGGATCTGTCAATAGGTACGGCAAGATATGTGGTTGCTGCCCTTTGAGAGAAGCCTCGGCGAACCCTAGGGTTCGCCAACCCTGGGTTCGGCGGATTGTCTCGAAAAAATGGGGCTCTTGAATATTCGTGCCACCCCCTTAGAATAGTGTGCATAGTCCATCATCACCCGCGGGGTGTGCAGAGCGAAGTGCTACCCATCTCGCCGCGTGACAGTAGAGGAGCCATATTGTGAACCCGAGAGAGCGTATACTCGCAGTTCTGAACCGCAAACCGGTAGATCGGCTGCCGGTCGACCTCTGGTACACCCAGGAGATTGAGGATCTGCTGATGGCGCACACCGGCGCCGGCGATGACTTCGATATGTGGGGGCGCCTCAACCTGGACAAGATCGTCTGGGTTTTCGTGGACTGCAGATCTGAGACAGACGAGATCTCCGGGTCTCAGGTGGGTGCTCTGGCGATGGGGCAGCGCACCATGTGGGGTGCGCCGCTTCAGGATGTGCAAGCCGGCCAGGCACACTATCAGGACACCATCGCGCCGCCGTTGGCCGGGATCGAGTCGCCCGCTGAGCTGGACGACTATCCGTACTGGCCCGACCCCGACCGCTTCGAGTATGCGGCTGCGATGGACCTGGCTCACCAGGCTCGTGATCACGATTTCGCGGTTATCGGGCCGTGGGTCTCTTTCTTCGAGATCTACTCACAACTGCGGGGCATCGAGC
>CAZEXX010000012.1:22388-30078 GCA_964516885.1 uncultured Anaerolineales bacterium | reverse complement strand
CTGGGCAGCGTCCCTCCCGGGACCTACACGCTCATCGCGTGGACCTCCGAGGGGAAACCGGAACAGAAAGAGATAGAGGTTCCATCAGAAGCTTACGATATGGAGGTGTAATCCGGGAAGAAGCCTGAGCACGGTTGCTGAGAAGAGTCGCAGTTGACGCATACAGAGTTCGCAGACTCAGTCGCACAAGGTCGTTGCGGAACAGATCCCGGCGACACGAAAGGAGTGAAGGTACGATGCCTGAGTACAAGTCTCCTGGTGTATACATAGAAGAGGTTGATCGTGGGACCAAACCCATCGAGGCAGCCGGCACATCGATGACGGCTTTCATCGGCATCACCGCCGAAGCGAGCGTCAAGCAGATCGACCCGGCGACGGGCGATCGCGTCCCAGTCAAGTCGGTGCTCAACACCCCCACTCTGGTGACCAGCTGGACGCAGTTCGTCGGCACCTTTGGTGATTTCACCCCCGGTGCCTATCTCCCGGATGCAGTCTATGGCTACTTCGCCAACGGTGGCGGCGCCTGCTATGTTGTGAGCCTGCGAGCCCTGACCGAGGGGGCAAGTGCCATCGCGGCTGCCGCAGCCACCATCCCCACCAGCGGTCGCGGCAACAGCTTCAAGGTCAGCGCCAAAATCCCCGGGCCCTCCACTCTCTCCGTCACCATCAAGGCGGGCGAGAATGACACCTTCTCCGTCACCGTCGGTGGCGAGACAAAGAGCGGCCTGACAATGAAGAAGGAAGATGACGGCTACATCGGGAACGCCGAGTTCGAGGCCGTCACCATCGCCAGCGTCGGTTCCGCCACCGCAACGCCCACCGAAGGCACCTATGAGTTGAAGGGTGGTGGAATTCCACCGCTGAGCGCCGACGATTTCATCGGCAGCGCGGCGGACCGCACCGGGATGGGCGGCCTTGAGCCCATTGACGAGGTCCGGCTGTTGGTGGCGCCGGATGTGATGGCCGGGTACGACAGTTCGGACGCCGCCAAGGAACGCGTCAAGATGATCCAGGAAGCGATGGTCACGCATTGCGAGTCGCTGAAGTACCGCTTTGCGGTTCTCGACACGCCGCCGGGTCTCAACGCGCAGCAAGCCCAGGACTGGCGCCAGTACATCAACTTCGACACCTCATACGCCGCGCTCTACTATCCCTGGATTCGCGTCGCCGACCTGAGTGGCGGGGGCAGCACCAGCAAGCTGATCCCGTCCAGTGGTCATATGGCTGGTATCTACAACCGCACGGACGCAGAACGCGGCGTGCACAAGGCGCCGGCGAACGAGATCGTACGCGGCGCGATCGATCTGGAGCTGCGGTTGAGCAAGGGCGAACAGGACACCCTGAACCCTATCGGCGTCAACTGCATCCGTACCTTCCCGGGCCGCGGGATCCGCGTCTGGGGCGGTCGTACCCTGAGCAGCGATGGCTCATGGCGCTACATCAATGTCCGGCGGCTCTTCATCATGGCGGAGGCCTCTATGGACACCGGGCTGCAGTGGGTGGTCTTCGAACCCAACGACCGGATGCTCTGGGCACGCGTGCGCCGGGATGTCAGCTCCTTCCTACGCACTGTCTGGCTCAGCGGCGCCCTCTTCGGCAGCACCCCGGACGAGGCCTTCTACGTCAAATGCGATGATGAACTCAACCCACCGGAGATCCGGGACCTGGGTCAGCTGATCATCGAGGTCGGCATGGCCCCGGTGAAACCGGCGGAGTTCGTTATCTTCCGTATCAGCCAGTGGGCCGGCCCTAGCGCCGAAGCATAAGGCAATCCGCATTGCCTGAAAGGAGAGCACAATGCCTGAGGAAAATCCCCTTGTAGGTTTTCACTTCTCCGTTGAAGTCCAGGGCGTGGTCACAGGCTTCTTCACCGAATGCACTGGGCTGGGCTCGGAGCACGAGGTGATCGAGCACAAAGTCGTGACCGAGCAGGGCCAGGAAATCGTGATGAAGATCCCGGGACGGCTCCAGTGGGAGAACATCACCCTGAAGCGCGGCATCACCAGCGCTATGGACATCTGGGACTGGCGCAAGCAGGTCGAGGATGGCCAAGTGGCAGACGCACGTCACGATGGCTCCATCACAATGTTCGACCAGGAGCTCAATCCTGTCGCGCGCTGGGAGTTCCAGAACGCTTGGCCTGTGAAGGTCACGGGTCCGCAGCCAAAATCGGACAGCAATGAGATCGGCATCGAGGAACTGACCCTCGCGCACGAGTACATCAGCCGGGTGGACATTTAGGCATCGTAGACAGGTAAGGGGTCGGGCTGCCATAGCTAGGCCCGCCCCTTGCCTTCGTCTACCTTGAACGCACGCATCTTGAGGTGGTATGAACTCGCACACTGAGGTCGAATTCACCCTTCCCCACGGCTACGTGGCGGGAGATGGCAGTACCTATCGCCACGGGCGGATGAGGATGGCGACCGCGTTGGACGAGGTCGAGTCCGTTACACATCCCCGCGTGCAGGCCAACGAGGCGTATCTGCCCATCGTGCTTCTGAGCCGCGTGATCACGCAGCTCGGAAGTCTCAGCGCGATCACCACGCAGATGATGGAGAGACTCTTTGCAGCCGACATCGCCTACCTCGAAGATCTCTACATCCAGCTCAACAGCTATGACGGCATCGTCGTCCAAACAAGGTGTCCGCACTGCAACTCGGAATTCAGTCTGAGAATCATCCCGTCACCCGAAGGAGAGTGAACATGCCTGCACCCGAAGAGGATCGCCGCGCCTTAAGGCAGCCGAATCGCATCGCTCAGCCGCAGGCTCTGTCCGATGACCTGGTCAAGAAGGTGACCGACAAAGTCTACGCGATGCTGATGCAGGATCTCAGAATCGAACGGGAGCGCCACCCACCCTCATCAAAGGGGATGGCCGGCAGAGGAGGCTGGTAGGTGGCCGAGAACCAGATGCGAGGGACGGTCAACGCGGCCTTCCGGTTCGTGGTTTCTGTCGATGGAGAAGGCCTGGCCGCCTTCACCGAATGCACCCTGCCGACTGTGGAGTGGGAGGTCCAGCAGGTCAAGGAGGGCGGCCTCAACACCTTTGTGCACCAACTGCCGGGACAACGAAAGCCCAGTATGGTGCAGTTGAAAAACGGCGTTGGCCAGAGCGCGCTGCTGGATTGGTATATGGAGTCTATGGACGGCCCGCCCTCGCGGAAGACGGTCACCATCAGCCTGTTGAACACAGAAAAGGAACCGGTGATCGTCTGGCATCTTGATAGGGCCTTCCCAACCAAATGGCAAGGGCCGCAGCTCCAGTCCGACTCACAGACAGTCGCCATACAAACACTGGAATTGGCATGCGGTGAAGTCACGGCATCATATGAGTAACCGAAAGCACGAGTTCTCACGACATGGCTATCAGACCGACGCTCGGCTGGAATAACAGGTTGGTGCGGCGCGTCATGCGGCACCGCAGTGTCACGACGCTGTTCCCTGCAGCGCCATCCGGCATTGCGTGGCCGACCGGCGCTGCGTGGCCGGCCGGCACCGCGTGGCCGGCCGGTTCCGCATCAGGAGCCGCGCGCAGCGATCAGGGCGCCACCACCGATACCGGCTATATTGCCGTGGTCATTGATCCGGCGGCGAACACACTACCCACGACTGTGGTAGCCACTATACCCGAGGTACGGGTGTCCCGGAGCTCGGCGGCAACGCCCACGCGCGCGCCCCTGAGTGAGCCGGCACGCATCGTCCGCAGCTCCGGCCCGGCGCCCGTGGGCACCGTGCCCCGACCACAATCGCCGACAGCAGCCCGCACGGCAGCGATCCCAGCGCCGGCGCCCGCGGTTCAGACTATGCCGAGCGTGGCGCCCGCCCTGTCACCAACACCGGCGAGCGCGCAACCTGTGCAGGCTCAGCGGACACAGGCACCGGGGACCGCCCCCAGGCCGGACCCATTCGCCCCGGCAGTCGACGACGCAGGGGACACGACACTCACCGATCAGGTCTGGCGCAGACTCCAAACAATCTTCCGGCGCCATCAGGCATCGACATTGGATGAGCCCGAAACTGCAGCTGAGCCTACGACAGGGGACGAAGCTGAGGCCCCGCCGCCAGCAGCGAAAGGCACAGGGAATACACCATCAGCACCTGCGGCCACAGCCCTGCCCAATGCATTGGCATCCCAGAGTTCCGGCGCCCGGCAAGACCAGCGCCCCAGGATCATTGAGATAGCGCACACGGCAGAACCCTTGGTCACAGACATAGATGCCGGATCGCAGGCAGAGGTCGACGAGGTAGTGCAGCGTTCACAGGCCGCGACGGTAGCCCCCCCATCGGCCGCACTGGACCGAGGCACTGAACCATCCGCGCGGTCTGCAGACCAGCCCACCGATAGTGCAGGCTCTGCGGCAGCGGACACAGAGGCCATAGCAACAGAGGCACCCGCGACGGCGGCTGCCGCCGAACCCGCGCAGATTGCTCCGGCCGGCCTCACAGAGCCGGGCAGCCTCACGGCGCCCCACGCCCTGTTTGAGGCCAGGCCAACGCTGCCGGCTGCACCGATTGAGCGTGCCGCAGCACCGGCACAGCCACGCCCGCAACCTGTCACCGAGATCCAGGTTCCGGCGGCGGATGGGACGGTACGGGCAATCGCGGCGCCGCCTGCGGCCACACCACAGATCGCCCCACCCCTACAGGACGTCTGGGCTGTTCAGCGGCGGCCGGAGCCGATCCCCACGCCACCCAGCCCCGTCACTGCTCCGGCTGCAGACCGTGACCTGCAGCTGCCCCACGCCACACCAGCGCCGATGCCGGACGAGATTGTAGAGATCTTGGAGCGGGTGGCGGCCGGGCGCCCCACCCAATCTACGATTGAGGTCATCCTGCCCAGGTTGCCACGTCCGCCGCAGCGACCACGCCCGGTGCGCGAGCAACAACCAGCGGCCACGCTTGTGGCTGAGATCGTTGCACCGCGGGAAGCGGTGTTGCTGGCCCAGGAGGCAGCACAGCCAACAATGCCATCCGCCGGCGCCACAATGGCACCCGAAGCCAGAGTCGTACCCTTCGAGGACGCGTCCGGGAAGGACGGACCCCGGCCACTTCCTACCGTGGCGCCACCAATGGTCGAGACCGAGATCGGTGCGCTGCCTGCGGATCTGTGGGAGCTTATCAGCGAGACCCCGCCTGCGCCAAAGGACGAGCCGCGCAGCGTCCCGGTCGAGCCGGACAGACCGGCCACCAAACCGGCACCAGTGCCTGTGGTACGCACGCGGCCTTCAGGACCGGGGCCGATGCTCCAGCGGTCGGCCATCTCCACCACGGCTCAGGCACCGGCAGGTGCAACCGCAACACAGCCAAGCGGTCCGGTGCAAACCCGTGCCCAACAGGCCCCGCCTTCTGAGGCGGCAGCATCAGAGACAGACGCCGCGGCCACAGCGGAGACAGAAGCACCCGGTGAGCCAGACGTGGACGTCGACAAGTTGGCCCACCGGGTCTACGCTGACATCAAGCGACGACTGGCCGTCGAGTGGGAACGCATCCGGGGCTTTTGAGCGCCCAGCTGCATAGGAGCAGGCTATGCCCAACACACGCAGTAACTTGCAGGCAGCGCGCATTTACGAGGCGACCTCTTCCGGCGAGGAAAAGGGCGGAGGGGTCGCCGTGAGCTGCATGTTCAATCCATTCGAGTACACCGTCTCGAAGACCAACACCTACAAAGAGGAATCGAGGAACCGGTCGGATGTACCGAGCTTCGAGTTCGAGAAAGCCGGCCCGCAGACGCTGAAGCTGACGTTGTTGTTCGACACCTTCGAGGATGACACAGATGTCAGCTTGGAGACCAACAAGCTCTGGAAGCTGATGGAATCGAAGACACGGCGAGAGGGCAACCGCACCAAGAAGGTCCCGCCGCCCGAGGTCGCGTTCGAGTGGGGAGTCTTCCGGTTCGTCGCCGTGATCACCAATATGACGCAGAAGTTTACGCTCTTCAAGCCGGACGGGACGCCGGTGCGGGCCTCGGTCGAGGTAACGTTCACCCAGCACAAGGACGTCAACGACTATCCTAACCAGAACCCCACCTCCGGTGGCGGCGAGATCGAGCGGGTCTGGCGCGTCATCGCCGGTGACCGCATCGACACCATCGCCTTCGCCGTATATGGCGACGCGACTCGCTGGCGCGCCATCGCCGAATACAACCAACTGAACAACCCGCTGGCCCTGAAGTCCGGCCGGCAGTTGATTATCCCGAGGGACTGAGACCATGCCCGAACAGTCTGAACTCGCGAGTCAAATACGTATCAAGATCGACGGGACGGAGGCACAGCCTGACGTGATGGCAAACGTTGCCTCCGTCGAGGTGGATCAGCACGCCTATCTGCCCGGAATGTTCGTGATCCGTCTGCAGGACCCCGACTTCGAGCTGATCGACAATGGTCCCTTCGACCTGACCAAGAAGATCGAGATCAGCGCGCAGACGACCGACGGCGAGTGGTCAGATCTCATCAAGGGCGAGATCACGGCCCTGGAGCCGGAGTTCCAGGAGGGCATGATCGCCCGGCTAGCGGTCAGAGGCTACGACAAGTCGCACCGGCTCTATCGTGAGGCCAAGACCCGGGCACACCTGAACAAGAAAGACAGCGACCTGGCCACGGAGATCGCGCAAAGCGCCGGCCTCCAAGCTGATGTCGAAAGCACCAGCTCCGTCTACAACCACATTTTCCAGCACAACCAAACTGACCTGGCGTTTCTCAGACAGCGCGCGTGGCGTATCGGATACGAGTGCTACGTGGACAACGGCAAGCTGATTTTCCGCAAGCCCAGCGCGAGGGAGTCCGCCGCCACGCTGGCGTGGGGCGACACCTTGCTCTCATTTTACCCACGGATGAACCTGGCCGAGCAGGTGGACGAGGTCATCGTACGCGGCTGGTCAGTCGACGAAAAAAGTGCCGTCGTCGGGCGCGCCCGGCAGGGCGCCCTCTACCCTCAGATACAGGAATCGCGGGATGGCGCCTCCTGGGCAAGCGCATTTGGCAGTGGCAAGCGGATCATCGTCGATCAGAGCGTGAGCAGCCAGGCGGAAGCGAACAAACTCGCTGAGGCGCGGCTTGACGAGATCAGCGGGGCCTTTGTCCAGGCCCAGGGCGAGGCGCTCCGCCAGCCTGATATCCGTGCGGGCAAAGCCGTCACCCTGGAGGGCCTGGGGGAGCGGTTCAGCGGTACCTATCTGGTCACCCGCGCCCGCCACACCTACACAGCGGAGGGGCTGAAGACATCCTTCAGCGTCAAGGGCACCCGAACCGGCCTGCTGCTTCAGGGAATTCGGGGCCCCAATATGGCGGCGCAATATCCGGGAGTGGTCCCCGCCGTGGTTACCAACGCGGACGACCCCCGGAACTTGGGGCGCGTGAAGTTGAAGTTTCCGTGGATGTCCGACGAGGCCGAGTCCAATTGGGCACGCGTGGTCGGTGCCGGCGCAGGACCGGATGCCGGCTTCATGATCATTCCCGAGGTCGAGGATGAGGTCTTGGTCGCCTTTGAGCAAGGCCACTTCAACCGGCCCTATGTCCTGGGTGGACTATGGAACGGCCAGCAAGCACTGCCACCAACCGCCGCTTCGGGAAACGAGAAACCGCTGGTCAGGAGTTGGCACTCGCGCACGGGGCACCATATCACGGTTTACGACAACGCAGACAACAAGATTGAGATCGTCACCAGCGGTGGACAGATGCTCGTCCTGGACGAT
>CAZEXX010000012.1:7885-22288 GCA_964516885.1 uncultured Anaerolineales bacterium | reverse complement strand
CATCGAAGGCAATCAGATTGAGATCAAGGCCAGCGGCAGCCTCAAGATCGAGGCCGGCGCCAACATGGACCTGGAGGCAGGCG
Source organism: uncultured Anaerolineales bacterium (assembly GCA_964516885.1). Taxonomy (GTDB): domain Bacteria; phylum Chloroflexota; class Anaerolineae; order B4-G1; family SLSP01; genus PWVB01. The sequence continues at coordinate 22,205 of CAZEXX010000012.1, read as the reverse complement.
GGCAGGTGAACATCAAGGGCGCGATGATCAATCTGAATTGAGCGGTCAGCGAAACAGAAGCAGTATGGAGTAGGGAGTAAGCAGTATGGGTCCATCTTCTGCCTACTTCATACTCCTTACTCCCTACTGCTTTGGGCTGAAAGCTGATAGCTGAGCGCTGAAAGCTAACCAACTGGAGCACAACGCCATATGGGACAACCAGCTGCGAAACAGGGCGACCAGATCACGGCCGTGGATATGCACATCGTGATGGTACCATCGCCGGGGGGGCCGGTGCCGACTCCCCTGCCCCACCCATTCATGGGCATCATCGACGGCAATCTGAGCACCAACGTGAAGATCACAGGCATGCCTGCTGCCACTGTGGGGAGCACGGCGACCAACACGTCGCCGCACTTCCCCACGCCGCCGGGCACCCTCTTCCAGGTGCCGCCCACCAACCGCGGCACAATTATGATTGGCAGCGGCACTGTGATGGTCAACGGGAAGCCCGCAGCGCGAATGGGTGATCAGGCGCAGACATGCGCCGAGCCCGTGCCGAATATGTCCGCGACCGTTGTCGCAGCCGGCACGGTTATGATCGGAGGGTAGACAAAGCTATGCCACAGGAGATCATCGGCCGGGGATGGGCCTTTCCTCCCCACATCGGCCCGCAGGGCGGCATCGCGCTGACGCACGAGCGCAACGAGATTGATCAGGCGATCCACATCATCCTCTCGACCTCACCTGGCGAGCGAGTCATGCGGCCCACCTTCGGGTGCCGGCTGCACGATATTGTCTTCGATCCTAACAACAGCCACACGGCAGCCCGCGCGCGACGTTATGTGGAGGAGGCCCTGGGGATGTGGGAGCCGCGCATCAGCGTCGTCCGGGTCGACGTACTTCACGACACAGACCAGGCCAATTGCCTGATCATCGAAATCCACTACGAGGTCAAGGCCACACACGACCAGCGCAGCCTGGTCTATCCCTTCTACCTGATCCCCGATCATACCTGATCAGAGATCAGGTATGATCGGGGATTGGGCGTGATCCCTGAGGAATAGTAGGAAGACGGAGGCCAGCATGGCATTACCCAAACCTAAGTTGGATGACCGGCAGTTCCAGGACATCGTCGATGAGGCCAAGAAGCGCATTCCTCACTACAGCAAGGAATGGACCGATCACAACGTCAGCGATCCGGGTGTCACCCTCATCGAGCTCTTTGCCTGGATGACGGACATCCTGCTGTACCGGCTCAACCAAGTGCCGGACCGCCACTACATCGAGTTTATGGAGATGTTGGGCATCACCCTGCGCGAGCCGGTGCCGGCAAAGGCCCCGGTCACCTTCTGGCTCTCACAACCTCAGGGGGCCTCGGTGATCATCCCCGCGGGCACCGAAGTCGCCAGCACGCAGACGGAGACCGAGACCTCCATCGTCTTCACGACCGATGACGACCTCCGCGTCGTCCCACCGCATCTGCTCAAAGTACTGTCACGGGCCCACGCCCGCGGCTCCGGCGATGCCCGGTACCGGGAGCAGAATCTACGCCGGCTGGAGACCGGATTCGGCGGCTTCGAGCTCTTCTCTTCCGTGCCCCAGGTCGACGATGCACTCTACTTCAGTTTTGAAAACGACCTGAGTCACCACATCCTGGGCTTCCAGATGGACTTCGATCCGGCAGGCGGCGCAGGCGTCGATCCGACGCTGCCGCCCTATATCTGGGAGGCCTCGACCGGCGATGCCAAAGACCGTTGGGAGACGTGCGATGTGGAAATCGACACCACGCGGAGCATGAACACGGCCGGACGTATCAGGATTCATCTCCCCAAGATGGGCACCTATGATTTTGGCCAGGGCGACAACTATTGGGTGCGTGTGCGAATCAAGGAGATCTCAGCCCACGAGCGCCGCGAAGGCATGCAGTCGTATGAGAAGACGCCGGTGCTCCGCCAGGCTCAAGTCGCCACGTGGGGCGGTACCACCCCTGCGACCCACGCACAGCTGGTGAGCAACGAGTTCCTGGGCCAGAGCGACGGAACCCCAGGCCAACGGTTCCAGCTTCAGTTCAAACCGGTCCTGGAGCGTCTGCCGGGCGAGACACTGGTGGTTCAGATCGATGAACGCCCACAGCAGATGTGGGTCGAGGCCCCGGACTTCGCCGATTCTGACGCCGGCGCTCCCCACTACACGCTGGACAGCATCACCGGCGAGCTGCGGCTGGGGCCGGCAGTGCGACAGCCCGACGGGACCATGAAGCTCTACGGCGCCATCCCTCCGCGCCACACCAACCTGATCTTCAAGCGCTACCGCTATGGCGGGGGGCAGGAGGGCAACGTGCAGGCCGGCGTGCTCAACACGCTCAAGACCGCGATCCCGTTCATCGCCAGGGTTAACAACCGTTCGTCCGCGTGGGGCGGGCTGGACGCCGAATCCCTGGAGTCGGCCATGATGCGCGCGCCGGCGCTGCTACGCTCGCGCGAGCGCGCCGTCACCGAATCCGACTTCGAGTTCCTGGCCACGCAGGCGCGCCCGGCCGCGATCGGCCGGGTCCGTTGTCTGCAGCCCAGGCCCTCGCAGGCCGGCAGGGTCGCACCGGGCCAGGTCTATATCCTGGTCATTCCCCGAGTGGCCCACCCTGAGGGTTACCTGGAGCCGGATCAGCTAGCGCTGAACCCGGATGATGTCACCGCCCTAACCGAGTACCTTGACGAGCGCCGTCTGCTGACCACGCGGCTGGACATCCGTCCACCCGCCTACTATTGGGTCGCGTGCCGCGTTCAACTCCGTGCCGCTCCCGGCGTCGACCAGGCCAACGTTGAGGCGGAGGCGCTGAGCCGCCTCTACGGCTTCATCAATCCGCTCACCGGCGGGGCGGACGGCACGGGGTGGCCCTTTGGCCGGGACCTCTTTGTCTCAGATGTGTACCAGTGTCTACAAGGCATGGACAACATCTTGTTCATCCGCGGTGTCCAGATGCGCGCCGCCCGTGCAGGTGGGCCGGGCCAAGGTGAGCCGGTGGAGTCCGTCGAGGTCATCGCCCACGGAGTGGCAGCCTCGGGCATACACGAGGTCGAGTTTGTCTAGGCCGTTACGACGGCCCAGCCATAGAGTGAGGCAAGGCACCAATGAATCCTAGCCAGATATTCCAGCTCCAGATCACGGACGCGGATGGGAACCAGCGCGTGATCCCACTGCCGGCCACGACATCGATTGGCCGTCAGGTGGGCAACGACCTGCTCCTGGACGATCAGCGCATCTCACGCCGGCACGCGAAGATCGAGTGTAGCGACGAGGCCTGCCATATCACCGATCTGGGCAGCTCCAACGGCACCGTCGTGGACGAGGAACGCCTGCGCCCGAACGTGCCGGTGCAGCTCAAGCCGGGATCCGTGGTCAGAGTCGGGTCGTTTCAGCTGCTGCTCAGGTCCGTCCCGGCGCCGGAATCCGATGTAGTGCAAGCTGTTAGCTTGCAGCCGGCCGCCGGCGCGGTCGCCGACGCAGTCCCGCCTGTGGCGGCAGAGGTGCCTCCCCCCACGCCCCCGCGTCCTTCCGCCCCACCGCCGCCCACCGCCCCCGGGGGCACGCTCCAAGGCATGATCCCACCCGGTCTCACGCTCGAGAGCAGCCGGCTGATCAACTACTTGCCCGGCATCTACCACACGGAGTTCATGGCCCGCTTCCTGGGTATCTTCGAGGCCATCCTAACGCCCATCGAGTGGAACATCGACAACTTCGATCTCTACCTCGATCCTGCTACGGCTCCGCGGGATTTCATCCCCTGGCTGGCGAGTTGGTTCGACATCGCCTTCGATCCCTCGTGGACCGAGGCTCAACGGCGGCACCTATTGAAAGAAGCCCACAGCATCTATGCACGACGCGGGACGAGGTGGGCATTGAGCCGCGTCCTGGAGATCTACACTGGCCAAATGCCGACCATTATTGACACTGATCCCGACCTGGAGCCCTTCACGTTCAAGGTCAATCTTCCCGCGGTTGCGGCAAGATTGGAGCGCGAGATGATCGAGCGACTGATCGACGCCCACAAACCCGCACATACCCTATACACGTTGGAGTTTCAGCCCTGAGCACGTTGAGAATGTAAGGAGAACATCGCATGGAGCGATTAGTAGGCCAGACTCTTAGCCGCTACCAGATCACGGACCTCTTGGGTGAGGGAGGCATGGGTGCAGTCTTCAAGGCTCGCGACGTCACCCTGCAGCGTGACGTCGCCATCAAGATTATGCACCCCCATATGGCCAACCAGCCCAACTTCCGCGAGCGCTTCCTCCAGGAAGCACGCACCGCCGCGCGCCTCGACCACCCTGGCATCGTCCAGGTCTACGACTTTGGTCAGGAACGCTCTTTGCTCTTCATCGTGATGAACTTCATCCGTGGGACAGACCTCCGGCACATGTTGGAGGATCTCAGGGCCCAGGGAAACTGGATCCCCCTGAATGAAGCCGTGCAGGTCATCCGTCAGATATCCCTGGCTATGCACTATGCACATCGCCAGGGCGTCCTGCACCGCGACCTGAAGCCCAGCAACATTATGATCGAGCCGGATCCCGCCAACGGGCTGGCCTACCGGCCCGTTCTGACAGATCTGGGCCTGGCACGGCTGATGGAGGGGCAGCGGATCACCCGGGCCGGCACGTCGATGGGTACCCCCACCTACATGTCGCCCGAGCAGGCGATGGGAGAAGAGACCGATGCGCGGAGCGACGTCTACGCCCTGGGCATCATGCTCTACGAACTGTGCGTGGGGCGCCCGCCCTTCCCCATCAAGACCCTCACCGAGGCCATCCGCTATCACACAAAGGAGGTCCCGCCGCCGCCCAGGGAGGTCCGGGCCGACCTGCCGGTCAACCTCGAGCAGGTCATCCTCAAAGCAATCGCCAAAGATCCGGCCCAACGCTGGCCCAATGCCGAAGCCTTCGCGCAGGCCCTGGCCGCCCTGGACCGGGAAGTCACAGCTGTAGCCGGCACGCCTACCGCGCTTGGGACCAGCGTCAGTCTGATGACCCAGTACCAGAGGAGCCTCACGCAGCCTCGCGGGCCCTCGGTGCTCAAAGAATTCGCTACGCCCAGCGGGAACGGCGACACCGTCCAGGCACGGCTGCCCGACGGCTCCACAGCTGAGGCGCAGTTCGTCAGCAACAGGATCACCATCGGTCGAGCCGAGGATAACGACCTCACGCTCCAGACCACCAATGTCTCGCGCCACCACGCCCGAATCGACTATGAGGGCGGCACCTACCGTGTGGTCGACCTGGACAGCACCAACGGCACCCACATCGGCAATGCCAAGCTGCTGCCCGGCGTGCCCGAGACGTGGACGCAGGAGCAGCCCCTGCGTATGGGGGACGCCTGGCTACGTCTTGTCGTGAGTGGCGATCGTGTGTCAACGTCGCGCCTCGCCGGCGCAGGAACTGCCGTGGCCGCAACCGGCGCGACCCGCATCGATCGGAGCATGGTCAGGACCAGCACCGGCGAAGGCCGGGTCGGCGTGGTGATGGACGAGACCACACTCTCCGTAGCACCAGGGGAGCGCGCCGTCAGCTCCATCGTGATCCTCAACCAGGGTGCCATCGTCGACCACTTCCAGGTTGCCATCGACGGCATCCCTGCCGACTGGGCCGACATGCCGCCCGTCGTGCAGCTGATGCCGGGAGAGCAGCAGGAGGTCACGTTCACGCTGCATCCCCCGCGGACCCCGGTCAGCAGGGCCGGGCGCTACACCCTGACCGTGCGCGTGATCAGCCGGGATGTCCCCGGCCAGTTTGTAGAGGTCAAAGCCTTCCTGACAGTGGCAGCATACAGCCAGTTCCAGAGCAGCGTGCAGCCGCAGAAGGTGCGCGCAGGCAAATCCACCAAGGTCACCGTCCGCAACGACGGCAACTTCCCGGACACCTACACGGCGACCGGCAGCGATCGCGGCAACGAGCTGGCCTTTGATCCACCGCAGGCCCAACTCAAGGTGCCGCAGGGTGGTACAGCCTCTGTGAAGCTGAGCGCCAAGCCGCACAAGCGGCCCTTCATCGGGGGAACAAAGAACCATCCCTTCAAGATCGAGATCAGCTCCACCGAGGGCACCACACAACAACACGCCGGCGAGGTCGTCAGCCGCGGCATCATCCCTCCCTGGGTACCGCCGCTGCTGATCGGCGTCTTGCTGATCGCGTGTATCGCCCTGGCGATGTTCCTCTCACGCGCGCCGGTGATCGAGCTCGCGGAGATCGAGCCTACGAATCCCATCGCCGGGGAGCCGGTGACCATCCGCTGGCGCGTCAACAATGCCCGCCGGATAGAGCTGCGCCCCTTCGGCATCGAACTCGACCCTGATGTCGGTGAATACACCTTCGAGGGCGGCTTTGCTGACACTGCCACGGTCAGCCTTGTCGCGTTCGGCCTGGTGCGATCGACGCAGGAGACGCTGGCGATCAGCGTCGAGATCCCCGTAGTTGAGGCGGAGACCCCCGTGGTCAACGAGTGGTCGGTCTTCCCCACCGAGATCACGCAGGGTCAGGAAGTCACGATCCGGTGGAGTGTCAGCAACGCCGAGAGCATCAAGGTACAGCCCTTTGGTACCGTCGACAGCAGCGGCGAACGCACGGACAAACCACAGCAGACGGAGACCTACACGCTGATCGCGACGAATCAGGGGAAGAACGTCGAGCAGTCGCAGCGGGTCGTGGTCGCCACACCGTCACCTGACGCTCCGGAGATTACCTCCTTCACCGTCAGCCCATCCACCGTCGTGGAGGGCGTGGATACTACCATCCAACTCATGTGGGAGACGAAGAAGGCCGATACCGTCACCATCGAGCCGGGATTGGGGCCGGTCGGTCTCACCGGCAGCCGTGACGTGCCCATCCCGGCTAGTGACACAATCTATACACTGGTAGCCAAGGGACCCGGCGGCGAAATCCCGGCCCAGGTCCAAGTGATGGTAGAGCAGCAGCGCTGCTTCACGGCATCGGGCACTCTGAACCTCCGTTCGGGCCCCGGCACGGTCTACGATCCACCGATTGCCTCCCTGCCCGCGGGCACCGAGGTCACGCCACTGGCCTACAGCGCCGTGGGCTATCCCGACGACCAATGGGTGAAGGTACAGGTCGTGGGTTCCAGCGAAGAGGGCTGGGTCGCCAGCTCCTTCCTGTCCGACTGCAACGTCGACGTCACCGGGCTGGGTGGTGCCGCGTTCCCGCCCACCCCCACGCCGCCTTTCGCCGTCAGCAATGTGCAGGCCAGTGTGACCCCCCAGACATTCAGCGGGACGTGCCCCAAGCAGTTCAACTTCACCGCCAACATCACGGCCAACGACGCGGGCACCGTCGCATACGTCTGGGAACGCAGCGATGGCGGAGCCGTGGCCTCACAGACCGTCAACTTCGCCGGAGCCGGGACCAAGAGCGTCAACACGAGTTGGTCGCTGAGCTCGGAAGGCGAGAAGTGGATGCGTCTCCGGATCACCGCCCCCGACGCGCTCGTCTCCAACCAAGCGACCTTCGAGCTGACGTGCATCAGCGAAGCCGTCTACATCTACAACACCGATCTGACACTGGCGCAGCAGTACAAACAACTGATGGACCCCGACGGGTTTGACTTCGACATCATCAAGATGAGCTCGATCCTGGCAACCAGCTTTAGCAACTACAAGCTAATCCTGGTCGGACCGGACACCGGGTCGGGCGGAACCTGGGGCGACAGCGCAGGCACGCAAGCACAGAAGCTCGACGACGCCGGCAAACCGGTGGTCGGCCTCGGCGAGGGCGGCTATGCCTTCTTCGGCAAGCTCAACTCCCCCATCGGTTGGGGCAACGGGGCGCACGGCTCCGGGCGCGACGTCTACGTGATGAACTCGGACGACAGTGCCTGGAACAAGCCCAACGACATCAGCATCCCGAGCAACCACATTGTGCAGCTCTACAATAGCAACAGCGACTACGTCGTCATCCACTACCCGAACCCCATCGCCGGCATCATAGGTATCGGTCGCCAGACCACCGGCACCGTACACTACGCGATCATCGAGGACAACGTGAATCGCATCCTCTGGGGCTTCGACGCCGGGCCGCAGGCGATGACGTCGACCGGAAAACAGATCTTCGCCAACACTGCGAAGAGTGCCATGCAGCGACGGTTCTTCTTCCTCCAGCCGGTGCTGATTGACCCACCGATACTCGAGTTGAACCCCTAGGCAGCCGTGGTATACTGGTATACTGTGGGTTGAAAGGACAGAGATGAACCGATGATCATACTCAGCTTAGGTGAATCGCTCTTGGTGATCCCGGGCGTCGTCGCATCTACAGACGCGCACCCTTTCTAGTGGTGCGCGCTCGTAAACGAGATGACGATCTGAGTCGCTATCCGTCGATCCGTCTCATTCGTTGATAGGTCTGTAGGCAAACATTGAGCCGTGGGCGCGCTCGCGCCTACGGCTTTTCCTTTGGACCGACCCCGCACGTCCTCTCCTGAATAGCCGCGGTGCGATCCCCCGGCACTAACACACAGGAGGTCCCAACCATGAGTGCAGTCCAGGTACATCTTGACCGGATCCGGTTCCACCACGCCGCGGAACTTGTCCTTGACAACGTAAGCTGGGAGATCCAGGCAGGCCAGAAGATCGGCCTCGTCGGCCCCAACGGCGCCGGCAAGTCCACTCTCTTACAGCTGATCACCGGCGAACTGCAACAGGACAGCGGCACCATCATCCGGCACCAGACGCGCATCGGCTATCTTCCGCAGGCCCCCGAGTTCATACCGGGCAGCACCGTGTGGCATGTCGTCCTGGAAGCCAACGCCGAACTCCACCGCATCGAGGCTCAGATGCGCGAGCTTGAAGCGCGCATGGGCAACCCGGCGGTCTACAATGACGCCGTCGCCTTCGAGCGCGTCCTGGCGGACCACACACGTGAACAGGAGGCCTTCGAGAAACAGGGTGGCTACCGCTACGAGAGCCGCTGCCGCCAGGCGCTGCAGACCGTGGGCTTTGCTGAGGAGGACCTCCAACTCCCCGTCGACGTCCTCTCCGGCGGGCAGAAGAAGATGCTGGGGCTGGCCAAGCTGCTGGCCACCGACTGTGACCTGCTGCTCCTGGACGAGCCCGATAACCACCTGGATCTGGTCGGCAAGGCGCGGATCGAGCACTTCATCAACACCTTCCCGGGCACCGTGGTCATCGTCTCACACGACCGGTACCTCCTCGACGAGACCGTCACCCGGATCGCTGAAGTCGAGGATCATAGACTGACGCTCTACCTGGGCAACTACTCGGCCTACTCAACCGAAAAACAGCTCCGCCTCCTCAAGCAGCAGCAGGCCTACACGGCCCAGAGAAGGGAGATCAAACGCATTGAGGAAGCCATCGCGCGCTTTGAGTACTGGGCCAGCATCGTCGTCAACGAGCGCCACATCCGCCAGGCACGGTCGCGCCAGAAGATGCTGGACCGCATGGACAAGATCGACAAGCCCATTCTGGAGCGGGAGAGGATGGGCCTGAGCCTCGACGGCTGGCGCGGCTCCAACAAGGTACTGGAGATCAACGAGCTGGCCAAGGCCTTCGACGATGACCTGATCCTGCGGGATCTCAATCTGCTCATTTGGCGCGGAGAACGCGTGGGCCTTCTGGGCGCCAACGGATCGGGCAAGAGCGTGCTCTTCCGCTGCATCTTGGGGCAGGAGCAGCCCACCTCAGGCGTCATCAAGATCGGTCCCAGCATCAGCATCGGCACCTATGCCCAGGAACACGAGACGCTGGACCCCAAGCGCACGCTGATCGAGGAGATCTGGGACGCCAAGTCTATGTCCGAACATGCAGCGGTCAACTTCCTGCGGCGCTTCCTCTTTCCCTACCGCCGTACGCGGGACACCGTGTCGACGCTCTCGGGCGGCGAGCGCAGCCGGCTGCAGCTGGCCAAGCTGATGCTCTCTGGGGCAAACTTCCTCCTCCTCGACGAGCCCACCAACAACCTGGACCTGCCCTCAAGCGAGGTGCTGGAACAGGCCCTGGACGAGTTCGCCGGCACCGTTCTTGTCATCTCCCACGACCGCTATCTCCTCGACCGCATCGTCACCCGCATCGTCGACCTGGAGGATGGCACCCTCACCGAATACGCCGGGGACTACACATACTACAGGGAGCAGCGGCAGAAGAAGAGAAAACCTGTTTGAAGCGCATAGGAAGTCCATCCAATGACATCCGTCTGGGTGCTCTGTGGACCGCGGGCATCTTGCCCGCTCTGTCGCATCTGGATCCCGACCCGGCCTGTGACCGCTTGAGACCTTTATGGTCGCGGTCCACAGAAGTTACTCCGTGACCCGTGTGCCATTGTCAGACACCACAGTATAGCTATCTCGGTCGCAAGCCACGCTTTGAGCTTTTCCACGGTCTGCGAGTCGCGCAGTTCGTCAGTGAAAGGGCCGCCCGTCGGACCAACTCTTGCCAAGCCGCCAACTCATGGTATCCGCATTGTAGATACAATGCGTGAGGCACGCATGGCAACACGCGTGAGGAAATGGGGTAACAGTCTCGCCTTGCGGAATCCAAAATCTCTTGCAGTAGCGGTAGGACTGGAAGAAGAATCCCTGATCGAGCTAGTGCTCGAAGATGGAGAGCTGTCCATCATACCCATTGCTGAACCGGAACTCACCCTTAATCAACTTCTGGCACAGGTTACCGAAGATAACCTTCACGACGAGGTGGACACCGGCCCAGCGCAGGGATCTGAGTCGTGGTAGAGGACTACGCACCGAAACGTGGTGACGTCGTCTGGATCACGTTGTACCCCCAGGCAGGGCACGAACAAGCGGAGCGCCGACCCGCCGTGGTGCTATCGCCGGCGGCATACAACGTCAAGGTATGGCTAGCGATAGTCCGTCCGATCACCAGCTCCGTGAAAGGCCATCCGTTCGAGGTCATCATTCCAGATGGGATCGCGGTAGCTGGCGTCATACCAGCAGATCAAGTCAAAAGCCTGGATTGGCGAACCAGGGATGCCACGCTGATGAGCCATCTGCCACCGGAGACAATGCCTGACGTACTTCAGAAACTGAACCTCCTGCTCAAGGATTGAGCATCGGACACACTTGTCCCACGCCTGCTATATCATCCCCGGCTCGGTCATCCTAAGCGGATCGAGCAGCGCATCCAGTTGCTCCGTAGGCAGCACTTGCCGCGCCAGCGCCACCTCTCGGACGGTCTTGCCGGTGCGCTGTGCCTCCTTGGCGATCTTGGCCGCCCGGTCATAGCCGATGACCGGCGCCAGTGCGGTGGCCAGAGTCAGGTTGCGCGAGACGAGTGACCGGCACCGCTCGGCATCGACCTCCAGACCGGCAATGCACCGGTCAGCGAAGTTACGCGCAGCACTGGCCAGGAGGGCTGTCGCCGAGAGGGTGTTATGTGCCAAAAGCGGCATCATGAGATTCAGCTCAAAGGCGCCCCCCAGGCCACCCAGGGTGTTGGCCGCATCCATGCCCACGACCTGAGCACAGACCATGATCAGTGCTTCAGCAATCACTGGGTTCACCTTGCCGGGCATGATCGAGGAGCCTGGCTGCACGACCGGCAGGCGCAGTTCAGCGAAGCCGCTCCGAGGCCCCGACGCCATCCAACGGATGTCGTTGGCGATCTTGTGCAGGCTGACTGCGATCGTCTTCAGCAGGCCGGAGGCCTCCACCAAACCATCCCGCGCTGCGTTCGCCTCGACGTGGTTGGCAGCCTCGGTGAACTCCCCACTAAGGGCTACATTGAGATGCTCGATGGCCGTTGCCGGGAAGCCCAGCGGGCAGTTGAGCCCCGTGCCGACCGCGGTGCCTCCCAGGGGCAGCTCGCGGACGGCAGTCATCGCCCGGCGGGCTCGTGCCACGCTGTAGCGAGCCTGCGATGCAAAGCCTCCGAAAACCTGGCCCATACGGATCGGGGTGGCATCCTGTAGGTGGGTGCGCCCCGTCTTGACTACCCTGTCGAAGGCCTCAGCCTTGGCCTCCAGGGCCTCAGCCAGATGCCCAAGGGACGGGATCAGATCCTCGCGCAGCGCCAGGGTTAGGGCCACGTGCGCCACTGTCGGGATCACGTCGTTGCTGGACTGGCTCTTGTTGACATGGTCGTTGGGATGCGCCTCGAGCTTGTCCGCCGGGCGCGTCTCGTCCAGAATCTGGTTCGCGCGGTTCGCCAGCACCTCGTTCGCATTCATGTTGGTCGAGGTACCCGACCCTGTCTGGAAGATGTCAATGGGGAAGTGAGCGTCCAGCTCCCCCGCGATCATCTCGTCGCACGCCTGGAGAATAGTCCCACCAAGGGTCGCATCCAGCGTGCCCAGGGCCAGGTTGGACAGCGCGCAGGCGCGCTTGACATGCCCCAGTGCAGCGATAAAGCGCCGGCCAAAGCGGATGCCCGATATCGGGAAGTTCTCTATAGCGCGCTGCGTCTGGGCACCCCACAATGCGGTTACCGGAACCCGGACCTTGCCCAGCGAATCCTCGGCGATCCTGAAGCTGTCGGTGTGCTCCGGCGAAGTTGGCGTCGATTGATCCATAGTCTCCTGTCGTTAGCTTTGGGTGGAGGTTTCATCCTCAACACAGCCGTGATGCCAGGCGCCCTGGCATTGAGCAATGAGGTCGTCAGCGGCAGCAGGACCCCACGTCCCCACCTTGTAGGTGTGGGGGTCGGTGCGCTGCGTCAGCGGATCGATGAGCTGCCAGGCCCGCTCGATCTCATCCGCGCGGGCGAAGAGCGAGGCATCACCCTGCAGTGCATCCAGTAGCAGCCGCTCGTAGGCCTCGGGCAACGCACCGGCGCCGAAGTCCTGAGCATAGGAGAAGTCCATATGAACCGGTGCCGTACGCATGCCGGCGCCGGGTCGCTTGGTCTCAAAGGTCAGGTGGATAGCCTCGTCCGGCTGGATGCAGATCGAGAGGTGGTTCGGGCTGAGATCCTCATTCTCCGGGAAAAGCATGTGCGGCACACGCTTGAACTGTAGCGTGATCTCGGTGAACTTGCGCTTCATGCCCTTGCCTGAGCGCAGGTAGAAGGGCACGCCCTGCCAACGCCAATTGTCGATGAACAGGCGCATCGCAGTGTAGGTGGGCGTCGTGGACCCCGGGGCAACGCCTTCTTCACCGAGGTAGCCCGCGTATTGACCAAAGACAACATCCGCCGCCGCCGGCGGGCGCACGGCCTGCAACACCTTGACCTTCTCATCGCGCAGCGACCGCGCGTTGAAGGCCGAGGGCGGCTCCATCGCCGTCAGGGTCAGAAGCTGCAGCAAGTGGTTCTGAACCATGTCGCGCAGGATGCCGGCGTCCTCGTAGTAGCCGGCACGCCGGCCGATCACCACCGACTCAGCCACGCTGATCTGGACGTGATCAATGTAGGCGCGGCTCCACAGCGGCTCGAAGATCGCATTGGCAAAGCGGAACGTCAGAATGTTTTGGACGGTCTCCTTGCCCAGATAGTGATCGATGCGAAAGATCTGCTCCTCGTTGAAGACGTGATGGATGTGGTCGTTCAACGCACGGGCACTGGCGAAGTCGTGACCAAATGGCTTTTCGATCACGATACGCGACCAGGCGCCCTCACTGCGGTTGAGACCGGCCTTGCCCAAGTGTTCCACGATCAAGGGGTAGAGCACCGGCGGTACCGCCAGGTAGAAGAGATGGTTGCCCGCCACACCGTCCTGTTTATCCCAGGCCCGAAGCCGCTCGGCAAGATTCCGGTAAGTATCGGGGTCATCGTAGCCGCCCTGGAGATAGCTGTGCCGGTCGGCGAAACCGCCCCAGAGCTGGCACGCCTGCGGCCCTTTGCGCGCGTAAGCCTCTACCCCCTCGTAGAGACGCTCGCGGAACGCCTCGTCGGTGTAGGCCGATCGCGCGATACCTAGAATCCGCACACCATCCGGCAGGTGTCCCTCACACGCCAGACTGTGCAACGCCGGCACCAACTTGCGTTGGGTAAGATCACCCGACGCTCCAAAGATCACAATAGTTGACGATGGCTCACGCACCCCCACAGCCCACCCCTCTCGCTTGGCAGAACATATACACTCACATTAATTATATGGATATAGACAAAAAGGGGAAGGAGAATCCTACATGCAGAGCGCGCGGTCGGGAACTCCGACCGCGCGCTCTGCTGAAGTCTACCCGCGTCGCTTGTGCGGGATAACCATCCACAGAATCACATAGGGCACGATGCCCGGCAGCCCCCCCGGCACCAACAGGATAAGGAAGAGCAGGCGGAACCAGAAAGGCGCAATCCCGTAGAATTCACCCAAACCCCCACATACACCGGCGACGATGCTGTCCTGTCGACGTAGTTTGCTGCGCTCTGTCATTG
>CAZEXX010000012.1:0-7785 GCA_964516885.1 uncultured Anaerolineales bacterium | reverse complement strand
TCGAAAATCTCTCACGAGGAGCCCATATGCCATCAAAGAAAGTTCGGTTGTCTGTGATCTCGCACCTCGCGAGGCGAGCTCCAAAACTGCGGATTGTGCAGGTTCTCGTCCTACTGGCGGTGTGTCTGAGGGCTCTCCCCCTAAGGCCGGGATTGGCAGCACCGTTGTCTCAGGACTCGGTGATGACCATCACGTTCCCGTCCGAGGGAAGCACACTGAGCGGTCAGGTGGAGATCCAGGGCACGGCGACCCACCCCAACTTCAACTCCTATGGCGTGCTCTACGCATCCGGGGCCCGCGTCACGGGCGACACCGCCTGGAAGCTGGACGCGCCGATCGCGTGGGATGTGCGCACGATGGTGGTGAACGGTGTACTGGGTACATGGGACACCACGCAGATCCCAAATGGTCAATACGTCCTGGCGTTGGTGGTCTATGAGGTGGGCAACGAGACGCCTCTGGTGCACTTCATCAACAACATCACAGTCCTGAATGAAGAAACCACTCCGACGCCGGAGGCGACAGCGACGCCCGATGCAGAGCAACCGGGCACCGGAGACGAAACCGGCGAGGCGGGCCCACCGCCGGCAGCACCGACCATTGTACAACCTGCCACGGCGACGCCGCGCCCCACCGCCACGATGGGGGCTCCAACCGCTGCCGGTGAAGACGAGAACGGCGACGATGAGGGGGGACTGCTTCCCACCGACATCCTGTCCATTGACGCGGTCAAAGAGGCCGCCAAGACCGGGGTGTCGTTCGCCTTCCTGTTATATGCCATCGGGATGCTCTACGTCCTGGCCAAGGCAGCGATCCGCTACTATCTACGACAGACGAAGGGCAAGTCCAACTCGTGAGCCAGTTTATGCTTGTGGTCGGGCTGGGCAACCCCGGGCCCCGCTACGCTAACAACCGTCACAATATCGGCTTCCAGATCATCGACGAACTCGCCAAGAGCCACGGACTCTACTTTTCGAAGTCCGAGCACAAAGCCAAGACAGCCCACGGTTACATCGACGACCAGCGTGTCATCCTGGCCAAGCCTCAGACGTGGATGAATGATAGCGGTTGGTCTGTGTCCCCGCTGGCTCGGTTCTACAAGGTCGAGCCGGAGGAGATCCTCGTGGTCTACGATGACCTGGACATCCCCTTGTCCGCCATCCGCTTCCGCGAAACCGGCAGCAGTGGAGGCCACCGCGGCATCCAGTCCATCATCCAGCAGCAAGGCACCGATGCATTCCCGCGGCTGAGGATCGGCATTGGACGGCCGCCCGGACGTATGAATGCAGCAGCGTACGTTTTGCAGGATTTTTCAGACGAGGAATCCACGCTGATCTGGGAGGTGGCGCGCACAGCACGGCAGCTTATTCGGGACTGGATCGCTGGTGAACCAGATCTGCGGCGCCAGGGTATGACGTGGCGCGTTGAGACAGCCGTCTAGCCAAAGCCTATGGCGACCTCGTTAAGGGGACTGCTGACATGGATCCGCGAGCTCCCGGCCTATGCCAGCGCTCGGGATGGGCTTCACGCGGGTCTTGAGCTTCCACCATTCGCACTCCTGCCACGCGCCCGCCCGGCCGTTATCGCAGCGCTCCTGGGCGAGACCTCCGCTCCGGTCGTCATCGTGGTCCCTACCATCGAGGCAAGCCGCCGGCTGACCGTCTCCTTGCGCACCTGGATGGAGGCCCCCTCGCGGTTGATCCAGTTTCCGGAACCACCTGGTCTGCTCTATGAGCGCGTCCCGTGGCCCCCTGAGATCATCGGCGATCGGCTGGGCGTGATCTCCCAACTGGCCACAGCGCAGGCGGGTCGGACCTCCGATAGCCGAGGTCCCGTCATCGTCACCTCGGCACGGGCATTGATGCGCCGCACCCTGCCCTACCGGCAGTTCCGCAAAGCCATCCGTCGCATCGCCACCGGCGCGAGCGAATCCCTCGGCCAGCTGACACGTCACGCCACAGGCATCGGCTATGAGCCAGTCAGCGTTGTCCAGAGCCCCGGAGAACTCAGCCGCCGCGGCGGTCTCTTGGATATCTTCCCGCCGCAAGCGAACCGGCCTTACCGTCTGGAATTCTTCGGCGACGAGATCGACACGATCCGCACCTTCGAGCCCGAGACACAGCGCTCCGTAGCGCGCCTTGAGGAGTTCTGGCTGACTCCCGTGCGCGAAGGACTGCCACGCGACACCGAACGCGCACTTGCCGCTGTACAGCGGCTGATCGAGGCCGATCCTCCCGCGGAACTACGTGGCATCCTGGAATCCGACGCTGAAGCCCTGGCAGCTCAGATACCCTTCGACAATCTGGAGTTCTACCTCCCCTACCTGTACCAGGAGACAGGGACGTTACTACACTACCTTCCCGATGATGCACTGGTGATCATCAGCGACGAAGAGCAGCTTGAGGTACGGTGGCACGAGCTGGAGCAGGAAGCGGGAGAACAGCGGCAAGCTGCGCGCGCCGACCACACCTTGCTTGCGGATGCCCCCGTCCCGTATGTCACGTGGAAGAGGATCCGTGAGACTCTCGACCGCCACCAGACCCTTACCTTGTCCAGCGGCGAGGAAGGCATACTGACAGACGCGTTTGCGCCTGAGCCGCACTTCGCCGGTCGCCTGCCCGAGGCGCTGGGCCGGATCCGACAGTGGCTCAACCTGGGGGATCAGGTCGTGGTCGTCAGTCGACAATCGGCTCGGATGGCTGAGCTGTGGCAGGACTTCACGCCGCCTCCCGTCCACGAGGCGCTCACCGAGCCACCTAGCGAGCTGCTGACCTTCGTCCAGGGGGTGATCAACGGGGGCTGGCAGTGGCGAGGCGACGATGGCATCCGCCACCTATTGACTGACGAGGAGCTATTCGGTTGGCAGCCGCCCGAGCCGAGGCGGCGGACACGGCGGCGAGCCGCCTCCCCGGAACAGGGCTTCGCGGATCTGCAGCCGGGCAACGCGGTGGTCCACGAGGACTACGGCATCGGAATCTTCCAGGGGCTCGTCACGCGCAGCGTCGACGAGATTGACCGCGAATATCTCCTGCTGGAGTTCGCCGGTCCTCGAGGGGCGCAGCAGCTTTCAGCGACGCCCGGGGACAAGGAAGCTACCGGCAAGCCGCATCACGATAAGCTCTTCGTCCCCATCCACCAGGCAGACCGGCTGAGCCGCTACATTGGCGCAGAGAGCATAGGACTGCGTCTCAGCCGCCTGGGCAGTGGCAGCTGGAACGAGGCCAAGGAGCGGGTCGCCAAAGCTGCCGACGATCTGGCCCGTGAGCTGTTGGACCTCTATGCGTCACGCCAGGTCGTTGAAGGGCACGCCTTCGCGGCTGACGCGCGCTGGCAGCAGGAACTGGAGGCAGGCTTCTCCTACGTGGAGACCGACGACCAGATCGATGCGATTCGCGCAGTCAAGGAGGACATGGAGAAGCCGCGCCCTATGGACCGGCTGATCTGCGGCGATGCGGGCTACGGCAAGACGGAGGTCGCGCTGCGCGCCGCCTTCAAGGCCGTGATGGACAACAAGCAGGTCGCTATGCTGGTACCCACGACCATTCTGGCACAGCAGCACTACCAGACCTTCAGAACGAGGCTGGCGTCCTTTCCGGTGAACGTGGAGCTGCTGTCCCGTTTCCGCACCGATGCCGAGACTCAACAGGTTCTGGTCAAGCTGCGCGAGGGCACAGCGGACATCGTCATCGGCACGCACCGGCTGCTGCAACAGGACATTGAGTTCCGTGATCTGGGACTCGTGATCATCGACGAGGAGCAGCGGTTCGGCGTGGCCCACAAAGAGCAGCTCAAGCAGATGCGCACCGAGGTCGATGTGCTCACGCTGACCGCGACACCCATCCCCCGCACACTCTATATGGCCCTGACCGGCGTGCGCGACATCAGCATCATCGAAACACCGCCGCAAGAGCGGCTGCCTATCGCTACTTACGTCGGGCCCTTCGATGCCGATATCGCACGCCGCGCAATCCTGCGCGAGCTCAAACGCGGTGGACAGCTCTTCTACGTCCACAACCGGGTCGACTCCATCCAGACAGTGGCGGCGCGCCTGGCCAACCTCGTACCGGAGGCGACCATCGGTGTCGCCCATGGGCAAATGCGTGAGCGTAAGCTCAGTGAGGTGATGGATGCCTTTGCCAACAATGAGATCGACGTGCTGCTGGCCACCACCATCATTGAGAGCGGCTTGGACTTCCCCAATGCCAACACACTCATTGTGGAGCGAGCGGACTGGTTCGGGCTGGCCCAGCTCTACCAACTGCGCGGTCGCGTCGGTCGCGGTACGCCCCGTGGGTACGCCTACTTCTTCCACCGGCGCAGAATGACCGGCGAAGCACGCGAGCGACTGCTGGCTCTGCGCGATACCACCAACCAGGGCGGCGGATTCACTGTTGCCTTGCGCGACCTGGAAATCCGCGGTGCCGGCGATCTGTTGGGCAGAAACCAGCACGGCCACGTGGCTGCCGTCGGGTTCACGCTCTATACCCGGATTCTTACCCGTTCCGTTAGTCGCCTGAGGGCCCAGCAGGCCGGAGAGCCGCTGCCGCCTGATCCTGTTGGATCCATCACTATCGAGCTGCCGATGGCCGTAGGGCTCCCGATATCGTATGTCCCCGACAACAAGCTGCGCCTGCAGCTGTACCGGCGGTTGGCCGAGATGGCGACGGCAGAGGAGGTTGCCCAGCTGCGCGAAGAACTGGTGGATCGCTTCGGGCCACTGCCGGAGATGGCAGAGAATCTGGTCCTCCAATTGCGCCTGAAGCTCTTGGCACGCGATGCGCGCATACCGGCGATTGCTGTGGAGAGCGGGCAGATTGCACTCCGGCCACCGTGGTTGAGGGACCTGGAGGCGGCCGAGGTCGCAGCGCTAAGGCGGCGGTTGCAGAATAACGCGAGGGTCGGCCGGCGGGAGATTTGGCTGCCCCTGTCGTGGGAAGCAGATCGCTGGCTTGACAACCTCGGCGATGTGCTTCAAACCCTCGGAGATTGGTGGCGACAGAAGGTGACGCCGTAAAAGCAAGTATTCCGGCCGACGGGTCGACCGGAATACTGATTCATCCCGCCTAGACTTCGGGAACAGCCGAGGTAATCTGGCTATACAGAGTACTGACTTGTGTCCCGAAGATTGCCACAATCACGATCAGAACAATTGCAATCAGCATAATAATAATCGCGTATTCGACCAGCCCTTGACCCTCTTCCGCAGGCGCGTAGATCATCGTTGTGCCTTTCTGTGATGTAGACCGTTTCCTATACCATAATCCAACATTGTGGGTCGCGTCAATAGGAAATTGGTCCCGTAGTGGGGCTATCGCGAGAGAAACTGCGACCGCACTGCGCCCGGATCGTTGGCGGAGACTGTATCAAGTCCCATCGCGATGGCCGCCGGGTAATCCCAGCCAAATCCACCGCAGCTCACCGGCAGCCCGAGCGCGTGGGCGGCATCCACCAGCGTCTGCGTGGTCACGTCGATATTGGGACCCACGACGTCACATCCCCAGTTCAGGGCATACGTCAGGGGCCGGGTGAGGATACGTCGCACCGGGGCCGCACGAACCAGTGCGGGGAAGCGGCGCGACAGCCGGGCCACAGACCGCAGGATCCCGTCGTACGGTGGCATCGGCCCCACCGGAATATCCGACGCCAACGCCTTGACCTGCACCAGCGCACGCGTCTGGTACGAGATGAAAGCGACCTGATCCTCCACACCCGTGGCGGATACATCCCTGAGCACAGCGGGAACCAGCGCCGGATCATGTGAACCAAAGGGATCGAACTTCAACTCCAGGAGTAAGCCCACACGCCACTTGGCCCAGGTAAGGACCTCAACGAGCGTGGGAATTCGCTCACCCGAAAACCGTGCGTCGAACCACGCCCCGGCATCCAGGCGCTTGAGTTCGGCTACGGTGAACTCTGTGATCAGCCCGCTCCCATCTGTCGTGCGATCTACAGTAGCGTCGTGGAGCACGACCACCTGAAGGTCTGCCGACAGCCGCACATCGAGCTCCACCAGATCCACGCCGTCGTGCCAGGCCTGTTCAAAGGACACCATCGTGTTCTCGGGCGCGACCGCCAGGGCTCCGCGATGCCCAACAAGCTTGGGCAGCTCTCCGGTTCGGCGACACAGATCAAGCCCACGTTCACGACGACAGCCCGATATCAGAGCGGGATCGCCGGCCATCAGGACTTTCTCATCAATTCGGCCAGATTCACATCGAAGGGCGGCCTCACAACGCCTCGTTCCGTGATGATCGCCGTGATGTAGGCCGCCGGCGTGATATCAAACGCGGGGTTGGCGACGGATGCCCCATCCGGCGTGATCTGGCGTCCCAACACGTGCGTGACCTCTTCAGCCGGACGCTCCTCTATGGGGATCTCGTCGCCGGAGGCAATAGCCATATCAATCGTGCTGGTCGGGCCGACGACGTAGAAGGGCACACCATGTGCGTGCGCAGCCAGGGCCAACTGGTAGGTCCCGATCTTGTTCGCCGTGTCGCCGTTGGCGGCGACACGGTCACAGCCCACCACGCAGAGGTCGATGCCGGTGGTCCGCATGAAGTGTGCTGCGGCGCCGTCCACGATGACCGTGTGCGGCACGCCCCATCGCAGCAGCTCCCAGGATGTCAGACGGGCGCCCTGAAGTCGCGGTCGCGTCTCATCGACATAGGCATGAACGTTCTTGCCGGCCTCGTGCGCCGCCGTGATCACACGCAGTGCGGTGCCGTAGTCGCCGGTCGCCAGCGGTCCGGTATTGCAGTGCTGCAGGATCTTAGCGCCCTGTGGCACAAGCGGCAGCGCATTGACGCCGATCCGGTAGTTGGATTCCCGCTCGAGGGTCTCGATCGCCGCAGCCTCCGCCAGCACGGCCTCGCGCACCGCTTGCACTGCCGCGAGGTGCCGGTCCCCCACCCGCTTCAGGATGCGGTCGACGGCCCACGACAGATTGACGGCGGTTGGGCGGGAACGGCCCAGTACTTCAGCCGCCACCTGCAGATCCACCAACACCCCTTCGCCATCTCCAGCCCGGCTCTGGCGCGCCGCCAGCGCCATCCCATACGCTGCCGTGATCCCGATCGCCGGAGCGCCCCGGACCACCATCGTGCGAATCGCGTCCGCCACCGCACGATAGTCATCATAGTCCACATACACGACCTCACCCGGCAGCAGCCGCTGATCCAGCAGCCGCAGCCGGTCGTTGACCCATTGGATCGGTCGATAGGTTTCCATACATCCTCGCAATCTAGTCGGCATCGAAGTGGAACACACCAGTCTTATCACGAGAGCGGGGAACTGTCAACGCAACGTTCACCAAAACGCCGGCGCACGAAAGACGCAACCTGGAAAATCTTCGATGGCCGCGGCCGCTGCAGCGACTTGTGGGGCGACGCCAACCCTCACGTGGCAGTCGGCTGTAGCAGAACCACCCGACGCTTGCCGACCTGGAATCGATCCAATCGCCGGTATCCCTCATGGGAGATCTTCTGCCTCTTATCGGAGGCGATCGCGACAACAGATGTCAAAGACAGGGCGGGCAACAGAGCCTCAAGCATCTGCCAAGCCGGGCTCAACAATGACACCTGCGAAACATCAGCAATCTGCCACGACGAATGCCGGCCATAGGGAACGTCAGAGATGACTACATCCACCTTACTACCTGCCAGCAGCTCACCAACAGCCTGGCTATCAGTCGCATCGGCCGCGAACAAGCGGACCTCAACCTGATGGGTCTCAACCAGCCCCAATAGCCGCTGTCTCAACGTCTCTGCGCTCTTTAGCGCCGCTTCG
>CAZEXX010000011.1:0-30554 GCA_964516885.1 uncultured Anaerolineales bacterium | reverse complement strand
TGCCACACTGAAACCCGATGCGGTTCACGGATGGCCTAATGATCCGCTGCGCACACGACAGGCATTCTTGAGTATGTTGACCACGTGCCGTAGTGACACCTGGTACGATCTTGAGCCGTTCAGGGCCTACGTCAAAGCACGCGAGACCGACTTCTTGCGGCCCGATGGGGATTATGACGCGTGGGCCCCGCGCGATGCGCGCACCGAAGCGCCGCTACGCGGGTTTGACGCGTGGGATATGATCGAGGGAGCACTGGTCGACTATCTGATCACACACCCGCTGCACTGGTTGGGGCTCGTCGATCTGGGAAGCGCTGCGCCGGCAGACTCACACACCGCGTTCAGGCTGACGGATGCCGGGTCAGCGATACTGCACGAGACGGAGTCCCCAAGCTTTGCTGAGCCGCCTGCGGTACGCTTGCTAGACGGGGTCAACTTGAGTGTGCCGCGCCATTGTAGATACGAACGTTTTCAGCTTAGCCGCATTGCGGACGCGACGGGACCACCAGAGAACGACGAGTTCCACTACCGGCTGTCGCCGGCTTCCCTGGAACGCGCCAGACGGCAAGGCATCCCCCTGGCCCGAATCATCAGCTTTCTCCAGGAGGCCACCGGCGGGGGAGCGCTGCCCGCGAATCTACAGACCGCAATCCAACGCACCTATCAGGGGACGGGACAGGCGAGATTAGCACATCGATGGGTGCTGCGCGTCTCAGACCCTGAGGTGCTCGACATACCGGCGATCGCCGCCTTGATCATCACCCGCATTGCACCGGGCATTGCAGCCATAAGGGAGCAAGATCGCACACGGGTTTGCCGGATTCTGCTGCAGAACGGGTTCCTCGTCGACTTCGATGAGACGTGATGCCCACGCTTGCCGGGGCGTATCTCGCTATTGTGGACTAGACATAATGTTGGCCGGCGCACGCGTGCGCGCACACCACGCAGGATGAAGATGCTGTAACGAACTCGCAGAGGTCGCCAGATAGCCGGGCACGACGGCCCGGCCTACATGCAGATCCCATGTAGGTTGAGCTGTTAGCTCGACCATCCGCTCAACGGTACAAGGTGCTGTTATCGATATAGACCTTATGTTCGCTCACGCACACCACGCAGCACGAAAATGCAGCTCGAAGAGAAGAGCGGGCAAGATGCCGGGCATCAGAATGCCTTCGGTCCACAGAGCGGATCGCAGAAGGTCATTTCCGACGTAGACCGATGATCCAGCGTAGCCGTGCAGCCTCTGCTCTGCCCCCCTCCGGGGGAAGAAAGAAACCAAGTCCCCGTTTCAGGGGATGGGGGTCTGGGCCCGCACACTGGCTAAGTTATCAAGATGAAGCTATAATTGTGCCCTGTACTTGGGAGGTATTGATGACCGAACACTCACTGCACAAGAAAGTACGAAGCGCTTTCCACACGCGGTTTCAGAGCGAGCCCGCCCTGATCGTGCGCGCACCAGGGCGTGTCAACCTCATCGGCGAGCACACGGACTACAACGATGGCTTCGTCCTACCGGTGGCCGTGGACCGAGCTGCGTGGCTCGCTGTTGGACCTAGCGGCGACAGCTGGTCCAAGGTCCGCGCTGTGGATATGAAAAACGACGATCAGACGTTCCCCACGGACAGGGTGCCGGCATCAAGCGGGGGCTGGGCCGATTACCCCAAAGGTGTGGTCTGGGCTTTGCTGGAGCACGGCCTGAATCCAGTGGGGATCAACGCTGCGCTGACGTCCGACGTCCCCGTGGGCGCCGGAATGTCCTCATCAGCGGCCATTGAGGTTGCGTTCGCCTTCGCTTGGACACAGCTCAGCGATTTCGATATGAAACTATCTGAGATGGCTTTGTTGTGCCAGGAGGCAGAGAACCAATACGTCGGCGTCAACTGCGGTATTATGGATCAGATGATCAGTGCCTGCGGCAAAGCCGGGCATGCGATGATGTTGGACACGCGCTCACTCGAACGTGCCTACTTCAGCATGCCCAAAGGTATCGCGATCGTTGTCGCCAATAGCATGGTCCGCCGGTCTCTTTCCGGATCAGAGTACAATGTCCGCCGCGCGCAGTGCGAAGAAGCCGTGAGTGTTCTGCAGCAGCATCTTCCTGACGTGAAAGCCCTGCGCGACGTGACCCCGGCGCAGCTCGAACGTTACAAGGGCGAGCTGGAAGACGTCGTCTACCGCCGAGCCCGCCACGTTGTGACCGAGGATGTCCGCGTTTTGCAGGTCTGCCGCGACCTCTACGAAGGCCGCATCGAGCAGGTCGGCGAGCTGCTGCTCGAGGGACACAGGAGCCTACGTGATGATTACGAAGTCAGCATTCCCGAACTCGATACGTTGGTCGAGGCAGCAGCAGAAGTTGACGGGTGCTATGGTGCGCGACTGACCGGGGCTGGATTTGGCGGCTGCATCATCGCCGTTGTGGCAGAGGACGCCGTACCCGATGTGGAAGCACACTTGACCGAGGTCTACGTCGCCAAGCACGGCAAAGAACCGACCGTCTACGTGACGCGTGCAGACGACGGCGTCGCGCGGATGGCATAGGCAGCCATTGGTACCGAGCACAGCCAACTACCTTCGACTGCATCGCCCTTCCGTGAGCCAAGATAACACATAGTCAAGCGCGGACTCCGAAACGAGAAAGGAGCACACTATGAAGATCAGCATCCCGAAAGAAAGACTCCCCGGTGAAGAACGTGTGGGGCTGATCCCGGCCGGCGTCGGACTGCTGGTCAAGGACGGTCATGAGTGCTTCGTGGAGAGTGGCGCAGGAGCCGGGGCCGGTTACGATGACTACGACTATGAGCGTATGGGCGCGACCCTGGTCTATGACGGCGAGGAGCTCTATGCGCAGGGATCGCTGATCCTCAAAGTCCTCCGCCCCACCCCTGAGGAGATCGGGTGGATGCCCAACGGCCAAAGCCTGATGTGTTTCCTGGGGCTTCCGCAGATTCCCGATGAAGAGATCAAGGACATGCAAAACAAGCGCATCACAGCGCTGGCCTATGAGATGATCAGGAAAGCCAAGCACGACTTCCCGATCCTCAAGCCGGTCAGCGAGGTGGCAGGGCGGATGGCCCCCTACATCGCCGGGTCGCTCTTGATGCGGCAAAACGGCGGTCGGGGCATTCTGCTCAATGGTGTCCCGGGCGTTTCTGCCGGCGACGTCGTGATCTTGGGATCCGGCACCGTCGGCCAGAATGCAGCCCGAGCATTCCTGGGGTTGGGCGCCAAGGTCTTCATGCTCAGCCGCTCATTGGAACGCCTCCGCTCTATCGACAACCAGTTCCAGGGGCGCATCACCACGATGATCGACCACGACTTCAATGTCGCCCATGTCACTCGCTTTGCCGATGTCGTGATCGGCGCGGTTCGCAACCCCGGAAAGCGCGCCCCGGTGATCATCACCCGTCAGATGCTGCGCTCTATGCGCAAAGGCTCGGTCATCATCGACTTCACGATCGATCACGGCGGCTGTGCAGAGACCAGTCGTCCGACGACCTTCGCCAATCCCACCTACACCGAGGAAGACATCGTCCATTACTGCGTACCCAATGTCCCGGGAGCAGTACCGCGAACGTCAACCCAGGCTTTCAATAACGCAGCCTGGTCTTACGTCCGCCACCTGGCCAAGATGGGCGTGACTTCCGCCATCGCTCAAAACGAAGCCCTCCGCAGGGGTGTCGTGATGCGCAATGGTGAGATCATCGATGACACATCAATCTCGTACAACGTACTCTAGCACCCGTGCGCCGGCACGCATGCCCCAGCCCACAAGGACAACGTGATCAGATATGAACTGGCAAGCGCTCTACTCAGAAAAGCGGATAACGGCCGAAGACGCAATCGCCGAGACAGTGCACAGCGGCGACAGGGTCTTTATGACCGGCAACTGCAGCGTCCCCAGAGCACTGACAGACGCCCTCGTAGCCTACGCTCCCTATGTGGAGAACGTGGAGATCGCCCAGGCGCTTTCTGTGGGACCGGCGCCGTGGAACGATCCGGAACTCCAGGGACACTTGCGCTCCAACACAATGTTTATCGGTCACAATACGCGCAAAGCAGTATGGCAGGGGCGGGCGGATTACACACCTGTCCTTCTTTCGGAATTCCCCCTGTTGTTCATACACCAGCTTCCTATCGATGTAGCCCTGATCCACACATCGCCGCCGGACGAGAAGGGGTTCTGTTCGTACAGCATTGAGACCGGGCTCACCAAGACAGCAGCAGAGTCGGCCAAGTGCATTGTGGCGCAGGTCAACCCGCAAATGCCTTACATCATGGGAGACACCCTGATTCACGTCAAGGACATTGACCACATTGTTGAGGCGGATGCTCCGCTGGACGAGTTTGCGATGGGCGGCAGTACCCACGATCCGGTCGTAGAGGCGATAGCCACACACATCGCTGAGCTGATCCCTGACGGCGCGACGCTCCAGCTGGGTATTGGTGCGATCCCAGATTCCGTCCTACAGTATCTTGAGGACAAAAAAGAGCTCGGAATTCACAGTGAGCTGTTCTCCGACGGCGTTAAGCGTCTCGTCGAGAAGGGTGTCATCACCGGAGCGCGCAAGACGCTCCATCCCGGCAAGATCACGGCGGGCTTCGTGTTGGGGTCCCGCGAGCTGTACCGGTGGCTAGATCGTAACGAGTTGGTCGAACTCCATCGCACCGAGTACATCAATGACCCCTGTATCATCGGTCACAACTACCGGCAGGTAGCGATTAACGCCGCTATCGAGGTAGACCTGACGGGCCAGGTCTGTGCGGACAGCATCGGACCGAAGCTCTATAGCGGCGTAGGTGGGCAGATGGATTTCATCTACGGGGCGTCGCGCTCCGACGGCGGCTTGCCGATTATCGCACTTCCAAGCAC
This sequence comes from uncultured Anaerolineales bacterium, assembly GCA_964516885.1. Lineage (GTDB taxonomy): Bacteria > Chloroflexota > Anaerolineae > B4-G1 > SLSP01 > PWVB01. The sequence goes on along the minus strand of CAZEXX010000011.1, from coordinate 25,684 downwards.
AGCCAAGGGAGGCACGGTGAGCCGCATCACGCCCATGCTCAAGCAAGGCGCTGGGGTGGTTACCTCGCGTAACCACGTGCACTGGATCATTACCGAATTCGGTGCAGTGAATCTCTATGGGAGAAGCATTCGTGAGCGCGCTAGGGCGCTCATCGGTATTGGCCACCCTAAGTTCCGCGATGATTTGACCCAGCAAGCCAAAGCTCTGGACTACATCTAGCGAGAACTCTTCGTATACTGGATGATGGATTCGTAATGTTTAGTTCTTAGTGTCAGATTCATTTAGGAGGTGTAGTTTGTTTCACGCACTTGTCGCAGTAAAGCAGGTGCCAGACACCACCAACATCCGCATTGATCCCGATACCGGGAATCTCGTGCGTGAGGGCGTACCGGCGATTATGAACCCTTACGATGCTCACGCACTAGCGGCTGCTGTGGAGTGGAAGCACAAGCTAAACGGGAAGGTAACTATTGTCTCAATGGGCCCGCCATCTTTCACAACCACCATTCGCGAGGCCATCGAGATGGGCGCCGACAGGGGAATACTGGTTTCGAGCCGCAAATTGGCCGGAGCAGATACCCTGGCAACGTCCTACGTCCTGGCCGAGGTGATCCAAGCTGTCCATGCTGAGGATCCCATCGACCTTGTCTTCTTTGGGAAACAGGCTATCGACGGCGATACAGCCCAGGTAGGCCCCGGCGTTGCTGTGAGAATGGATCTACCCATCGTGACCTATGCAGTCAACATCCGCGCCATCGACCTGGACGACGATACGGTTGTCATCGAGCGCAAAACCGAGCGCTGGACCGAGGTCGTGGAGACGCCGCTGCCGGCGTTGCTGACCTGCGAGAAGGAGATCGCAGAGATCCCCTTCTCCCCGCTGCCTGACCTGATCAAGTCGCTCAAGTACGAACCGGAGGTATGGACGGAAGCCGGGCCGGTTGAGTTTGATGCGACCCAGATCGGCGTCAAGGGCTCCCCAACCATCGTTTTCAAAATGGGGACGCCGCCACTGCCCGAGGCGGGCGACAAGATCAATGCTCGCGAGATAGGCGTCCAGGCTGCCCTCGACTTCACCTTCGGAAAAGCTGAGGAAGCAGGTGTCCTCAGTGCAATGTTGGGAGGTGCAGAATGACCGCACGTCGCTTCTGGGTCTTCATCGAACAGGAACAAGGTAAGGTTCACCCTGTCTCCTGGGAGCTCCTCGGCGTCGCCCGTAACCTGGCATCACAAGTCCAGGAAGAGGCAGAGGCAGCCGGTGTTGAGGTCCTCGTCGAAGGTATTCTATTGGGACACAACGTTCGAGGCATCGCGGAAGAAGCCATTAAGTATGGCGCCGATCATGTATACTTGATGGACGATCCGGTCCTTGAACACTACCGTAACTGCCCCTACTATCAGAGCATCGTGGCCGTAGCCGGGAAACATCAGCCCGAGGTCTTCCTCATCGGAGCAACAACGCTGGGTCGAGACCTGGCAGGGGCCGTGGCCACATCGTTGCGCACGGGCCTCACCGCAGACTGCACCCAACTGGAGATGGGTTCTGTCAAAGGAGCGAAGCAGTTGCTGCTCCTGGCTACCCGTCCGGCCTTCGGCGGCAACATCATGGCCACTATCGTGTGCCGGCGCCACCAGCCGCAGATGTCCAGCGTCCGCCCGCGCGTTTTCCCGACACCGGCCTACAATCCGGATGCCGAAGGGGAGATCATCCAGGAGGATGTTGGCGCGACTGAAGAAGGCGCGCGTGCCTGTATCCTGGAGTTTATTCTGGCCAAGGAGGATACCGTCGACATCGAATACAGCGATGTTATCGTCACCGGTGGCCGTGGTCTGGGCAGCCCGGAAGGCTTTGAGCTGATCAAATCCCTGGCTGATGCTATGGGCGGGGTCGTCGGTGCATCGCGGCCCTGTGTGGACGCCGGATGGATCAGCGCCGCACACCAGGTCGGCCAGAGCGGCAAGACCGTCAGGCCCAAGGTCTATGTGGCAGCCGGTGTCTCCGGTGCCCTTCAGCACAAGGTGGGCATGCAGAGTTCCGACTTTATCATTGCCATCAATACGGATCCGAACGCTCCGATCTTCGAGGTCGCTGATGTGGGCATCGTGGGAGATCTCTTCGAGGTCATCCCGGCAATGATTGCGGAGATCAACGCCCGCAAGGAGGCGAGCGCATGAGTAACGAACACATCGAATTCGACGCCATCGTGGTCGGTGCCGGGCTCGCCGGATCGTCCGCTGCGATGGTGATGGCCAGAGAAGGCCTGAATGTCGCACTGATTGAACGAGGACGGAAGCCCGGCGGCAAGAACTACTTCGGCGGCGCAATCTACACCCACGCTATAGCGGAAGTGCTCCCGGACTTTCAGGATCGCAAACCACCCTTCGAACGCCCGGTCACCGAGGCCGGCTTCTGGTTCCTGTCCGAGACGGGGCTGACACGTATGACCGTTCAGGGCGGTGAACTCGATACAGAGCCTGCCGATGCCTATATCACCTTGCGGGCTAACTTCGACGCCTGGTGGGCTGAACAGGCGCAGGAGGCGGGCGCATTCCTCATCCCCAAGACCGCCGTCACTGACTTCATCCGCAAGGAAAGCGGCGAGGTCATCGGTGTGGTCACGGATCGCCCTCAGGGCGAGATCTATGCCCCGATCGTCATCATCTGCGAGGGCGTGAACAACTTGCTTACGCAGAAGCTCGGTCTGATCGACCGGGACCTGGAACCGGCCGAAATGGCGCTGGCAGTCAAGCAAGTGATCGCCCTTAAACCTGACGTCATCCGAGCGCGTTTTGGACTCTCCGGTGAGGATAAGGGACTTGCCGTCTCAGTGCTGGGCGATGTCTCGCTGGGTCTGCCGGGAATGGGCTTTGTCTATACGAACAAAGCCAGCGTCTCGGTGGGGGTGGGCGTGATGCTGGATGTCCTGGCCGAGTATCGCCTGCGGCCCGCCGACATACTGCAGCGCTACCTGCAGCACCCGGCCATCGCTCCTCTGCTAGAGGGAGGCCAGCTTCTCGAGTACGGCGCGCATCTCATCCCGGAAGGCGGGTACAAGTCCATGCCAAAGTTGTACACCGACGGTGCTATGGTCGCCGGCGACGCGGCAGCAATGGTCAACGCTCTCCACTGGGAAGGCACGAACATGGCTATCATCGCCGGGAAGCTCGCCGGCGAAACCGCCATTGAGGCGCATAGCCGCGGCGATTTCAGCCAACGAGTCACATCGAGATACGAGGATCGGCTCAAAGAGGGCTTCATCCTGAAGGATCTGAAGCAATATCGCGGCTTCTCCAAGTTCCTGGAGACCCACCCGCAGTTCATGGACGTCTATCCCAGCTTCGTGAATGACGCTATCGGGCAGTTCTTCACTGCCTACGGCAGGCCGAAACAGGAGCTCTTCAAGGGAATACTGAGTGGACTGACGAATCGTCGATCTTTGATCAAAGCGGCCGGAGATATGATCTCGATGGCACGCGCAGTCATGGGATGGTGACACAATGGCTATGAAAACAGGGGATGCGTTCAAACCCAGGCAGCTCTCGGATCAACTCAAGGAATCCCTTCCCGAGGTCTATGTTGATGATCTGCTGATAACGCTTAAGTACTTCATCGATGAAGAGGAACCTCACCTTTGGATCGAAGAGCACGAGGTCTGCACACGCTGTGAGCACAAGCCGTGCCTCTATTTCTGCCCGGTAGGCGTCTACACGCTGGGCAGCGATGGCAAGATCCAGGTGGCCTATCAGAGCTGCGTTGAGTGCGGCAGCTGCCGTGTAGGGTGCCCGTACACCAATATCGGTTGGGTCCTGCCCCGCGGCGGCTTTGGCGTCGCCTACAAGTTCGGTTAGCTCACCCAGCGGCACGATCGTGTATAGCACAAGCTGAAGCCGATGGTGGGCTTTAGCTTGTGCTATGCTGATAGACTAGGAGGATGTTTGTGGATGCAAAGTCAATCAAGCAGGAACGAAGTCTAGTCCTTCTCAAGCCCGATGCCGTCGCCCGCGGGCTCGTCGGTGTGATTATCGAACGCTTCGAACGCGCCGGGCTCAAGATCGTGGCGATGAAGGTCATACACCCCACGCCGGAAAAGGCAGCTGGGCACTATTCAGGACCGGATGAGTGGATCCGGGGCATGGGGAAGAAGACCCTGGATTCCTTCGAGCAGTTCGGCATGGACGTCAATGAGGTCCTGGGAACGGAAGACCCCTTTGAGATTGGCTCAATGGTGCTCAACTGGCTCGTGGATTACGTCTCCTCAGGGCCTGTGGTCGCCATAGTGCTCGAGGGCGTCCACGCCATCACGGCAGTGCGCCGGATGATCGGCTTCACCATCCCGTCGCGCGCGGAGCCCGGCACAATCCGCGGGGACTACACCATCGACTCAAATACGATCTCAAGCTTGGAGAAGCGCTCGACCAAGAACCTGGTACACGCTTCGGGCAACGTCGAGGAGGCCGCCCAGGAGATCGCCTATTGGTTCAATCCCGACGAGATTGTGTCCTACAAGCGCACCGATGAAGACGTGATGTTCTAGCCCTGTACGCGAAACGACAAGAGGGCCTCGACGAGGCCCCTCTTGTCGTTTGACCAACCTACAGCGAATCCATGGCGCGGTTGTAGATCTCCAGCGCCTTATCCAAATCCCCAGACTTCATATAGGCATCGCCAAAGGTCCGCATCACACTAGCGTTGGAGGGTCCAGACTCCACATACTGCTCCAAGTCGGCTATCACCTCATCAGATCGAGCTCCGGACTTGATCAATCGTCCGTAGTTCTGCATCGATTCCTGGATCTCACCCGCGTGCCATAGCGCGCGTGCCAGCGACAGGCGCGCCGCGTGATCCGATCGCTTACGCTTCGTATAGGCGCGCATCTCATCCAAGTCCTCAGCCGTCACCGCAGACGGCTCGGCTTCGGGCCGCATCTCGGCAGCCGCGGGCCCTTTCTCCACCGGCGGTGGGGCTGCTGCCTCAACGAGCTCGGCCACAGGAGCGATGGCCGGCGCTTCAGATAGCGCCACTTCAGCCTCCATCACCGGTTCCTCAACTGTCGCCGGTTGCTCCACGACCGCTGTCTCTTCAACGATTGGTTCTGCTACCTCAGCGGGCGGGGCCGCAGTCTCTACGGGCTCTGTGGTCGCGACCTCCGGCTCAACGGCTGGGAGATCAGGCAGTGAGGGCTCAGGTTCCGCGGACTCATCGGTGGCACCCACCTCTGGCGCTGCAGGCGGTGCAGGCACTTCTTCAGGCTGTCCACCAAATGCCGACCATCCGAAGTAACCTCGCTCGCCCTCCTTGTCCGGCACCGCGGCCTCGCCTTCGGACCCCAGCTGAGCCTCCAGTTCCAACGCCTTCTCGGGTGAAAGCTCAGACAACCACGCACTGGCATCTTCCCCGGCCCCCAGCTCATCCTCGACCACAGCTTCGGGCGCCCCAAGAGCCGGCTCTGCCTGCTCAGCCTCAACAGCGACCTCCGGCAGCTCGGCAATCAACGTCTCCGCCTCTTCCGGCTCGGGCTCGACAGGTGCAGCCTCCGCTTGCTCACGAAGTTCGTCTTCCTTACCGGCAGTCAAGCTTTGCAGCCAGGCCAGCGCGTCATCGCCGGACATCAGATCCTCCTGCTCGGCTGGAGTCTCAGCATCCTCGTCCGCAGGCATCTCGACGACGGTCACTGAAGGTTCCTCGGCAACTGCATCGATGATATCCATCTCAGCAGCCGGCGGCTCAGCGATCTCGAGCTCTGGTTCCGGTCCAGGCTCGGACTCAGGCTCCAGTTCACGAGCAGCGGGCTTGCGGCCCAGCAACTCGTCGACCCGCGCCTCGGATTCAGCCTCTGCTTGCGCACGCAAGTCATCTTCCTTGCCGACGACCAGACTCTCTAGCCAAGCCACTGCGTCGTCACCCGAGAGGAGATCGCTCTCCTCTTCCGGCAGCTCGCCAACAGCCATCTCAACCGCGGTGTCAGACGCCACAGCTGCAGAAGCCGGCCCTTCCATCTCCGGCGCTTCGACATCCGCCTCCGGTATCTCGGTAACGACAAGCTCGGGCTCTTCCTGTGCCTGCAGTTCCTCTTCTTTATCAGCGGCGAGGCTTTCAAGCCATGCCAACGCATCATCCGCCGACATTGGCTCGTCTTCCTCTCTGAGCGGCGCTATCTCGACGTAGGCAGCCTCAGGCTCGGTTGCGGCGGGCGCAGCGACATCGTCCTCCACCTCAGCGCCCCCCCCCACCGGCACAGAGGGCGGTACCGCCGGTTCACGGCCCAGGATCTCGTCAACGCGCGCCTCCGACTCAGCCTCAGCTAGTGCGCGCAGCTCCTCCTCTTTGCCGACGGTCAAGCTCTGCAGCCACGTCAAAGCATCATCGCCCGACAGCATTTCGGATTGTTCATCAGGCACTTCATCGACCCAAGCCGCGGCATCAACCGGCGGAATCTCAGCATCCACAGCGTCGGACGCTGCAATCGTCATCTCCAACGTTTCATCGTCGGCCGCGCCCTCAACCAGAATCTCGCCGGTCAAGTCCTCCGGCTCAACCACAGCCGCAACCGGCTGATCTTCTTCCATATCCGCCGTCAGACTGTCCAGCCAGCTAATCGCCCCGGCGCCGGTCAAGACTCCGTCTTCCGCAGCATCAGGTTCCACGAATTCCGGAGACTCCAAAACCGTCAGGGACTCACCAGCCGGCTCATCCTCACCTACATTAAGATCGCGCAGCCAATCCGGTATCTCCTCCTCGACGGCCACACCGGACGGCTCAGAGGCCTTGTCAAGTGACTCCACAAACTCAGACAGCGAACCAGAGGCCCCTGCATCCACGATGGCGGCATCCGCAACTTCCTCCGAAGCTGCTTCCTCAACCTCAGCTTCGGGTGCCAACTCAGCCAGCCAATCAGGGACGGCTTCCTCTTCGAAATCGCCGGCCTCAGACTCCGCCGCGACTGCCGGTTCAGCCTCCATCGTTGCGGGCGTCAGCTCGGCAAGCCAGTCGGGAACCGCCTCATCTTCCGGTGCGGCCTGTTCCTCCGCAACCTCGGGAGCAACCTCCGCGGCCCCGGCTTCGGGCCCCAACACCTTCAGCCAAGCGGGTACATCGTCAAGCTCCGATACCTCAGCTTCATCTGCGGCAGCTTCAGCAATCCCGGCAGTACCTTCGTCGGCCGCGGTTGATTGCAGCTCACCCAGCCAATCAAGCGCACCCGCATCCGTCTCATCGAGCGTGCCCAATTCGGCCAGCCAGGCGGCTTCCTCACCGGAAACGGCCTCCCGCGCCAAGGCATCCAGATCACCCGCATCTTCCTCTGCGGTGAGGCCGGCCGACCGATCGGAACTCTCCTCCGCGGCAGTCTCACCCTCAGTCGCCGGCGTTGCTTCAGCTCCGCCTTCCTCTCCAACGAGCTCCATAAGCCAATCAGGCGCACCCTCAGACTCGTCAAGATCAAACGGCATCTCCTGGATGGTCAGCTCCTGCAGCCAGTCAGGAGATGCCTCTTCAGCCTCCCCCTTCAGAAGTTCAGGTTCTTCGACAGGCTCCTGCAAAGGCAGCGAATCGTCCAACTCACCAAGAACTTCATCCTCCGCCAGGCCAACATCTTCTGAGACCTCGGGCGTAACCTCAGCGCTGAGATCCTCCATCCAACCAAGCCCGCCGGCATCCTCTTCATCGGGTGCACCAAGCTCTCTGAGCCAATCGGGGATCTCGATCTGAGATTCCAGACCGGCGGTGATATCCACCAGCCGCATCTCGGACTCCGTCATCTCCGGCGGCGCCTCAGATATGCCCGCGGTGATAGAGGCGGCCCCCAGTCGCTTGAACCAGGCGCTCTCTTGATCGACCTCGATAGCATCAGGATCGTAGACGAGGCGATCTAGGTTGACGGGCTGCGGCTCCAGGAGGGATTCAGACCCAAACAACGCCTCAGCCATGGTGTTTTCCGGATCCACCTCTTGGGCACGCTGCAGGTACACCCTCCCCTCCTCTTGCCCGCCGTTGACCCACAGCGTACCGAGAAGCAGATTCGCCTTGCAATTGTACGGCATCTTGTCCAGAATCTCCTGGCACATGTCAGAAGCCTGGACAATCTGTTCATTACGCCAATAGGCCTCCGCCAGCGCGGTCATTAGGTCCGGACGAGCCGGCTCCTCATCCAACAACGCTCGCAGTTGGGTCACGGCGCGCCCGTTGCGGTTACCTCGAATGTAGAGTCGAGCGAGACCTGCCGGCGTCCGCGGTATGTAATCCGGCTCAAGACCGTCGCGCTGTCCGTACATCCGGCAGAGTTCATCACCGATGTCGTTGTTTCCGGGGTCCAACTCCAGAGCCCGAAGCAAGTTCCAGATTGACGCATCCAGATTGTTGGAACGCTCGTGCGCCAAACCAAGACCTATTCGCGCCATCAAGTGCTCGGGATTAGCACTCAATGCGCGGCGGAACATATCGCCAGCAAGTCCGGGGAGATCCACCTCAAGCATAGTCTCCCCCAGGAGATAGTACGCCCCTACATAGCGAGGATACTGGCCCAGAATGCACCGAACATGAGCAAGAGCCTCAAGGTATCGAGCCTGCTCGATGAGCTGGTCAATCTCGTTCTCATACGCTTGCAGAGAGATCTCAGGCACAATGTCCTCCTATGGAGAATTCGCTCGAAGCCTATCAAATCATTGGTTATGCAACTACATTATGCTATGCTTCATAGCAAAAGTCAAAATATCGTTGGTGCACGACGTTGCATCCCGTACGCAGGAGTGGTATCAAGACGTGTCCCGGACCAGTTTCTACACTGTGGATCTACCGGAGTTGGCAAAAGCGCTCCAATCCTGGGGGGAGTCCTATGAACAAGCGCGTGTCATAGCGCGGGACATCTGGCGCCAAGCGTACATAGCGTCCGTGACGGACTTCTCAGAGATAACGGGAATTCCCCCACGGCTGCAGCAGCAGTTGGCGGGCGCCTTTACGCTGACGCGCCCTGTCGAATTAGCGCAGAGCACAAGCCGGGATGGGAGCACCCGGAAGGACCTGCTGGCGCTGGAGGATGGCGCCCAGATCGAGACAGTCTTGCTGCGCTATCGTGACCGCTACACCGTCTGCGTCTCCACGCAGGTCGGATGTGCCTGTGGCTGCAGCTTCTGCGCTACAGGGCGGATGGGGTTTGTGAGGCAACTCCATTGTAGCGAGATTGTGGCCCAGGTGCTGCACTTCCAGCGGTGGCTGGCCCCCCAGGACACAGCTGTGTCCAACGTCGTCTTCATGGGGATGGGTGAACCTCTGCTCAACCGGGAGCAGACGCTGGATGCCGTTCAGCGTCTGACGGATCCCCGAGGGCTCAGCCTGGCGCCCGGCCGGATCACCCTGAGCACAGCGGGTATTGCGCCGGGGATCGAGTACCTGGCCGAGGTGCACCACCGTTGGCCTATCAAACTGGCCATCTCGCTGCACGCAGCCACCGACGATCTGCGCACCGAGTTGATGCCCATCAACAAGACATATCCCCTGGAGCGTCTGCATGAGGCAGTTCGCGTCTACACGGAAAAGACGCGGCGGCGGGTCCTATTCGAATGGATTATGATCGCCGGTGTCAACGACACGCAGGAGCAGGCGCTAGCCCTGGTGACCTGGCTGCAGGACCTGCCATCCCACGTCAACCTCATCCGGCTCAATCCGACGTCAGCCTATGATGGGGCTCCCTCCACCAGAGAAACCACGGAAACCTTCTCCGCTATCTTGGATCAACACCAGATCCCGCACACGATGCGACAGCGGCGCGGGGCAGGTATCGATGCCGGCTGTGGTCAACTCTACGTACGCCACCGACCATGAAGCTGTGACAACGTGAGCTTGATTCACTTCAGGGGCAAAGGGAGGGCACCCACTGGTCTGACGATGGTCCCTTTCTGGGCATCTGCCCCCATTCTGTAACACGCCCGGGCACGCGTGCGCTTGTCACGCAACTCACATTAGAGTATCATTGAATCTAGGCATCTTGACGTCACACAGCATATGTCACATCATATGCTATCTTCGTTGGGTTGGTTCATGGTTCGTGAAGCCTGAGGGATAACGATGCGTACCCTAAGCAAGACACAGAAGATCACCCTGCTCGTACTTGCACTCCTGGATGTCGCCGTCATCGGTGGAATGATCGGGATCGTGATCACATCGATGCGCACCCCAGCACTGGCACCGCCTGCACCGACGGCAGCTGTAACCACAGACGTGCTTGCTGCAACGTGGACGCCCACACCGACGTTAACACCACGCCCCACCCTCTTGGCACGTCTGACCAATACCGCCACGCCCACGACGACGCCGATGCCCACGGCTACACCTACGTCGACGCCCACCCCTCTGCCACCAGCCGAGATCAAACTGAACGGGGCAGATTTCGATGCCATTATGCCGAACCGCATACCCGGATGGAAATGGGATGCCTATGTGAACTACAGACCAGACTCCGACTACGACTCAGAGAATTCCTATGCGGAGCCGGTCTTCACAATCGCTGACGATCCCCAGCGGCAGATTGATGGGGCGACGTTGAAGGTGGAGACCATCCGCTGGCTCAAGTTCCGGACCTGGGTCCACCAGACGGTGACCGTCACTGCAGGAAGCCGTGCGTATTTCCAGATCAAGGCGAAGGCCTATTCGTCCCTGGATGGACTGATCGTCAGGGCAGGGATCGATCCCACCGGCGCCGAGAACTGCTATACTGCCAGGTGGGGAAAAGAGATGCGGATCAACCAGGATAGTGGCACGGTGAAGCTCTCTTCACCGAACGTCATCGTGGGGTCTTATCAGGATCCAACCGTAACGGATGAGACTGAAGAAGAAGAGAACGAAGAAGCTGCGCTCGGACGCGTGACACTCTGTTTCTATGCCGAGCCCACGTTCCCCCATATCAATAACGCAGCGTTCTTCGATCAGGCTGTGCTTGTTGTGACCCCCCCACGCTAAGCTGAAAGGAACCCTTATGTCTACCTCCGGTCCTTACGATGTGATAGTGGTAGGTGCAGGGCTGGCCGGTGCCCTGATTGCGTCAACCCTTGCAGCGGAAGGCCTACAGATCGTTGTCTTGGAGGCATCGGAGTCGTCAGGTGGTACGATCCGTCGACAGCCGGGATTGGCGCTGTTGGGCACCCCCACGCCATTCACTGAGCTCGTCGCCCGCCTGGGGAAGGATCTGGCACATACGCTGTGGGAGCTGACCTCCGACAATCTGGTCCGTCTGGAGATCCTGCTCGATCAGAACAACGTAACAACTCAGAAACTCGGCAGCCTGCGCCTGGCGGCAGACCCCGACGAATCAGATGCCGTTCGAGAGTCTGTACTGCTGCTAAAGACGTACGGCTTCAACGTGGATCTCGAGGACGACAATCGGTATGGTGATCTTGTCGCCATCAGCACCTATGATGATATCGTCTTCAATCCGCAGGACCTGATCTACAGGCTGCTGGACCACGAGAACATCATCGTAGAATTGGGGGTCGAGGCACATGCAACCAGACGCCGCGCCGATGGTAGCATCGCCGTCTGGGCCCACCAGCGCTACCTATGGGCCGACAAGGTGATCTTCGCCAACGGCATCCACGCAACGAGGCTGAACAGCCAGCTCTCACAGAACCTACATCCGCTATGTATCCACACCATTGTGTTCGAGAATGTCAAGACACTCAACCGTCCGCTAGTTCTCGACAATGGACGGATGTGGTTCTTGCCCTACGGAGGCCGAGCCTATCTGACAGGCTGGAGTAGAGAAGAGCAGGATAGTCTCAGCCGGCTAAGCTCAGTTGCCGATCAACTCTGCCCCGAGGCCCTCGTGCACGGGCGGTTCACAACCTGGATCGCCTCCAGCCATGACCACTTCCCAATCGTCGGGCAGTTGGAAGAGGAGCCTGGCGTCTACTTCGTCAATGGCTTGGGGCCGTTCGGCTTGAATCTGGCGCTGGTCACGACAGATGCACTCGCCTCGCTGGTTCTCGATGGGCAGACACCGGAGTTCTTCAGCTTGGACCGGTTTTCATCCGCCTAGAAACCATGGTAACATTTGGATAGGAAGACACCAAAGAGGGATAATGACTGAAAAAGTGACTACGCCTGATGTCATAAGGGTTGCCATCGTTGACGACCATTTCTTCTTCCGTCAAGGTGTCCGCGACGTTCTCAACGTAGAGCCAGACATCACGGTTGTTGCCGAATGCGAAGATGGTCAAGGTGCCCTTGAAGTACTTAGGTCCGTCCATCCAGATGTGGTTCTGATGGACGTCAATCTCCCCAATGTCAACGGGCTGCAGATCACCGAACGGCTGAAGTCCGCGTGTCCGGATATCAACGTGATTATCCTGACAGCGTACGATGACGAAGAGCAAATTTACCGCGCTATTCGCATCGGAGCGTCCGCCTATTTCGCAAAGGATGTCGCACCAGCACAGCTGCTGGATACCGTGCGGACCGTCGCCGAGGGCTATTATGTCATCGCCAACAAACGACTAACGCCGGAACAAGCCGAACAGTGGCTTCTGGAGCTATACCGACGCTATGGCATCAGCCCGGAGGACACCACGCTCTCCCCCCTCACAAATCGCCAAATGGAGATTCTGCAACTCATCATTGAAGGATTGAGCAACAAGCAGATCGCAATGCGACTGGGCATCAGCCAGCAGACGGTGAAGAACCACGTCACCTCAATCCTCGCGAAACTAAATCGCTCAGATCGAACACAAGCGGCCATCTACGCGCTAAGACACGGGTGGGTCCGCCTTCCCGACGCCTAGAGAGTCGCAGGCCTACAACGTCACGCCTGCGCTACACCGTGCCACGGGCATCTCCGATCACATCTTGGGGTCGCACGATCAACCGCAAGCGACACATCGCTACACCCTGCAGGCGCAGGAAGCCCTACAGCTGCGGGCCCAAAGTCCATCACGCACACGGTTTGAACAGGGGGCACTATGGTTGAGAGCAGCTGGGACCAGTTTACAGATTTCTGCCGTCGGGGCTCTGCTCAGATCCAGAAAGAGCTGAAAGAAATCGACATGTTGATCCAGCAAACGTCGAGTGAAGTTGACCGCTTCATGCAGGCGAATGCGCGGGCCGTCGCCCGAACTCGTCAGATCGAGGCGTCCTTTGACACTGTACCGCGGGAAGATATCCGCAAAGCCTACAACGCCCTGATAGAGAATCAGCAGCGACTCTTCACCATGCGCGGGCAGCTGGAGAAGCTACAGAGCGACCAGAAGCATCTCACCCGCATCGCCGATCTCTACGAGCGCATCCTCGGCTTTGCCCCGCCTGAGGATCTCGGTTTGGGAGGTGATGCCGGGGCCGAGACCGCCCTTGAACCCAAGCAAGCGACCGTCATCAACATCATTGAGGCGCAAGAGCAGGAACGACTCCGGCTTTCCCGCCAAATGCATGACGGTCCTGCCCAGTCGCTGACCAACCTAGCCCTTCAGGCAGAGATCTGTGAGCGTCTGTTCGACCGAGACCCGGAACGCGCACGAGCTGAGCTGACCGAGCTCAAAGAGAGCGTGATCAGGACCTTCAAAACGGTCAAGGTCTTCATCTTCGATCTACGTCCTATGATGCTGGATGATCTCGGCCTGGTTCCCACCGTGCGCCGCTACGTGGCCGGGATTGCCGAAGAAGGGTTCGCCGGCCTGACGCTCCAAGTAACCGGCAAAGAGCTGCGGTTGGCCCCCCACAAGGAAGTCACCATCTTCCGCGTGATCCAGACCCTCATCCATATGGCCCGCGAGCAGGACCAGGCCTCAAGCATCGTAGTTCACCTGAATCTAGAAGAGACTGAAGCATCGGTCACCATCGAGGATAATGGTGTGGGGTTCGATATCGACGAGCAACTGAGCTCGGAGGATGCGGTAAGACTGAGTCTACCGACGATTCGAGAACGCATTGAGGTGCTGGGAGGCAAGATCCACTTCTTCAGCGCCCCCGGTCAAGGGCTTCGCGTCAACTTCACGTTGCCGATTGAGCGGCGGGAAGAATAGAGACGCTGAGGCAGCACCTTGAAGTGCCAGCATAGCGGGCCTCCACTCACTCCATACTGAGCTCAGGGCACCTCTGTGTCCTGGGCGTGCCTCACTTCAGGGGCACTAACCCAACGTGTATGGGTGCAACCTAACCGTTAGGGAGCAGTCTTGGGCTACAGCCATTCACCTCGCTGACCACCCTCAGAGCCAGAACGGTCAAGGCGCGTGCCTCTTGACAATAGAATGTGGATTATGCTATATTAGATTGCGGTTAGCATGGATGGCAACCGCCACCCGTGCTTTTTTCGCTCTGTTCACCTCCCTGCCCTAAAGCGATTGGCGACACACCGAACAGACAGAGAAGCCCGCGAACGGTTGACAAGGTCACTAAGTCAACTATTCTATTGCGGTTAATCTGCTAGCATGATATTGTCTCATTAGCGGAACTACGTTGTTGCAGGCTACGTGGTTCCGCTAACGTCGCGTTAGCGAGTTTTCGAACAACTGGTCTAGTTTACTGTGTCCAAAGGAATTGTGGAGTTGGCCTTAGAAGAGCTTGTCACAGAGAAACAGAAAGTAGAAGTCGGCAACCTCAGCGAATACCTGTCGGGGGAAGAATATCTCCTGGCACTGGGCCACGAGCGAGGCTTCGTTTCCTATGAGGAGATCCAGCGGGCTTTCCCGGAAGCTGAGAAGCATATCAGCCAACTGGATGAGACGATTTCAACGTTGTTGGAGTCCGGAATCACAGTCGGAGGTCCCGGAGAAAAGTCGCCCGTCGGCCTGGCGCAGACAATTGAGAGCTTCGATGATGGCGAGGAAGTCAAAGCCGAAGAAGACATCTACCGTGCCGTTGAGGTCGATGATACGATTGGGCTTTACCTGAAAGAGATCGGCAAAGTTGCTCTTCTGACCGCAGAAGAGGAAGTCTCGCTGGCTAGGCGTATGGAAGCCGGCAAAAGGGCCCAGACCAAGCTCAACACCGGTCGATATGCGAACGAAGACAAACGCGGTGAACTGGAACTACAGCTTGATGACGGTATCCGCGCCCGGGAGCATCTGGTTCGCGCGAACTCCAGGTTGGTGATCAGTGTGGCCAAGAAGTACATCGGCCGAGGTGTTCCATTTCTGGATTTGATTCAGGAAGGCAACATTGGACTGATACGGGCCTCGAACAAGTTCGAGTACAAACGCGGGCACAAGTTCTCCACCTATGCCACGTGGTGGATCCGACAAGCCGTAACGCGGGCCATCGCGGATCAGAGCCGCACGATCCGCGTTCCGGTTCATATGGGCGATCAGATCAACAAGATGTTGCGCATCTCACACCAACTCACACAACGGTTGGGACGCAGCCCCACCCCGGAGGAGTTGGGCGCGGAACTGGAGATCCCTGTCCGCAAGATCGAACAGATGCTTGACGTGGCGCGCCGCCCGCTTTCACTGGAGATGCCGACAGACGATGAGGGCGACAGCACCCTGGGCGATTTCGTCGAGGATAAAGATAGCCCATCGCCGCCTGACAGGGTCAGCGCAGTGATGCTCAAGGACCAGTTGATCGAGATCCTTGTGAATCTCCCCCCGCGAGAGGTCAAGATTCTGCAAATGCGCTACGGGTTACTGGACGGTCAGACCTATACGCTGGAGCAAGTCGGCAAGAAGCTAGGCGTGACACGGGAACGCGTCCGACAGATTGAGGCCCAGGCGCTGAGCCGCCTACGGCACCCAGCTCATGCACGTCGACTCCGCGATTTCCTACGCAGTTGACAGCCAGGGCTCAACAGAAACCAAAAAGGGGATCGCACAAATCGCGACCCCTTTTTCTGAGAAGCACAGCCCTCAACAAGCTAGCCGGACGTCTCCATGACGACGATCACGTCACCGGCCGCCGCACGCGTCAGACGATCTCGGATCGCCAGACCCAACCCAGACGGGCCAAAGTCCCGCGCCAGGATAACCGTGACACCGGTCGCGTCCAGTGAGCGCAACGAGGCAAACAACTGTTGGGCAATCTGCTCCATTGACGTCATAGAGCCCACGCTCCGGTACACAACCGGAAGGTCCGTCAACAGGGCGAGGTCTTCCTCGGCGACCAGGACGCCCACGGTGATACCCTCTGTCACATAGTCCGAAACATCCCGGCGGATCCGAGCCAGAACAGCCTCACGCTCCCCGCGGTACAGCGTAGTCTTGGCACGCGGTGCATAGTGCTTAACCGTTGTGCCCGGCGAGATCAAGGTCTCACCTTCCGCGCCCGAGAACTCCCTGATGCCCACCGATCCCAAGAGCTGCTCCAGGGATTCCCTGGCGATACCCCCGGGCCGCAAAATCGTCGGGATGTCAGCCCCCAGTGACAGCACAGTCGACTCCACGCCGACCTGCGTTGCGCCGCCGTCAAGGACTAGATCGATGCGCCCGGACAGGTCGGCCATGACATGGTCGGCACAGGTAGGACTCACCCGCCCAAAGCGATTTGCACTGGGAGCTGCGATCGGAACACCGGCGGCCGCGATAAGCGCCCTCGCCACAGCATGCGCGGGCACTCTGACGGCGACGGTACCGCCACCGGCAGTCACTTCGTCGGGAACCTGTGGACCTCTGGGCAGCACCAGTGTGAGCGGCCCGGGCCAGAACTCGGCGACCAGGTCCCTAGCGATATCCGGCACCTCCGCAACTACAGAGGAAAGCTGAGCCGCGTCAGCCAGGTGCACGATCAGCGGGTCGTAAAAGGGCCGTTCCTTGGCACGGAAAATACTCGCCACAGCCTGGCCATCCAACGCATTCGCGCCTAGCCCATACACCGTCTCGGTCGGAAATGCCACGAGTCCACCGCCGCGGATCACGGCAGCGGCTTCGGCGATCACGTCAGGTTCAGGATGTTCAGGGTTGACCTTCAAGCAACGGGTCATTCGATCTGCCCCTTGCGGCGCCACAGCAAGACCAGTCCCAGTAGGATCAGTCCGACGCCCTCAAGCTTTGTCCAGCGGCTGGGGAAACCTGCGCGCACCACAACCTCCTCCGGGTACCATGTGGCACCCCCATCCCACTCCACTTCCTCGATACGATAGCGGTACTTGCGACCTGGCATAAGATCATCGTCCTCGAAACGATAGTCCGCGCCGACCATTTCGTCTCCCGTCGAAGGGATCAGCTCATCGTTGACCTTGATCCAATCCTCAGGTGCGGCTGAGTCCCAAGCAGGTGAGCGGTACACATTGAAGCCTGCCGTGCCGACTTCGCTGGCAGTGTCCCAGCTCAGGACAACCGCGGGCACATCGACAATCAAGAGCACGCAGCCCACCACACACAGGATCAGAACAAGGATGGCCTGCCGGTTGAAAGAGCCCAACTGCTTCGGATGATCTCTGCTCATAACACTTGACCGTGATCCGTCTAGTCCATCAGATGAGCGGCTTCGCTTGTCTGACAGAAGTGAATGCTATACAGGCCAGCGATGTCAGTATGCGCAGCCGGGTAGCGCTTGTCAATGAACGCAACGATCTCTTCGCGCTGGTCGGGATTGCTCAGACCAATGCATGCCCCCCGGAACCCACCCCCGCTGAACCGCGCACCGTAGACACCGGGACATTCGCACAGAATCTCGTAGAGCGTCGTCAAATGCGGCGAACCGGACTCGTAATCGTGCACAGAGCTGGCGCCGGACTCACGCATCAGTTGGCCCAACTGCTCCATGCGGCCAGACCGCCACGCCTCCACCCCCTCCTGCACGCGATGCAATTCCGTGAAGAAATGACGCGCGCGCCGGTCAAGTGGGGCCGGCAGCCGCTCACCGTACGCCGCATAGACCTCCGGTGAGACCAACCGCAACCGGGAATTTCCATTGGGTTGAGGCACGCCGGACCACTCAAGCAGGAGCCGAGCGGCTTCGTGGCACTCATCAACCCGGTTATTGTAATCTGTACCGACCAAGGCCTTCTTGACCCCCGAATAGGCAACGAGAATCTCGAAGTTATCGGGAGACGCCGAGGTCGGGACACGCTGGACATCCATGGTCTGGCAGTCCAGGTAGGTAAGACAGCCACGAGCGCTCAGAAGGATCACTGACTGATCCAACACGCCGTTCTTGAGCCCGAGGTACACATTCTCAATGTAACGGTCCAGCTGGATATTCTCTTTCGGGCAGCTCCAAGTCGTTGACGGCTTCGATCGCCAGGAGATACGCGACACCCACAGCCGCTGAAGAACTCAGACCACCGATAGGCATCATACCCATCACCTCGGCATCAATGCCTATCCGCAAGTCATAAGACTGTTTGAGCGCCAGCACAGCGCCGCGGGCATAGTTGGCCCAGTCCCCCTGTATCCTGGGGGGCACGTTCTCCAGGTTGAACTCCGAACAGCCCGGGAAGTTCAGGCTCTCCACGCGCATCATGCCATCTTCACGCGGCACAAACGCCAGGTAGATAGCGCGATCCAGCGCCATTCCGGTTACCAGGCCATCTTGATGATCCACGTGGGCCCCCAATGGGGACACACGCAGCGGTGACCTGACAACCCGAATCTCGTCGTCGCAGCATCCGACACGCATCCTGAGCCGCTCCCTGAGCTGCTCTATCTGAAACTCAGCCAACAAGTCTTCTCGCCTTCTAGCCATCCGTAGAGAGGAATCCCCCGCCACCGGCTATGCTCCGGTCGGATATGCTTCCTTTGCCTGCTCAGCAACCCACGCATAAGTACGCGCAATGCCATCCCGGAACCGCACCTTGGCATCCCAGCCCAGCGCGTGCATGCGTGCCTTGCTGAAGTTACGGGCGGCTACGCCGACAGGACCGTCAACGTGCCGGATCTCCAGGTCCTTCCCCGAGATGTCAATGACACTCTGCACCAGCTCGTTGACCGTGACATACTCATCGGTGCCGATGTTGGCAGAGACCTGAAGCTCCGACTGCGTCAGCATATAGATGCCGTCAACCAGGTCATCGATATAGGTGAAACCACGGACCGCCGTGCCATCGCCCCAAACATCCACGGTGCCGCCATCCTCTGCCCTCGCGACCTTCCGGCAGATGGCCGCAGGCGCCTTCTCACGTCCACCCCGCCAAGTCCCGTAGGGACCGTAGCAGTTCTGGAAGCGCGCAACGCGCACCTCGATGGGGGTATGGCGCGCATAGGCCTGGGCCATACGCTCCGCATAGAGCTTCTCCCAACCATACTCGTTATCAGGATGAGCCGGTAGGACCTGATCCTCCGTCATCTCCGGATCGCCAGGCTTCATATCGGGATAGACACACGCGGATGAAGAGAAGAAATAGCGCGACACGCCCATCTTCACGGCGCCGTTGATCATATGGATGTTGATCAGCGCGCTGTTGTGCATGATATCACACTCTGCCGTGTGGATGAAGCCCATGCCCCCCATATCTGCAGCCAACTGATAGACATCATCAAAGGTCTCGCCATCGATGGCCAGTGCCTCCCAGCAGTTCTCGGGCTGTCGCAGATCCAGCAGGTGGAACTCATCGGCTTCCAGCGTACGGAACTCGTGCGGCTTGCGGTCCACACCGCGTACCCAATAACCCTCACGCTTGAGTTTCGAAACGAGATGACCCCCAATAAAACCGCCCGCACCACAGACCAGAGCTCTCTTCATCCTCGCGTCTCCTTTGAATTCCGAAAACGTTTGTATCCCAAACGCGTTGCCAGTATCGGATCACGCTCGTTGACGATAGAGCGTGAGATCAACCACCGCCGTCATCGCCTCTAGATCCAGAGACAATTCCAGAAAATCGCTAACTTGGGCCAAACACCCAACTGGATCAGCCAGGACTCCGTTGTAGTCCACATCCAAATAGGTCACGTGGGGCTGTTGATCCATCCACCCATGGACTTGTGCGACGTGCGCCTCAAACAGCCTCGCCATCTCAGCGTCATCGATAGTATCGGAATCCTCACCGCGCCGCTCCAGCATCCGTCGCTGTGAGGCCAGAATCTCATCCATCTTACGCTGCATAAAGAGGACCTTATAGGTATGCGCGTTGGGAAGATGCGCCAGCAACGCTGCGATGATCTTCACACCCTTGCCTTGCGCGTCAGGCAGCCAAGCAACGTCGCCTTCGGGCAGCTTCTTCACCCGTTCAAACTCGTAGTAACCCTTGGGGTTATCGTCATTCGGTGTACGAATGCCATCAACCAAGAGAGATAGGCCGCCCTTCTCCAGCATCCGCATCATCATCGAGGTCCCCGACCTCGGCAATCCGGAAACGATGATCACCGGCGATTGGCGTTTGCCGAACAGCTTCTTAAGAAAACCCAATGCATCTCCTCCTGCGGGGAGAGGTGCGGCGCATTATTGGACGGCCAGACGGCAAGGTCCCTGCCGACTCATCACGCCGTCAAATATCTGAGTGCTCCGCACCTGGCAACTTAGACGTGATTGAGGAAGCCTCGCTCCTGCAAGTACGTCGTGATCTCGCGCGCGTTCTCTTCGGGCGTGCACCCCACCGTGTGGAGCACGATCTCCGGGTTCTCCGGCGCCTCGTACGGATCGTCGATGCCCGTGAAACCCTTGATCTCGCCGCGCCGCGCCCGGGCATAGAGGCCCTTGACGTCGCGCGCCTCGCAGACCTCCAGCGGGGTGTCCACGAAGATCTCCACGAAGCGGTCATCGCCCACCATCTCCCGCGTCTGGCTGCGTGTGCCCCGGTAGGGGCTGATCGCCGCGCAGATCACCGTGCCATTGTGCCGCGAGATCTCGCCTGCCACAAAACCGATGCGCAGGATGTTGGTATCGCGGTCTTCCTTGCTGAAGCCCAATCCCTTCGACAGGTGCGTGCGCACCACGTCCCCATCCAGCATCGTCGCCTGGCGTCCGCGCTCCTGCAACATCGGCACCAGCGCATTGGCGATAGTCGACTTCCCCGAGCCGCTCAGGCCCGTGAACCAGATGCACAGACCTTGCTTGTGCCGGGGGGGATAGGATTCTCGCAGGATCTCGGCGGTCTCCACGCGCGTGAACCAGCTGGGCAGCTCCTTGCCCTTGACCAAGTACTCCTCGCGCACCTGGGTACCCGAGATGAAGAGCGCCTTGCCGTTTCCGGCTGCATCCTCAACAGAGACGTAGTCATCCTTGTCTTCCAGGTAGACCAGCTCGCGGAAGGTCACCGCCTCCACGCCCAACTCCTCGCCGTACTGCGCCATCATCTCCTGCGCCTCGTACGGACCGTAGAAGGGCTGCCCAGAGCTATCCTTGCCCGGCCCGGCGTGGTCGCGACCCACCACCAAGTGGGTGGCGCCGTAGTTGCGGCGGATCAGGGCGTGCCACAGCGCCTCGCGCGGCCCGGCCATACGCATCGCCAGCGGCAGCAGGCTCAGGGCGACGTCGTACTCCCCATAGTAATTCTCGACCAAGGCCTTGTAGACACGCACACGGGTGTAGTAGTCGACGTCCCCGGGCTTGGTCAGACCGACCACGGGGTGGATCAACAGACTGCCGCCCACGCGCTCCGCGGCGCGCTTGGTCAGCGCTTCGTGCACCCGGTGCATCGGGTTGCGCGTCTGGAAAGCCACGACCTTCTCGACGCCATCCTCTCCAGGATGGCGCGCCATCTTGGAGAGCATCTCGCGCACCTGTGCCGGCGTGCGGCGCAGTTCGGTGAAGTCGTAGTACTTGGGCGGGTTGATCACCCGCAGCTCACCGCTGATGCACAAGTCGCCCCAACGGGACATCTCGGGCACCAGGGGATGCCGGTGGTCGGTCGTGCCCAGCACCAGCCGGGCCTCACGGGTGGGATCCCAGCGGAAGACCTCTTCCAGCCGCATCATCGCGATCACGTAGTTGCGGGAGTCACAGAGCGTGATCCACTCAGCGCGGGTCGGGAGCTCTTCTTTGTTGATGCTCAGCGTGATCGGGATGGGGAAGAGGGTGCCGTCGGCCAGGCGCATCTCCGTGAGTACGCGCTGGTAGTCGGCCTGGCCCATGAAGCGATCGAGGGGCGAGAAGCCACCCACCGCGAGCAGTTCCAGATCGCAGAGGTTGCGATCGGAGATCTGGAACCTAGGGTATTGGGTGGCCTCAGCCATCAAGGCCTCGCGTGCCTCTGTCGACGCGACTAAGTCCACCAGTTTGCCGCCGTAAGGCGAAATCAACGTGGTATCGTTGCTGCTATCAGTCATGAACGTTGCACTCCTAATACATCATCAGATTCTTGGTAATAGGGTCTAAACGATGCGCGCGGTGCACAGCCAATGCTCTTCCACACGCACACCGTGATGCTCACAATTAGCCCACGACGTGCTCACCATAGGCAAGCAGGGCCTTTACCTCTTCCGGCGACCGTCCCTCAGCGTAGACGCGCAACACCGGCTCGGTCCCCGACGGGCGGATCAACAGCCACGCATCATCGGCAAGCAGGTACTTAACACCATCCAACGTGCTGACATCGACAACCCGCTCCCCGGCCAACTCAGCCGGCGCCTGCTCTGTAAGCCGCCGAACCATCTCCAGCTTCGCCACGGGGCGCATCAGAGGAATATCGCGGCGCGCGTAACACGTCGGGCCGACCTCACGCTGTATGTCCTCGATCAGAGCATGTAACGGCACCTTCGCGTCCGCCATCACCTCCAACAACAGCATCCCCGTCAGGATACCATCGCCCTCAGGTATATGCCCTTTGACCGAGATCCCGCCCGACTCCTCACCGCCTATCAAGACATCCTCACTGAGCATATAGTCGGCAATATGGTTGAATCCAACCGGGGTCTCATAGAGAGGAAGCCCGTAACGACTCGCCAGACGGTCAACCATGCGCGTGGTAGAGACCGAGCGCACCACAGCCCCGGTCCACCCACGCTTTTCCACAAGATAGCGCAAGATCAGAGCAAAGATATGGTGGGGATCCACGAAGTTCCCTCGCGCATCCACCGCGCCGATCCGGTCAGCATCGCCATCAGTGGCCAACCCGACATCCGCGTGGTGAGTCTGGATAGCCGCAACGAGAGCCTGCAGGTAGTGTGCCATCGGCTCGGGGTGAATACCGCCGAAGCCGGGGTTCATCTCGCCGCGGATCTCATAGAGATGGCACCGTGTACGGCTCAACAGGTCACGGAAGGCCCCCCGACCGGACCCATACATTGCATCTGCCACCACGCGCAGCTCGCCATCGGAGACTTTGTCCATATCCACTAACGTGGCGAGGTGTTGGTAATACGCCCACGCGGGGTCAAAGCGCCGGATCAGGCCAAGTTCTAAAGCTTGATCGTAGGCCATCAGGTTGGGGCCCCGGGCCTCCAGCTGGTTCCGCTCAAGCAATGCCTCGACCTGATGAGCCTGTTCCGGCAATGCAGACCCACCAAAGGATGCCTTCAACTTCAGCCCGTTGTAACGAGGGGGATTGTGACTGGCTGTGATCATAATGCCGGCAACAGCCTGAAAATCTGTCACCGCGTACGATACCGCCGGTGTGGGAGCGTCGGCCCGTGTCAGGTGCGCGACAACCCCGTTGGCAGCCATAACACGCGCCACCTCGATCGCATATCGGTCCGATAAGAATCGGGTATCGAACCCCACAATGACCTCCGGGCGCTCGTCGTCACTCTGTCTCTTGACATAGTCAGCGACAGCCTGTGCTACAATCCGGAGGTTCTCAAACGTGAAGGTATCGCTGATAACAGCCCGCCAGCCGTCTGTCCCGAATCTGATCGGCATGCTCCTCCCCTATTTCGAATCAACAAGAAAAAAGCCCATACCCGTCAGCGCCAAGGTACAAGCTTTGTCTGCCCTCACATCGAATCCTACTTGAACGAAAGCCGTTGTCAAGCCCTGGTGAGACCACGAGCGCATTTCAGAATAGGGCGAATACCCAAGAAAGGCTTCTTGCTGGGCTACCAAACTGTCTCCTGCCCATTCTGAAATGCGCCTGAGCAGTTTTGGCTCTGACGGTGGTAGGTCTAGCAGGTGACGATGGGCCAAGACTGCATCTTGGCAACCAGATTGCGGCCACACACACTTTGTTGTTGTCCCCAACGTGATATGCGACCTGAAACCATCTGCATACAATAAGAATGGCAGGTACCCCATCGACCCACGTGTCGGTCAGTTGCGATCCAGCAAGGCCCCGTCCAGTGCCTCAAGTGTACGCCGTAACTGCATCATTTGGAGGCTATTGGTGATATCTCCGCGGGTGCGCTCCAGGACGCCGCGAAGTTGGTCCACGCGACGACGCAGGCCACGAGTGATGGCGTCGGGATATCCAAAGGACATCAAGACCTCGTACACCATATCCATAGCTCCCAACAGACGCTCGGCTTCGTCAAAACTCCCCTGGCGCAGTTGATCCAGACAGCGCCGTCGGAGCTCACTGGCAGCTTCGCAGACACCATTGAGATACGTATTGAGGGGGATCCCCGCGGCCTCAATGGAGGGCAGGCTTCGGCCGGAGATGAGCGCCAAAGTCACCTGCGCCTCCACCAACTCCTTGAGCGCGTCCTGCGTGTAACCTGCATACATCAACCCCGGATAGGGCGCCAGGGAGGCCTGCAATGCACACCCGGCGGCATCTGCATCGGCAAGCAGAGATTCAGCGGCATCCCATTCATCTCGATGTCCGGCACGAATCGCGTGAGAACAGAGGCGAATGAGCTCACGACTTGCCTTGAGCGCCTCATCTCGGACGGCATTCTGCGCCGCCATATCTTCCTCAGCCAGAGCTGCCAAGGTATCCAACCAAGCCTGTAGTTCTTTGTTCATCGACCCTTACTCCGTTTCTGGAGGTTTCTGCCCTCCGAAGAAAGCCCGAGCCAGATCGTCGCCCTCTCCTGGAACGACAATCTCCCCATAAGCCTTCTCATACCTGCTCAAACGGTCCTGCAGCGCCCGCAGCATCAACTTGGCGTTGAGCGGCGTCATCACAACGCGTGAGCACACGCGGATCTTCGGCTGATTGGGCAGCAATTGCGCTAGGTCAATGACTAACTCAGAGGGGGTGTGGGAGATCAGCGCGAAGTTCGCGTACGTCGGCTCCAGATCTGCCGGAATCTCTATATTGAGTGATCTGGGTGTTGGCTTGGCCATAGTAACTCCTTCATGAGACAACAACAGAGGGGAGATCTCCCCTCTGTTGTGAAACTGCGGCTCTACACTGATGGCTAGAACGGAATCTCGTCCTCCAGGGTGTTCTCGGGGCCGCCCGTATCGTCTGCACCACCACCGCCACGAGCGCCCGCGTCGCCGCCGCCCTGTAGGAATACGATGCGATTGGCACGGAGGTCATAGCCAGCACGAGCGACCCCATCTTGTCCTGTCCAGATCCGTGGTCCGCCCGTGGCTTTGTCGGGAGTCAAAGTTCCCTCAACCAACACCTGGCGTCCCTTACTCAAGTACTGGGCAGCAGTCTCTGCTTGCCGGCGCCACGCAGACACCCGAAACCATACCGTCTCCTCACCTTTGGATCCGTCCTGGTTGTTCCATCGACGATTGGTGGCGACGCTGAACGACGTCACAGGTGTGCCATCGGCAGTGTAGCGCATCTCCGGATCCTGTCCCAGATTCCCGACAATGATCACCTTCTGGTAAGACATAGCGACTGACTCCTTTCAAGTCAAAAGCGGCCTAACGGGCTGCAGCGGTTTGAGACGTTATTCATATTCTACTCCAGACGGCATTAGAACGCAAACCAAGCAGCAAGACTGGGTGCGTTTTAGTTTGGGGGCGACTTCTCTGCACAGACGCAGGTGCGGTTGAGA
>CAZEXX010000010.1:28452-31142 GCA_964516885.1 uncultured Anaerolineales bacterium | reverse complement strand
CAGAGCGTCGAGTTCGAACGCGAAGTCTGGATTGACATCATCTACAAGGGCCAGAAAATCGGACGACACCGGGTTGACTTTGTCGTCGGCGACGCTGAAGGTGGCGTGATGCTCGAACTCAAGGCAAAAGCGTTACTGGATGATGTTGACTTCATACAGACGCTTCGTATTTGAAATCCTCAGGTTACGAAGTCGGACTGCTGATAAACTTCGGCGGAAAGAAACTTGAGGTGCGACGATTGGCAAACTCCAAGAAACCCATATCCTAGCAGGCAGGTATCAGCCCAAACCGGGAAAACTGTCTCCCCTAACCAGTATAATCGTACTTGCCTGGCCCTTACGGCTTGGCTACACTTAGATAGGCCCTACTTCCCAGGAGGAATTATGAAGGCACTCGAGGCAGCAAACAGCATCTTTGACCAACTCGTCGCATGGCGGCGGGACTTCCACATGTACCCGGAGCTCGGGCTGGACACGGTCCGAACGGCCGGAATTGTTGCCGAGACCTTGCGGGAGCTGGGCTATACGGTGCAGGAGGGGATCGCCAAGAACGGTGTGGTTGGCCTGCTTGAGAACGGTGAGGGAGCGGTCATTATGAACCGCGTGGACATGGATGCACTTCCGATCCACGAGGTTAGCAACAAGCCCTACGTCTCGAAGAAACCGGGCCTGATGCACGCCTGTGGGCACGATGCCCACACGGCGATGGGCCTCGGGATTGCCAAATTGATGGCGAAAAACCGCGACGCGTGGAGCGGCACGCTGAAACTCATCTTCCAGCCGGGTGAGGAAGGCCAAAACGGTGCCGAGATTATGGTCAAGGAAGGTGTGCTCGAAAACCCGCGCCCACAGGTCGCGCTCGCACTCCACGTATGGAACGACACGCCCTATGGCAAGGTCTTGGCGTCAGCCGGCCCGGTGATGGCCGCGGCTGAAGCATTCCGGATCATCATCACCGGCAAGGGTGGGCACGGCGCGCTGCCCCATCACACGGTAGACCCTGTGACCACAGCCGCGCTGATGATCACCAACCTACAGACCGTCGTCAGCCGCAATGTGGGCGCGCTGGAGACCGCCGTGGTCACCGTCGGCTCTATCCAGAGCGGCGACGCCTTCAACGTCATCCCCGAAACCGCCGAGCTCAAAGGGACCATTCGCACCTATGATCCCGAGGTGCGCCGACACGTCCTGGATCGCTTGCACGCCATAGTCGAGGGCACAGCCACAATGATGGGAGCCACCGCCGAACTGGAGTGGCTGCCTGTCACGCCTGCGCTGGTCAACGACGTCTCTGTCACAGCATTGGTGCGCGAGGTCGTGACGGATGTCCTCGGCGAGGACAAGCTGGGCGACATGCAGACGATGGGCAGTGAGGATGCAGCCTTCTTCAACCAGGAAATCCCCGGCTGCTACATCTTTGTCGCGTCCGGTCCGGAGGATTACCAGGATCGCCCGCATCACAGCCCCAAGTTCGACATCGATGAACGAGCGATGGTCAACGGCGTCGCCGTCATCATCGAATCCCTTCTCCGGCTGATGCCCCCGAAGGGAGTCTGATCGCAACATGCCACAGAAAGGCCCGGTGCGCTGGTTGGATGGCGAAGGCTGGCTTGTGTTGCTCGGCGGCGGCGACTGGCGCTGCGGCGAGACAGATCAAGTTGACGCCCAACTGCTGAGCGTGGCGAACCTCGACCGCCCTATGATTGTCCTGACCGGCGGCGAACGCCAAAGCGAAGCCGAAGCCATCCTCGACCACTACACGCAGATGGGGGGACCGGGGGGAGAGGCCTTTGCGCTATCAGAGTTGGCGAACTCCGCGAGTTCGTATGGGCAACTTGACGCACCGGAAGTGCTGACGCTGATCCAGGAGGCCGGCATCATCTATCTGGGCGGAGAGGATCCCTTTGCCCTCGTCACCAACCTTCACGAGAGCCTGGCACTCCGCCATATCGTGGAAGGCTACAGCACCCTCCAGGGCTTGACCCTGATCGGAGCCGGGGCCGGGGCGGCAGCGCTTGGTCGGTGGGTCTTCACCCCTGAGCCGCCCCATCAGCAAGCAATGGGGCTAGGCTTCGTGATGAATGCCGTTGTCGTCCCGCACTTCACAACTGCAGAAAACTCACCGATCCTGCGCGCTCTGCCGCAGATCGGCGACGGCCTGCTGGGGCTGGGAATCCCCAACAAGACAGCAGTGGCACTGGGACCTCAGGAGCAGTTTGAGATGTGGGGAGAGGGTCAGGTAACCGCAGTCGTCAACGCTGGTGACACAACGTCGTGACACAGCGTCCAAGGAGATGCTTCGTGGAACAACCTGATGCAACCGTAGTCGTCCGCATTGCGGGAGAGGGTGGCGAAGGCACAATCACGTTGGGCGACCTGTTCACCCATATCGCAGCGGTCTCCGGCCTGGAGATCTACAGCTTCCGCACATATCCTGCTGAGATCAAGGGTGGGCAGGTTATGTATCAGACACGGCTGGGGATCGACCGCGTGATGACGGAAGGCGACGAAGCCAACGTCCTCGTGGCGATGAATCAGCAGGCCTGGATCGAAGAGCACGAAGACCTCTGCAAGAACGCCGCCATCATCTATGAAGCCCACGTACAGGTGCCGAACGACTCCCACCGAGGCTTCCCCGTACCGGCGGAGGCCATCGCGCTGGAGCTGGATTGGGCCAGGGGCAAGAACTT
>CAZEXX010000010.1:24909-28352 GCA_964516885.1 uncultured Anaerolineales bacterium | reverse complement strand
TTGGGCGCCCTCGCCGCCGGATGCGATTTCTACGCCGGCTATCCTATCACGCCGGCAACCCCCACAATGGAGTCGCTGGCCAAGTTCCTGCCGGCGTTCGGCGGCAAGTTAGTGCAGGTCGAGGATGAGATCGCCGCGATCAATATGGCGATCGGTGCATCGTTTGCGGGACGTCGCGCTATGACGGCAACCTCAGGCCCTGGCCTTTCCCTGATGATCGAGGGACTGGGGTTGGCCAGCATGGCCGAGATCCCGCTGGTTCTCATCAACGTACAGCGTGCGGGCCCCTCAACCGGGCTCCCCACCAAGACCTCCCAGGGTGATCTCTTTCTCTCCCTCTACGGCGGCCACGGTGACGCCCCGCGCTTCGTGCTGGCTCCCGATTCCGTTAAGGATTGCTACTTCCAGACGATCTACGCCTTCAGCCTGGCAGAGCGTTACCAGATGCCGGTCATCGTGCTCTCGGACCAGTCAATGGCCTCGCGGCAAGAGACGACCGCGCTCCCCGGCGAGCCCTGGAACGGGCCACTGGAGCGGCTTACGCCGACGTCCGAGGAGCTTGCCGGTGACTACCAGCGCTATGCCTTCACAGACACCGGCCTCTCACCGATGACGCATCCGGGCGTGCCGGGCGGGATGTATCTCGCCGAAAGCCTGGAGCACAACGCCTATGGCTATCCTGACCAGACACCCGGGAATCACGAGCAGATGATGCATAAGCGTGCGCGCAAGGTGGAGACAGCGCGCAAGATGTTGGCGGATTGGCGGATGACATCGCGTCGCTGGGGCGACAGAGGTGCACCATTCGGCATCATGGGCTGGGGCAGCACGAGAGGCGCCGTCCGCGAGGCCACAAAGCGCCTTCGGGCGCAGGGTATACCCATCGAGGCCATCTACCCGCATACACTCCTGCCTATGCCGGATCAGGCGATCATGGACTTCCTCTCGACCAAACGCGCTATCCTGGTACCCGAACTGAATTTCTCCGGGCAGTTCGGCCGGATGGTTGAGCACCGTTACTACAAGGATCTCGACGAACTTAATGTCCACATCTACCAACGCAAGAAGGAACAGGGCGTACCGTTCAAGGTCCGCGAGATCTGTGAGGCAACGCTGGAGATGCTTGACGAGGAACGCAAGCTCTGGGACAAAGAGCACGGAGAGATGGCCGAGATCTTTGACACAGTACGCCGGCTTGGCGGGGCATCCGGCACATACGAGATAGATGGAGGCCACTGTGAATAAGCCAAGAGCCAACGATTACAGGAGCGGCGTCAAGCCAATCTGGTGTCCTGGCTGCGGCGATTACGCCGTGCTAACGGCCCTGATGCGCGCCCTTGCGCAGCTAGAGTTACCCAAGGAGAAGATCGCTATCGCTTCCGGGATCGGATGTTCCAGCCGCTTCCCGGCTTTCCTCAAAACCTATGGCATCCACGGTGTCCATGGACGGGTCCTGCCGTTGGCAACCGGGATCAAGCTGGGCAGCCCGGAGACGACAGTCATCGCCGTGGGCGGCGATGGCGACGGGTTCAGCATCGGCGGGGGTCACATCCCCCACGCTGCACGGCGTAACGTCGACCTCACCTACATTGTGATGGACAACAGCATCTATGGGATGACCAAGGGACAGCCCTCGCCGACAAGCCCGGAGGGCGTGGTGAGCAAGGCGTCACCCTATGGCGTACAGGAGCGTCCGCTCAACCCGCTGTTGATGGCCTTGAGCTACGATATCTCCTTTATCGCCCGCTGTTTCTCAGGCAAGGTCCGGGAGATGACTGAGCTCTTCGTCCAGGCTCTGCAGCATCCCGGCTTCGCACTCATCCAGGTGCTCAGCCCGTGCGTCACCTTCTACAACACCTATAGCCACTACAACGAGGTCACGCAGCCCCTGCCGGAGAGCCACGATCCCGGCGACCGGCTGAGTGCCATGCAGCTTGCTATGGACACAGAAACCCAGTACCTGGGTATTTTCTATTGCCGCGAGGATCGCCCAACCTACAACCAGCGGTTCGAGGCCGTCCAGGCTCTGGCCCCCGAGACCACCCTCGACGCGATCTTCGAGAGTCTGGCAAGGTAGATCCCTCGCCGCGTGTTCATTGCGCGCGCTCGACTGGACCACACAAACACCTATGAACCCAACCATACGTCTCGTCGCCACCGACATCGATGGCACCCTTGCAGACCCTGTTAGCAGGCTCACAGACCGCACGCTGCAGGTACTGAACGCTGTGCACGACGCCGGCATCGCCGTCACTCTGGTCACAGGCCTGAACCCCTGGGTCGCCCGCCGCTATGCCGATATGATCGGCCCCTGGGCCCACGCGATCTGCCTCAACGGCGTCTTCAGGCTGAATCAGGGGCACGCAGTACCGGGCAGGTATCTGGACCCGGCGACGGCGCGCGAGGCCGTCGCCCTGATTCTGGATCAGGGCTTCGTCCCACTTGTCTACGGCGACGACCAGGTATCACGCTATCTGCCGCGGCACGCCGAGGGGATGGGCGAGGTCGCCAAATTGATCAGCGAGCGCCCCTTCCAGCCCTACGTGTCGGTCGACACACCGGAAGCGCTCTTCGAGGTGCGACCGGCACAGGTCGCCGTCTGCGACACAGGGGAACGTGGCGAACGCCTCTACCCTCAGCTATCAGGGGCCCTCGGCAGCCGGGCCTATGTCGTCCTGCAGCCCGGCGCGCGCACTTGGGTCGAGGTCAACCACCTCGATGCGCGCAAAGACCGCAGCCTGATGGCGCTCGCGGAGAGCCTGGACATCGCTCCCGACGAAATCGTCTACTTCGGCGACAGCCTCAACGATCTGCCGGTCTTTGAGAACCTCCCCTATGCCGTCGCGATGGGCAACGCACGCCCCGAGGTCAAGCGCCTGGCCTGGAGAACAACAACATCCAATGCGGAGGATGGCGTCGCCACCTTCCTGGCACAGCACTTCGGACTCGACTTTGGCTGATCGCAGCCTGCCACAACCACAGACTGCGACCGTTGATTACGCCCCACCCCGTGTGATCGACATCGACACCGGCGTGGTTATGGTGGTCACCGATCTCCATGGCGATCTACCGCTCTACGAACGCTACCGCGACGTCTTCCTGGAACTGCATCGTCAGGGACTGGCTC
The DNA here is from genome assembly GCA_964516885.1 of uncultured Anaerolineales bacterium. Lineage (GTDB taxonomy): Bacteria > Chloroflexota > Anaerolineae > B4-G1 > SLSP01 > PWVB01. Next base: position 25,225 of record CAZEXX010000010.1, on the reverse strand, counting down.
AGACCCTCATCTTTTCCGGCGACCTGATTCACAGTGAAGAGACCGGTACCGCTGATGGCTCCCTGGAGATTATCCTCGATCTGATCGAGCTCGAAGCGAGGATGGGCAGCCGGCTCATCGTGTTGCTCGGCAACCACGAGATGCCGCACATCTACCACGTCCCCCTGGCCAAGGGCAAGTTTGTCTACACGCCGCACTTCGAAGCTGCCCTGGGTCAACATCGCGAAGCCGTGTTGGATTTCTTCCGCCGCCGTCCCTTCTTCGTGCGAACCGGTGCTGGTGTCACGATCTGTCACGCCGGCGCCTTCCCAGAGGC
>CAZEXX010000010.1:20603-24809 GCA_964516885.1 uncultured Anaerolineales bacterium | reverse complement strand
CGCAACGGCTATCGCATCGTGGCGGACGGGCTGCACTTGCGCGTGGCCAGCGGCGCGCACGCGCATCCAACCACGTCAGCGAAATACCTGCTCTTTGACGCCGGACAGACCATTGGCAAGACCAAGGATCTGCTCCAGGGATTGGGTAGCGTGTTTGAGGAATGACGTCTGCGGACCGCGGCCCTCTTGGCCGCATTCTTCGTGTGGGGCGGTTGTGGTTCAAGGATGTGGCTGCACACATGGTCAGCTGCGTACACCGGCGCTGGTCTCCGGAGCACATGAGACACCCTCGGTCCGCAGAGATTACTCCCGCACTGCTATCGCCGTGACCAGCGTCCCGATCAGCACGAGTCCGCCCATCACCACCAGGGCCAGCGGGATCGACGCGTCGGCGACACGCCCGATCACTAATCCCATCCCGGCCACGTAGAGTCCGGCGAGCATGCTCACGAGCGATAGGACCGTCGCCCGGTTGGCAGTGCTGATATGAGCATTGAGCCGCGCCGATATGAGGGGACTGCGGAGACTCGTAGCTCCATACACCAGGCAGAAGACGGCCACAGACCCTGCTGCGTGGGAGATCCCGGCCATAGCCAGAGTGAGCAAACCCGGGAGACCCACCGCCAGGAGCAGCCCCAGCCGCTTGCCCATGCGCGCCTCCAGCCAATACGCATAGCGCGCCCCCAGTACGCTGAGTCCTGACGCTGCGGACAGCGCCAGCCCAAACCAGACCGGCGCCACGCCGGCCCGGACGAAGTAGGGCTGATAGAGGCTGCCCAGGTAGTCACGGAAGGGGATCGTGAGGAGCGATACCAGCGCCAGGATACGAAATGCCCGGTTCTCGCGCAGCAGTTGCAGCCCCTGCCGAAGCAAAGAGAGTCCACTGACCTTGTCGTCGTCCGACGCTGCGTCGGCATCATCCGCCGGGATCTCGAGAGTGAAGGTCAACGCAAACCCAACGCCCACCATCCCGGCGGTGAGCGCAACCGCGCGGACAAACTGTGTGAGCGTAAGCGTGTGGATAATGAGACCGGTCATGGCGAAGGCCAGAAGATTGGCCAACCGCTGAGCCGCTTCGATGCCACCCATCGCCTTGCTCATCTCGCCCTCGCGCCCGGACGACTGCAACTGCTGATAAATCAGGGCCTCGACACAGCCCGAGCCAAAAGCGAAACCCAGGCCACCGACGATGGCGGCCAGTACAAATCCCGGATAGCCCCGCGTAAAGAGGTAGACCACCTCGCCCAGCAGTTGGAAACCCAGAGCCAGCTGAACGGCGCGCTTGTGCCCGATCCGGTCGGCGATCACACCTGTGGGCACCTCGGTGAGAAACATCGTGAAGACGATGATGCCCCAAAGCGAGTTGATCTGCAGATACGTGAGCTCCCGACTCCGCAGATAAAGCGTGCCGACAGGGATATAGAAGTAAAGCGTGGAAAAGAAGTAGATCAACTGAAGCTTGCTGATGTTGCCCCGGCCAAAGGGGAAGAAGGCAGCCATCACACGTCGCAAAATGTCACTGCGTCTGGGTTGCATTCGCCAGGTCCTCTTCCGGAACTCTATGCACGGCTCATGGTCCTCCCCACTTGTGTGGGGAGGACCATAGTATCAAACGCAGAAGCCAGTTCTGGGCCCGCCGTGACTACTGTCCGCGCAGCTTCGCGCCAAGCTTCCTCGTCAGCGTCTTGATCAACCGCTTGCGCAGCTTCCGCACGTCCTTCTCGGACAGGGAGCGATTCGGCGCCTGGTAGCTGAGCGCGAAGGCAAGGCTCTTCTTGCCGGCCTTCACCTGCTCGCCCCGGTAGACGTCAAACAGGGACGCCTCCGTCACGAGCGGATACCCGGCTGCCATGATCGCGCGCTGGACATCCAGCACCGGTGTGGCCTCATCCACGACCAGCGCCAGATCCTCGTGAACCGGAGCATAGGGCGACAGTGAGACGACCTGCTTCTCGGCATCCGCGACCTCGGCAGCAGCCAACAGGACCTCCAGGTCCCACTCCAGCGCCACCACAGGCTGCGCAGGCAGATCGTAGGCCTCCCGCACCAGTGGGTGAACCTCACCCAACACGCCCAGCGGCTGACCGTCAACACTGGCCACCGCACAGCGGCCGGGATGGAACGCAGGGTGATCCCCACGCGCCCACTCGACCTTGGTGTCCAGCGCCAGGCGCGCCAGGAACGCGTCCACGATCCCTTTGAGATCGAAGTAGTCAACCTTGCCCTCGGCCCCAGCAGCATCCTGCCACCACGAGGCCAGCTGCGAGCCGGTGAGCAGCATGCTGAGATGCCGGGGCTCGGCCACGCCGGTCTCGCCGGCGGACACATCCGGCCGGCCCACCTTGTAGTAGATGCGTCCGATCTCGAAGACCGCGATGCGATCCAGGTAGCGGAGGTTCGACCATGCCGTGCGCAGTGTACCGGGCAGCAGGCTCCGCCGCATCTGAGACCGCTCCGGGGAGAGGTAGTTCTGGAGCACAACACGCTCGCCGGGCAGATCCAGGGATGCATCGGGATCGAGCCCAGAACTGAGCTGAAGTCGCACTTCATCCTCAGGGTCAACCAGTGAGTAGGTGATGATCTCATCCAACCCCAGGCCGACCAGCAGGTCGCGGACGTGCTCCTCGGCCTCCAGCGAGCGGTTACGTCGCAGCCGCGGCAGCTCCTCATCGATCAGCGTCATAGGGAACCTATCGTAACCCCACACGCGCGCGATTTCCTCCACCAGATCGACGGGTAAGCCCACGTCCTGCCGGTACGACGGGATGGTGACCTCCCACGTCTCCGCCTGAGCCTCAATCTTGAATTCCAGTGCCTCCAGAATGCGCGATTGCTCTGCCGGCGGGATCTTGATGCCCAGCAGACGGTCGGTGAGCTTGGGATCGTACATCACAACGCGCGGTGTGAGCTTGCCGGGATACACATCGCCCACAGCAGGGTCAACCACACCATCACACAGCTCGGTCATCAGTTCAGCCGCACGCGCGGCCGCCGGCATCGCCAACGCCGAGTCGACACGCTTTCCGAAGCGCGAGGCAGCCTCTGACTGCAGCTTGAGCTGCTGGCTCGTGCGCCGGACGTTGAGGAAGTTGAAGCTCGCCGCCTCCAGCAGCACGTTCTCCGTATCGCCCTCGACCTCACTATCCAGGCCGCCCATCACACCACCGACGCCGACAGGACCGGCACCATCGGTGATCAGCACCATCTCATCATCAAAGGTGCGGACCATACCATCCAAGGTCGTCATCTGCTCACCAGGCGCTGCACGACGCACGATGATCGCAGGCTGCGTCTCACCGGGACGTGCGTGAACCGTGGTGTAATCGTAGGCATGGAGCGGCTGACCCAGTTCCAGCATCACATAGTTGGTGATGTCGACGAGATTGCTGATGGGGCGCACGCCGGCGCGCAGCAGCCGCAGCTGCATCCACAGCGGTGAGGGCTTCACCTGCACATTCCGGATCATCGTTGCCGTGAAGCGGGGACACAGCTCGGGATCGGCAATCTCCACATCCACGAAGTCGACCTTCTCATATGAGGTCAGCCCCAGACGCTCGGCAGCGGCCAGCGGATTGGTCTTCAGCGGCCGGCTGTAGAGCGCAGCTATCTCGCGCGCGACCCCATAGACGGACTGCAGGTGCCCGAACGGCCCTTTGATATCGAAGTCAAGGATGTTGTCACCCAGGACATCCACCAGCGGCTTCCCCACCGGCGTGTCATCGGGCAGATAGATGATGTCATCTGCCTCTTCCGAGATCCCAAGTTCCTTCTGGGAGCAGGCCATCGCCCGCGATGGCACGCCACGGATGCTGCTCTTCTTGAGCTTCGCCTTCTTGAAACCCTCAGCGTGGCCGTCATAGAGCACGGCGCCTTCCCAGGCGAATGCCACCTTGAGGTGCAGGTCCGTCTCGCCGCATCGCGCATACAGGCTCGGCGCACCGGTCACAAGGACCTCATTCTCATCCCCGCCGTAGTTCACATCGACCAAGACCAGCCGGTCGGCGTTGGGATGTGGATTGACTGCCAGAACCTCAGCCGTCAACACCTTATCGGGATCCCACGGCAGCTCCGAGCCCGGGTGCCCGACAATCTCGACCTTGTCCACTTCCAACCCGGCCAGATTCAATCTGTGCCGCAACGCCGCAAGCGGCAGGTCATCGACCTGGATGTAGTCATTCAACCAAGATAGGGGTATTTTCATAGTAT
>CAZEXX010000010.1:0-20503 GCA_964516885.1 uncultured Anaerolineales bacterium | reverse complement strand
AGCGTCGTAGCGTCTTAGTTCACAGCGCGTCCGCGCTTGACCTGCCTATCCAAATTGTTAATGAAGCCCTGCAGCACTTTCGCGGCCTCGGAACATTGGCTTATGAGCGTCGTGGCGCCTTAGCGTCGTAGCGTCTTAGTTCACCGCACGGCCTTGCTTGACCTGCCGGTTCAGACTGTTGATGAAGCCCTGCAAGACTTTCGCGGCCTCGGAACATTGGCTCGTGAGCGCCTCCTGCTCGATAGGCTAAACATATCCTAGACGGCCCGACAAATGAATGTAGTATTCGACTTCGTACAGCGAACCCCGCGCCTGGTGCAGGAAACGTCGGAAATCAACCACAGTCTCTCGGCCACAGCCTTCAGCGATGTTGGCGGCTACGGACACGCCGGCCCGTCTCACCTGTGATATGATACCAAATCTCTCATCTGCCGGAAACCGCCCGGTGACCTCATAGATCTTAACCGCGAGATCATCCGCCTTCTGCCAAGCTATCAGCTTCCTGAAGTTCCTCATCCACGCCCCTTCGGCACACTAGATCGCTGTACCGCTACGCCGCTATGTCGCTACGCCGCCAAGACGCTATGTCGCTACGCCGCTGACCCGCTAGAACTGCCTCAAGAACCGCAAATCATTCCCGTAGTACCACCGGATGTCCTTAACACCATATTTCTGCATAGCCGGGCGCTCAACCCCGAAACCGAAGGCGAAGCCGCTCCACTCGTCGGGGTCGTAGCCCCCGTTCTGCAGCACCACGGGTTGGACCATCCCGGCGCCGGCGATCTCCAACCAACCGCTGTATTTGCAGACAGCACAACCCTCACCGTGGCAGAGGATGCAGTCGATGTCCGCCTCGATACTTGGCTCAGTGAATGGGAAGTAGGAACTGCGGATGCGCACGGTCCGATCGGGGCCGTAATAGAGGCGCGCCCACTGCTGGATGGTCCCGATGAGGTCCGTCATCGTGATGCCGCGGCCCACAGCGAGACCCTCCAACTGGTAGAACTGGTGCTCTGAGCGGACCGTAATCTGCTCGTAGCGGTAGCACTTGCCCGGGAGAATCACACGAATCGGTTCTGGATACCGCTCGCGCATAGCACGAATCTGGCCCGGCGATGTATGGGTCCGCAGCAGCCTGCGATCCCCACCTTCGCCGGCGCCCTGCACCCAGAAGGTGTCCCACATATCACGAGCAGGATGGTACTCGGGGATGTTCAACAGGTCGAAGTTATAGGCCTCGAGTTCCACATCCGGCGCCTCGTAGACCTCAAAGCCCATCTTGGCGAAAATACTGTAGAGTTCGCGCAGCGCCTGGGTCGTGAGATGCAGGTGTCCGGGAATCACCGGGCGCCCAGGCAGCGTGATATCAATGGCCTCGTCGACCAACTGACGCGATAGTTCCCCGTGGCGGATCTCCTCCAGACGGGCATCGTAGGCACCCTGCAACACCTGCTTGACCTCGTTGACGCGGCGACCAAAGGCCGGGCGATCCTCTCTCGGCATCTGCCCCACCCTACGCGCCTGCAGCGTGATCTGGCCCTTACGGCCCAGATAGCCGTCCTCCCACGTCTCAAGCGCGCTCGTGGTCGAGGCCACGGCGAGATCCGCCAGAGCCTGCCCATGAAGCTGCTCCAGTTCCTCGAATGAACGCATACACCACCTCCATTAGTTACTTCGTTTCAGAGTCACTGCCGGACAAAGAAAAACGCTCTCATCCCTGCCGGGACGAGAGCGTGACTCCCGCGGTACCACCCTGCTTTTCTCTACCCACCCTACCTTCGGCAGGCAAAGACACTTGTTCCCACAGTCCGGACGATCGTCCTTGACGATGGGATGTCCCGATAACGCCGGGCACGCGGAGCCATCTACTTGACCCGATCTCAGGGTCGTTCAACGGTCAGCTCAGGGGTGAACTTCGCCGGGCCTTCGCTGGATGCGACTCTCAGTCGGTGATCGCATCTCCCTGTCAGGTACCGTCCGCTTACTTTTCCCCGTCACAGCCTTTGCATATTTACCCTTATTATGCACTACCCAAAGGGTTTGTCAAGAACCTAGATGCCGAGAGCATCTCGGGCTTCCTGCTCCATCAGATCAGGCTTCCAGAGTTCCTTGCCCATCACCACATTCACCGGCTTGTCGGTGATCTCTGAGGCGCGCTCTTTCACCTGGTTCATAATGAAAGATGCCATCGGGCACATCGGCGACGTCAGGATCATCGTGATAGCCACCCCGTCGTCAGTCACATCGATCTCGCGGATCATGCCCATCGCGACAACATCAAGACCGATCTCAAAGTCAATAACATCGCGCAATCCCTTACGAATCTCGTTCGCATCTCCCTGCATCTTCGTCCTCCTCGTGGATTGTATATCCCACGCAGATTATACCACGCCGGCCGGTAACGGCCATAATCGTGATGGAAATCTGGTAAATACACGAATTCCGAATCACAAATCTCAAACGGCACGTCACTTCGCCGAGCTGCAGACCGCCAAAGGCAGGGTCAAAAAGACCACGGGCCTCACCCTCGCGCTATGCCGTGAGAATCTCGTAGCCGTCATCCGTGACACGCAGAGTGTGCTCCCACTGTGCAGAGAGCGAGCGGTCCGTTGTGATCGCCGTCCACTCATCCTGCAACACAGTGACTTCATAGCCACCGATATTGATCATCGGCTCGATGGTGAAGACCATGTTGCGCTGCAGCGTTACGCCCACGCCGGGTTCACCGTAGTGGTAGACATCGGGAGGTTCGTGGAATCGGACCCCCGTGCCGTGGCCCACAAAGGCGCGCACCACCGAATATCCGTGAGACTCTGCGTGCGACTGGATCGCATGGCCGACATCGCCCAGGGTGCTGCCGGGTTTGACCTGCTCAATGCCCAGATACATACACTCCCGAGTCACCTCCACCAGCTTGCGCGCTTCCTCAGAGACATCGCCGATCAGGAACATACGGCTCGAGTCACCATAGAAACCATCCAGAATCGAGGTCACGTCGATGTTCAGGATATCACCGTCCTGCAGGATACGCTCAGGCGTGGGGATGCCGTGACAGACGACCTCATTGATCGACGTGCAGACGCTCTTGGGATACCCGCGGTAGTTCAGCGGCGCAGGCTTGGCGCCGGCAGCTGCCGTCATCTCATTGACCCACTGGTTGATCTGTTCGGTCGAGATACCAGCCCGGACTCTCTCCTCCAGCGCATCCAAGATGTCACGCGTGACGTGAGAGGCCTTGCGTATACCGTCGATCTCGGCCTCGGTCTTGATGTTCACCTCACGACGTCGCCGGTTGTTGAGCTGCCGCCGGGTGCGCATCTCCGCCAGGTCCTGCCTCATATGACAGTGCTTATATTTCTTGCCGCTGCCACACCAACATGGTTCGTTTCGCGATAATTTCAGCACGCTTTACCTTCCTGTCTGTGCGAATGTGAATTGGCTGAACCGCAGTCAGATGGGGTATTATCCCCGCGCCTCACGCGCCGCCCAGAATGCCGCGCGGAAGTCTGCAAACCGTCCGTCCAAAATGGCCGTCCGAATGTCGTGGACAAGGGTCAGCATCGTATGTAGGTTGTGAATTGTCAGCAGCGTCGCCCCAAGAATCTCCTTGGCGACCAACAGGTGACGTATGTAGGCCCGGCTGAAATGCCGGCAGGCGTAGCAGCCACAGGTCTCATCAATGGGCGCGGGATCCTCCGCAAACTTCGCGTTCCGCAGATTATACTTGCCGGTGCGCAGCAGCGCCTGGCCGTTCCGCGCGACCCGCGTCGGCAAGACGCAATCGAAGATATCAATGCCGCGAGCGACGCCTTCCACCAGATCCTCAGGCGTTCCCACACCCATCAAGTAGCGCGGCTTATCCTTGGGCAGAACCGGCACGGTGATGTCGAGCGTGTCGAGCATCTCCTGCTTACTCTCGCCCACCGAGAGCCCGCCGATGGCATTGCCGGGGAAGTCCAGGTCGACGATCTGCCGGGCGCTTTCTTGACGCAGATCAGAGAACACGCCGCCCTGTACAATGCCAAAGAGTGCCTGATCCGGTCGGCTGTGAGCAGCCTTGCAGCGGGCCGCCCAGGCATGCGTGCGCGGCAAGGCGTACTTCCTGAGGTAATCATAGTCATCGGGAACCGCGCACTCATCCAGCACCATAGCGATATCGGCTCCCAGGTTCTGCTGAATCTCCATCACCTTCTCCGGCGTGAAACGATGGCGGCCGCCGTCGATGTGTGAGCGGAAGGTAACACCGTCGTCGTCGATCTTGCGCAGTGAGTCGCCCCCCCGATGGCCGGCCAGACTGAACACCTGGAAACCGCCGGAATCGGTGAGAATCGGACCCTCCCACCCCATGAACGCATGCAGCCCCCCCAGCGACGCCACTAATTCGTCGCCGGGGCGCAGATAGAGATGATACGTGTTGGCCAACACCAACACCGCCCCGACCTCCTGCAATTGCGCCGGCGTCATCGCCTTGACGGTCGCCTGAGTTCCTACCGGGGCGTAAATCGGCGTGGGAAGCGGGCCATGGGCAGTATGAAACACCCCCGCCCGGGCCGCTCCCTCAACCGCCAATAGATCGTACGAGAACAGATCACTCACACAAAACCCCTTGGATGCAACTACCTCAAACTTCAGGTATCATACCACAAAGGCTCGGTGAATCACGAACCGTAGGGGCATTGGGATATCCAGGCTTCGGATATCTGATAGAGATGAACCAGATGACAAGACGCGCGATCAGCAGGTGTTGGTTCGGTTGGTATCAGTGCGATCATCTGCTTCAGCGGTTCAGCGATACGTTTCGATGTCCGGATGAATGACTTGCACATATCCCGACATATGCGCTATCATACGGGTGACTTCGGCACCAACACCCCGGCAGCCAGCGGTTGCCGGCATACGTGCCCAAGCAACAGACGGATGACTGCATTGAACACCTGGAGAGCGGTTTTGACCGGGACTCGTCCATGATGCCTACCAACATCCGGGTCAGACAGCCAGGGGGCTTTCAGGGTCAGGCCACGCACAGTAAGCCGGCATAGCAGCACGTTCCCACCGGATACTGGGCCCCATCCTGGAAAGCACCCGCACACGTGAGGAGGTACCCGCATGAAGAGCAGATCGCGTCGCAATCTCTGGCCACTCGTGGCACTGTTGATCCTGGCCACACTGGCGTGCAATTTCCCGGGGGCAGGCAGCTCGGACGCAGACAGCACACCGGACGCAGACGCTACCAACACCCCGCTGCCCTTTGCCAGCGCAACGCCCTCTGACGACGCGCCCGATGCAAGTGTGGTGATTCCCACGGTTACCCCTGAGGAGGAAGTCGAAGGCGACGAATGCACATTCCGAGCTGCCTTTGTCGACGATGTCACCATCCCCGACGATACGCCTGTGGACGCAAACGAAGCCTTCGACAAGACCTGGCGCATCCGTAACAGCGGCACCTGTGTCTGGGAAGCCGGCACGACGCTGATCCAGGTCTCAGGCGACGATCTCAGCGACATTGACACCCTTGCCGTGCCCGCCACAGAACCCGATCAGGAGCTCGAACTGACGGTGGCAATGAAGGCACCGGCGGCACCCGGCACCTATCGCAGCAACTGGCAACTTCAGACGCCCGATAGCAGGCGCTACGGCGGCGTTTTCTACGCACAGATTGTGGTACCCGATGAGGAAGAGGCGGATCCCGACCCGGCACCGGCTTCAGCCGCTCCGCCCCAGGACTTCCTGGGGGCAGTGTCCGGCAACTGCAACAAGGTTGACTTCAGCTGGATCGATGGTCAGGGGGAGAGCGCCTACCACCTGGCGGGGCCTGGCCTCGACGTCAATCTCGCCGCCGATGCCACGACATACACCTGGAACAACCCACCCACAGGCACGGCCATCGTGACCCTCACATCGCTCGACGCGAGTGAGGACGAGATCGCCAGCCTGGATACAACTGTGAGCATGACCTGTGGTGAGGGTGAGCCGGATCTCGCCGTGATCTCGGTCACCTTTGTCCCCACCGTGCCTGTCGCCCATCTGCCCGTCACAACCACACTGCGGATCGAGAACTCGGGCGACGCCAACAGCGGGGGCTTCATCGCGCAATGGTTCGCCGTCAAGACTTCGACGTCGGCTACGTGCACGTGGGTCGTTAACGACGGCATCGGGGAGGGTGAGACCAAGGATCTGACGTGCACCACCGTGGCCTACAGGGCATCGTACGCCGGCATGGTGACACAGGTCGAGGTGGATACCACGGACATCATCTCTGAGTCAGATGAGGAGAACAACATACTCGAACTGACCACGCCCGTTATCGCCCCGGAGGTTATCTACGACTTCGTGGACAATGCAGGCGACGCCGCCTGGATAGGAGGCCCGCCCACGACAGCCCTGCCCTGGCCTGGCGACCCGGCCAGCGACCTGGGCTATGCCCGCCTGACCGGCGGCACGCTGGAGACAGGTGGCAGCATTCAGGGGCTCTGCCTGGAGACCCACCCGCGTTGGGTGGCCGAGGGCATCATCCGCGGCGAATACGAGGACTTCGGCGACCCTGACTACGTCATCCAGGCCGGCGACCATTTCCGTGCGACCATCAGCATGCTGCAGGGCGCTGAAGAAGGGGCCGTGACCTACCGCGTTATGGCCATCTTGAGCGAGTCGGGCGGCAAGTGGATCCTCACGGAGCCCCACGCCTACGGAGAGGGCATCGAGGTTCTCAGCGCGGATCTCTCGGCCTATGCCGGTGAAAGCGCCGCCGTTATCCTGCAGGCGGAGGCCGGCGCAGCCTCGACGGACGATCAAGCCTGCTGGATTGCGGCTGAGATCTTGAGGTATCCGTAGCATGAAGCTCGAACAAATGGGCCTCCGTCCTGAACTGCCGATGATCTGGGATTCATTGTCCCCATCACCACCATCGCGCGACCGCGCCCTATACATCGGCTCGTTCGACGTGTGGGCTAGGTTGCTGCCATAGCTTGATCAGCTCTTGGACATCCAGATGACGAGAGCGACCAGCACGCCAGCGGTCAACGTGAGGATCGTGTACCTTCTATTCTCTTTTTCGACTGCTGGGAGCAGATGCGAAGCGCCCACGTAAACCAGTACACCGGCGGAGGCGGCGAGCAAGAGGCCAAGAAGGGGGCGGCTGATAACCTCGATGAAAGGATAGGAGATCAGCGTACCCAATGGCGTCGACAGTGCCGCCGCCAGGAACGCGTAGAGGGCCGACTTCTTTCGGCTGAAGCCAGCACGCTCGAGAAGCACGAAGGTAACGATCCCCTCCGGGAACTCGTGGAGCACCATCCCCACGGCTGCCAATACACCGGTAAAGATATTGACATTGAAGGTAACGGAGTAGATCACCCCATCAACAAAAGAGTGAAGGCCGATTCCTAGCATCGGAATGATGCCCATCGCGTACTCTGCCGAACATGAATGCTCGTGACAGACGTACAGGTTCACAAAGCGGTTGATTATGTAGATACCCAAGAATCCCGCCAGTAGAAAGAGAGGGGCTGCTTCGTGCATCTGGAAGGACCTGGGGATGATATGTGTGAACGACACAGTGATCAGCACTCCCGCCGCAAAACTCATGAAGTAGGCGGAATGCTCTGTGCCCCATTGTTCATGCTTGCTGATCACATATATGCCAATTGTCGTAACTAGACACGCCAGAAAGCTAGCTAGTATCACGGCTCCCAACGTACTGGTCAACATTCGCGTTCTCCTTCTTCGGAATGCACCACACAGGAAGCGTAAGCCTGGCAAACTAGGGGGCGGAAACGAGGCGAGAGATTGACATCTGCTGTTGGCATCGCGATATGCCCGAACGTCACCCCTTTCCGGTTCCCTTCGCCCGAGGCCACTAAGGCTATGCACAATAATGAGTACGACCTCACGGTTGAGGACTGAAAGCCTTCTCGGGTCTGATAGACCACCTCCCTGGGGCCGCTGTCGTCACCGCCTCGCCCTTTCTGTTAACGTCGCAGCCTCTGATCTTACGAGAACCCAAGCAAGCGCCCGCCTTGATACACCAGGAACGTGGTCGCGATGGCTGTCAGCAGGGACACAACGAGGCTCATCAACGTCCATTTGAGGCTGCGGGTTTCCTTCCACGTGGCCCAGATGGTGACCAGGCAGGGCAGGTAGAACATGAAAAACACTACGAATGTGTATGACGAAAGCGGCGTCCACACTTGGGGTAGATAGTTCAGCACCTGCTCTGACTCCACCAGGGTGGTTTGTAGTCCATAGGTCATGGCCAGGGCGGGGACGACGATCTCCTTGGCCGGCAGGGTGAAGAGCAGGGCGGTGAGCATCTCGCCGGTCAGCCCAAAGGGGCAGCCCAGCGGCGCCAACGTGCGCACCAGCCAGCCGACGACCGTTTGCTCGAAGGGGGCACCGGGAGGGAAGTTACCCAGGAGCCAGATGAGCAGCGAGGCAGGCCCCGCGAACGCCACCGCCCGCCACATAGTGTGTGCCACCCGGTCCACCAGCGCCCGCCATGCCACTTGTCCCCACTTTGGTTTGCGGTAGGGGGGCATCTCCAGCACAAAGCCCCCTGGCTCCCCTCGGAAGAGAGTTTTGTTCAGGATCAAGGTGACCAGGCTAGCTGCCCCTAGGCTGAGGAAAACCAAAGAAAGCATCACCGGCAACGCTCGGTCGCCGAAGAGGGCGATCACCAACGCTATACCCGCACCGTAGCCTCCGCTGCAGATGATCAGAGGGCTGGTCAGGATGGCCACCAATTGGATCCTCTTGTTCTCGATGATCCGCGATGCCATCACGCCAGTCACGTTGCAGCCAAAAGACATACCCCACGTGAGTGTCTGCTTGCCCTGGGAGCCCAAGACCTGCATGGGGCGGTCCAGATTGAAGGCTACCCGGGGCAAGAAGCCCAGGTCCTCAAGCAGGGCGAAAGCGGTGAAGAGGATGATCAGGGGGGGCAGCATTACGGTGATCACTGTCCCTACGCCTACAATCAAGCCATCCACCAAAGCGCCGGTCACCCACCAGGGGGCTTGAACACTCATCAGCCATGTCCGGACGGCGCGGATCAGCCAGAAGAAGAAGGCCTCTAGCCAGCCTCCCGCGATCTCAGCCCCATTGATGGTGATCCAGAATATGGCGAGGAATACCGCCAGCATGATAGGCCACGACCAGACCTTGTGAGTGACGATGCAGTCGATCCGCTCGGTCAGGCTCTCTTCCTCCGGCCGCAGGCGGTGGGCTACCCGATGCACCACATCGTGGGCGAACTCGTAGCGGCGCCGGACGATCTCCACCTTGGCATCGGGCCGGATCCCCTCGCGCAGACGCACAGCCCGCCTCAGGAGGGCCTCCAATGCCTCGGCCGAGGCGGATGGAGCGGCCAACCCCAGAGCTGCCAGTTCCCCTTGTTTGAAGGCCTCGACGATTTCAGGGTCATCCTCCAAGAGTTTGAGCGCCACCCAGCGGCTCCGTTCCTCAATGCCCAGATGGCTCAGATCGTCCTGTAAGGTCTGGGTGTATCCCCCAACAGTCAAGCCATAGTTCACCGAGACTGGGTGAGTCTTCCGCTGCCCCTCGGCCACCTGCGCTATCGTCTCCACTAGTTCCGGGAGGCCCTCTCCTTCTATGGCCACGGTTGGCACCACCGGCACCCCCAAGGCAACCTCCAGAGCCTCAACGTCGATCTCCCATCCCTGTCGCCGGACCTCGTCCATCAGGTTAAGGGCCACCACGACTTTATCAGTCAGCTCCAGGATCTGTAGCACCAGGTTGAGGTTGCGCTCCAGGCAGGTGGCATCCACGACGTTCACCACCACGTCCGGCTCCCCGGAGAGGATATAGTTTCTGGCGATGACCTCTTCCGGCGATTGAGCGGCCAGGCTGTAGGTGCCGGGCAGGTCCACCAGGCGAATCTCCCGACCCTGATAGTAGAAGCCCCCCTCGGCCCTCTCGACGGTCTTGCCCGGCCAGTTGCCGACGTGCTGCCGACTGCCGGTGAGGGCATTAAAGATGACGCTCTTGCCCACGTTGGGATTGCCGGCAACACCTACGGTGATTGTCCTTCTATCCATTTCTCACCTCCTCCACCAAAACGGTGTCGGCATCTTCTCTGCGCAGAGCGACGGCCGTGCCCTTGATGTGGTATTCGGTGGGATCACCCAGAGGCGCTCTGCGGATCACAGTCACCTCGGCACCAGGAACAAAGCCCATATCCAGCATGCGTCGCTGGTGCTTGCCACTTCCGCTGGTCTCAACCACCCGTGCTCGAACACCGACAGGTAGTTCCCCCAGCGGTACAGGCAGGGCAGGCACGGGCACGACGAAGACGTGTCGGGCAGCAGCAGCAGCCAGTGGGACGACGTTTCCATCTAGCCGCAGTTGCAGGCTGTCGGACTTCCGCTCCAGAACCTCCACGTCCACGCCAGGTTGTAGCCCCAGCACGACCAGTTGGGCTAGCAGCGGTGCTGGTTCATCGTCCAGGCAGACGACACGCAGCCGACTTCCCGCTGTCCCCTCTTCCAGCAGGGGGTGTGCCAAGACGGAGGGCACCGGACGCCCTCGGGCCGGGATGGCGTGCCCATGGGGATCCCAGGCCGGGTGCCCCAGGTCGGCATCCAGCCTCTCCAGTTCCTCGGGCGTCGTCTGGTGCTCGCGGCGGTCGGCCTCGGCGTGGACCGCCTCCAGGGGCATTCGATCCCGGTCCACCAAATAGCGCTCCCAGAGACGGTGTGCCCGAATCAGTTCCCGGGCGCGTGCCTCTCCTGTCTCCGTCAGGTGCATGCCTCCCTGGACATCCTCCTCGACCCAGCCGGAAGCAACGAGGTCCCCTACCACACCCGCAGCCATTACCTCGGGGAGGCCGATAGAGCGAGCCAGCTGCTCGCTGTCCCAGGCTCCCTGGGCCTCTTGCAGAGCACAGGCTGCTTTCAGCACGTCCTCCGCCTCCATGGGCCGGTACGCCAACCCAGGTGCAAGCGGTGGTGCTGTCGGAGCAGCCCGCCGCTGCAGCAGCGTCCACAGCCAGAGGATGGCCAGCAGGAAGGAAAGTGCTGGCCAGAACCATCGAGAAAGGTTTGATATCTCCATGCGTTTTCCTCCTCAAATCCGTACTTGCCTCAACATTAGCCGCCCGAGTGGTGGAACTCATCGTGGTTCTGTGTCCGGATGTTGGGGCGCAGAACACTATTGCTCCTTCTGCGGTGACGCGATGATAAAACGTGCCTCTTCGACTGCCTCCAATGCCTCAGTAATTCTTTCCACGTCTTTCTTTGTCTCATTCCCTTCAAGCGATGTCCCTTTTAACCAAGCCATAGCAATCGAAGGATCTTTGTGAATCGTCCCAATTGGCTCTATCCCTTTTTCCCCTAACCTACTCCTCAGGTAGCTTTCCGTCTCCTCATCTCCGATCTTGTTCAGCACAAACAGAACGCCTTCGATGTTTGCCTCCCTGAACACCCTGTCGGCTGTCTCAACAAGTTTGGGATCTGCCAAGTGACCGGTGGCAGGCAATGCACCAGCTCTGATTTGGTCAACCATATCTTTCATGTCCGACGCCATCTGAATGCCAGCGTTGGTCGGATCGATAACCACAATTGCCCAATCTAAACTGGTGATGACTCCTCTTGCAGAGTCCTCAAGTCCCGCTTTAAAGTCCACCAACGTTACCAGACGTTGTCCACTCCTATGTATCCTGAGGTCTCTGGCGATTTTGGACACAGGGCCGTCACATCCTGCTCCGGGGCCCTGCCCCCCGATCTTCCCTGCTGCCAGGAGCGATATTCCTTCTTGATCTTGAACGTAGTATTCCTCAAGAAGTCCATCCAAAGTGACCTCTGCCCCCGGTAAAGGGGTAGGATCGTCTACCGGGCAGGTAACGGCTCCGCCGCTGAATACAGTTCCCCCAAAGTATTTCATCAGAGGCACGGGCGATCTGCTAAGTCCCATTGCCTGATGGATTCCCACATTAGTCGAGTCCGCATCCAGCACGCAGACATTATATCCACGGTCTCTAAGAGCCTTAGCCAACAAGACGACGACAGTGCTCTTGCCGGCTCCCCCTTTTCCGAATACCCCTATTCTCTTACCACGGAGTGCTTTCATCTTTTCTGCCATAGTGTTTGATTCATCTTCCTCTGTTTTGGTCCCTGCCCGACTGCTGTTTGACGCGGACAGAAGTAGGAGCTACTGAGGCTCGGACAGTTAATCCGACCGGCAATGGCGGTGATCATGGGTGCAATGCTCTCGAAACAGGCGGAAGCTCTCAGATCCCCCCTGACGCGCGGCCGGCATTGCGCATGATCCACTTCAGGAGCTCCTCGTCCCTACTCGTGACACCAGGATCAGCAGCAAGATCCAGCGCGGGGGATATCCCTGGCGGCGGTGTCGTTGCACGCCACGTGGACGACCCGCCAACCGACCGGCGGAAATCCCCTACCCCACACACGTCATCCTTTCGCAGGTGCGGCTCAAAGGCATCTCCGTGAGTCCAGCTTCTTTCACTCATCATCCCGCGATCGGATGAGCAACAGGGGGCGGTCTACGCGATGCAATACACCGGCCGCCACGCTCCCGTAGAATACCTGGGACAAGCCAGTCCGACCGTGGCTGGCCATCGCAATCAGATCCGCACCTTCGCTTTCAGCAGTTTTTAAGATCGCTTCTACAGCCGATCCTTGGACAACACAAGTCCGAACCTCGATGCCTTTCTCGCGATATTCCCCTTGCAGGGCAGCCAGATAGGACTCGGCTTGTTCTGTGCGTCGCTCGGATTCTGCCTGAAGCACCATGTAAGCCCCCTCAAGCCCCGTACTGAGGGGTACCGGCTCGACCACTCGCAAAAGGATCACTGTGGCGCCGTAACGCCCGGCCAGATCTTCCGCGTGGCGCAATATCGCCTCTGCTCGCTTGGATCCATCCAACGGAACCAATATTGTGTTATACATGTCAACCTCCTCGTCACTATGCTCATCCTCTGTGCTCATCTCCGATTCCTCAGATCCTGAGCATTCTGCTCAAAGCCACCTCTGCCGCGTTGACCAGGTAGCGTTTCCACAGTCGGTGCGCGCGGATCAGATTCCCGTCACGGTGCCTGCCTTCATCCGTCAGACGCAAGCTCCCCTCGCAACCCCACTCGACCCATCCAAAGGTTAGCAGGACGTCAACCTCCTCCCTGATCACCGTTTCGGGAAGATACACAGCGCGCGTCAGTTCCTCCACACTCACATGACCTTCTCTCACCTGTAACGTGTAGACTGTCTTGAGTAGGTCCTCTGCCTCTCTCCGCTGAAGAAAGGCCTGAGACTCCGACGGCTGAACTTTCGACCGCCCGTTCCGGCTCCGCGTCAACGTCCATAGCCAAAGAAACGCAAACAAGGCCTAAATGATCGGCCAGAACCCATCAGCTGGCTCTGACATCTCGATACTCCTTTTTAGTTGTCGCGCATCGCGACTCTATTCATCGCGTCATCGCAAGCAAAGCAGGATCTTGCTGATGGGTATCATCCTTGAGTCCTCACAAGCGTGTAACTGGCGACAGCGGCACGCGTACCAGGTTGCCGTTCGGCCCCTCCTGTATCCGGTAGAGGTACGCCAGGCTCTCGACACGATCGATGAAGAGCACACCGTCCAGGTGATCGAGCTCATGGTGGACCACCACCGCGTCAAACCCTTCAAAGATTCTGTCAAACGACCGGCCTTCCTCGTCCAGGCCGACTACCCGCAGATAGTGAGGACGCACCGTTTCGCCGTAGAGGCCCGGAAAGCTCAGACAACCATCGAAGTCCCTCTTCTCATCTTTTGCCTCTACGATCTCTGGGTTAATAAGCGGCAGTGGTGGGCCCGGTTCGCGCCCAGAATCTCGTCCGCCGCCCAGGCGCACCACGACGACACGACTGTGCGCGCCGATCTGGGGAGCCGCCAAACCAACCCCCTCAGGATGCGCGTTCAACGTGTCCACAAGATCCTGCACCACCCTCTTGGTCCGCTGGTTGAGGCGCCTCGTGGGTTCACACTTCCTGCGCAGAATCTCCTGGCCTTCAGGATATATTACGATGTCCCTCACAGCCATTGTTCACTCCGATACGCGATCAGTCCCACGGATAGAGCGCCCACATACATGCCGGCTCATCCTCCTCACAACGGATATCGGTGTAACACATGACCCCGTCGTCATATAGAACGCGCACACTTTCCCCTCGACGACCCGGCCCACAAGAGCGAATGGTACACCGAGCGCCTCCAGGTCGGCACTCGCGGCATCGATTTGATCAGACGGTAAGGTCACCGCCAGGGTTCCTGAGGAGATCGTCCGCAACGGATCGAGCTGAAATGCCCTTGCGAAGCGCAAGACCACGGACCGGATGGGCAGCTGATTGTAGGCCACCTCAATGCCCACATTGAAGATGGGTCTATGTCATCCCATCTCCACCCATCCCTATGCCGGCTACCGGTGTCCCACAGTTGGGACACCGGCCATCCGATTGGACGTGGTTTTCTAGAATCCGATGGCCGGAGCGGCGGATCAGCATGTGCCCGCACGCGTGACAGACAGTGTTGGCCTCGGCTGCTACGTTGCCCACGTAGACGTACCGTAGCCCCGCCTCCAGGCCGATCTCCCGTGCTCGGCGCAGCGTCTCAACAGGCGTTGGGGGTACATCGGTCATCTGGTAGGCTGGGGAGAAGCGGCTGATATGCCAGGGCGTGTCTACTCCCAGCTCATTGGCCACAAAATCTGCTGCGTCCTTCAGTTCTCCGTCACCATCGTTGATATCGGGGATGACGAGTGTGGTCACCTCCAGCCAGATTCCCAGCCGTTTCATCACTTTCATCGCGTCCAGCACCGGCTGCAGCCGCGCCCCAACGTACTTGCGATAGGTCTCGTCTCGGAAGGCCTTCAGGTCCACATTCGCCGCATCCAGGTAGGGATGAAAGGTCTCCAGCATCTCCTCGGTCATGTAGCCGTTGGTAACGTAAATGTTGGCCAGACCGGCCTCGTGAGCCAGGCGAGCCGTGTCATACGCGTACTCGAAGAAGATGGTCGGCTCGGTGTAGGTGTAGGCGATGCTGTGGCAGCCGGATTTCTCAGCCGCAGAAACGATGTACTCGGGACTGGCCTCTTCACCGACAACAAGATGCCGCTCGCGGACCATCTGAGAAATATCCCAGTTCTGGCACCAACGGCAGCGGAAGTTGCAGCCAGCCGTGGCGATAGAATAAGCGCGGGTGCCGGGGTGGAAGTGTAAGAGCGGCTTCTTTTCGACGGGATCCACATGCTGGGTGATGGCACGCCCGTACACCAGAGTGTAGAGGGTCCCACCCCGATTCTCACGCACCTGGCAGATGCCCTTTCTGCCGTCAGCGATAACGCAGCGATGCGCGCATAGGCCGCAGCGGACCTTGCCCTCCGGTAGACGCTCGTACAACATAGCCTCTTTCATCGTGTCACCTCAATCTTGATCCTCGCTGTGCGTATTGAGCCTTCTCAGGTAGAATCGGTGCCCTCCATATTCCGTCTCGAAGAGCCGATCCTGCGCTACCAGTTGACGAACCACGGACCAATCCGCCCGGGCCTTGTCTAGGAACTCATCGACCGCGTCCTCTCGCATAGGATGCACCGCGGTGATGCTCAGCAAGTCGTCCTCGACGTTGCCCGTGAAGGCGAAGGCGTTGCCCTCGTACCCGACTAGATACTCCACGTGGTCCACTCTTTCGCCCAGCACCTGATAGGCCCGATTGATGACGTCCTCATCCGGTGGCTGTGCCCATGCCTCAGCCGGAGGCCGGGTAGGGATGGCCAAATAGGCGACATCGGGTCTCAGGCGAGCCAGGAACCCGGCCACTTCTCGAAGATGATCTTCACCGTCGCTGAGGCCCGTGACAAGCATCGTCTCCGTCACCAACTTGCCGCTATAGCTTTCGGAGAACTGGAGCATCCCTTCTTGGATAGCTGCCAACCGCAACGTCTTGTGAGGCCGATCGACCCGGCGCCAGATGTGCTCTGACGCGGCATCTACCTTCAGAGAGACCCAATCGGCTTTCGCGAGTTCCGCTCTCACCCCCTCGTGCCAGATAAGGGAACCATTGGTGATCACGGCGATTCTGATGCCTAGCGGCTTCAGTAACTCAATCTCGGGACCGAGATTGACGTCCAGCGTGGGCTCTCCATCGGGCACGAAGGTGAGGTAGTCAATGGACTCCCCGGACTCTCTTGCTTTTCCGACTTTTTCCTGAACTGCGTGCAGAATCTCCTTTGGTTCGTAGAAGGCCCGACGTTTCACCTGCATCTGTTTGGTGCGTCCCAACTGGCAATAGACGCATGAATAGGTGCAGTTCTTAGGTGGTATGTTATTGATACCCAGGCTCCGCCCCAATCGTCTGGACGGGACCGGTCCGAAAGCGATCATGTCTCAACCTCCTCGATGAGTCCCTCACAAGCTAGCAATGATCTACTGTATCGCGTGACAGGTAAAGCGGGGCGCACCGTCACTACCTTTCTCCCCTCGAAGACACGACGACCTTGGTCAACATCTGACCTTCATCACCATCGATTCTTTGTAGCCTTCCGTGACCTCGATGTAGCCCAACAGCGTCTCGTCGAGCGCGAGATCGCCCGTATCCACCCGCAAACAGTCGAGCTTGCTCACTTTGTCCCTGGTGGCCACTACGAGGATGTTCTCGCGGCCCACTTCCTTGATCACTGCTGGTGTGAACTGCTTGCTCCCACGCCCGAATATGAACCCATTGCCGTCGATGGGGGTCACAATAATCTTCCTCTGGCCGCATCTCTCGAAGAGGTCCAGGATGCCTCTTTCGTTCACGTCTTCTCCTACCAGTTGGCCCGCAAGCACCGCGTCCACCCCCAAGAGTGTCTTGGGGAGTCCCATCCGGTCGGTGATGGCCCTCACTGTCGTGCCGGGACCGAGGAGGTGCAGTGTTTCTGGATCCATCTCCTCAACGATCTGAGCTGCAATTGCTTGCTTGGTCTCGCTGGCGGATCTCCCGACGCTGGAGGCGGCTTTGCCGGGTTGTAGGAACGTGCGGACCTCGGGCACAAGGAGATAGCCATAAAGCTTGGAGGCCAGACGATCGTGTCTAAAGGCCTCCTCGTCTATGTCCAAGACCTCCTCCTCTGTTACACCGACGCCATCCACGAAGGCATCGACCATCTCAGCAGCTGCCCGTGCACTGAGTGCAAACGCGGAGCTAAAAACTTTGACACCGGCAGGGACCCCAACCACCGGGACCCGGGAGCCGACTGCATCGCAGATATCCCTCGCTGTGCCGTCTCCGCCGACGAAGATGAGCAAATCGGCACCACGGTCTATCATCTCTCGAGCGAGCCGCTTGGTGTCGCTTGCCGAGGTTTCCTCACCGATCCCGCTAACCACGACAGAAGGTATGCCGCAGTCTGCGACATGGTGCTCGCCCATCTTGCCAGGGGCAACAAGCAACCTTATCTCATCCCGCCGGCTGATATGCTCGAAGAGCTGTCGCGTCCTCTGTGGCGTTACTGGCGTAGCGCCTAACTCCAGGGCTCTCTCGTACATACCTCCATCTGTGCCCTTGAGCCCGACGCTCCCGCCCATTCCCGCCACAGGGTTCACGATCAAGCCAACAACCTTCCTCATTGTCTCCATCTCTCGTTCTGTGCGATCCTGCACTACCATCATAAATCCTCGGGAATCCAGGACATCTCCCACGCCCTGTGAGGCGTGCGCCTATACTTCCGGTCCTCATCATCAAGACCCGAAGGTCTACAGGCTATGATCTTCCACGACTAAGTCATATCCCAGAAGCTTCGCCAAGTCCGCGAACGTCTGCCTGTGATCCCCGTAGAAGACCACACGGTGCACATCGAAGGCCCACCAGTCAAGGTGTTCGAAAAGCTGCTTTGCATCCACGTCGATCGCCACCTTGGTCCTGCACAAGATCTCATCCCAGCCGGGGAAAAGCTGTTCGCCGTTCACGGTCTGACCGCTGAACATAGCCATTTTCTTGTCGTGCACGCTCACCTTGACCACGGTCACAGCTTCGTCCTCCGGCAATTTCACCTGCACACACGCCCCACCTATCTCCTGCTCATCAATGGGCCACTGAGGCAGATTCCGGATGACATAGGGCACACGGCACTCATCGCCGTAGGGATTAAGCGGGCACTCACAGTGTCCGATGTAAGCTTTGTTGTTCTCGACATCGACGATGTAGTCTCCATTGAAACCGGCACTTCCTGTTATCCACAGTCCTAGCTGCTGCGTGATCAGAGAGTCCACCAGAGTCTCAGAGGTGGCGATCACGCCTTCGGTGCAGAGCATCGAGGAGGGCAGGCCCTGCGAGGGAATCAGGCCGCCGTCGTGATACATGAAGATGCCATAGCCTTCCGTTGTGATGGCGTTGGCGTTGTATTTGTGAAGCATCTCTTTCATAGCCAGGTACAGCTTGGCGGATTCCCTGACCTGTGCTTCATTGGTTCGCTTCATGCCCTCAGCTCCGGCAATCCAGCGCGCCGCGACCTCACCCGCCGCCGCATCGGGTACCGCCTGCAGTTGGGAGACCATCTCCTGTTGCGATCTCACGACGATCTCCCCACCCAGAGCAGCCAGATTCTCGAGATACTTCCGTTCGTATTCCTCCCGCCCTTCCCGTGCTGTCTGCCAGGGGTAAGGGGCGTACTCTCCCAAGACCGGCTTGTCAGTGATGAGAAGAATCTTCAGTCCCTTGAGGCGAGTAACTGCATCAATCAGCTTGAGCTTGTCGGCAATAGCGTCCAGCCGCGAGGAGAACATCGCTTCAGAAGTGTCAGGTATGACAGGAAGCGTGGCGGTCAGGACTCTGCTACCCTTGTAGGCGTGAAAAGCCTCCTGCCACCGTCCCCAGAGGGGATAGACTGCGACGGTAGGCAAACCGGTCTGCAGAAGTTCGGTTGACAGAGACCCGAAATAGAGCAACCCGTCCAGGCTGTCAATCTGATCCTGTATCTCCACCACCGCCTGCCCAGCTGTCTTCACCTCTGTGCTTCCGACAAACTCTATCCCGCTGCAGCGTCGACGTATTTCGCCGAAAATCTCCTCGTTACTCAGCACCCGCCCCTCAGGGTAATTCAAGAGATAGGTCTGCGTGCTGCTGAAGAGCTCGGCGGAAGAGAAAGCCACATAAACCTTCGTTGCTGTGTCCACGTTGTGCCTCCGTTAGGCTGCATCTCAGTCATCGGTGGCATTCGACGGGCGGTAAGCTCGCCGGATGCCGCCGATGAGATTATCTGTCTTCTTCGATGATCTTCAGACCATACAACGTTGCCAAGTCGATGAGCTGTTTGCGATAATCCCCATAGCAGGTGACACGGTGCCAGCCGAAAAGCTCGGAATGGTAGTTGTCGAGGATACGTTGCGCATCCACCTCGACCGCCAGCTTGGTGCGGCAAGCCTTTTCGTCTGCGATGTTAGCGACGGCCTTTCCCGTGTGGACCGCAAAGGCCCGGTTCTTGACACTCACTTTGGCAGTTGTGATCTGGTGACCGAGGGGCATCAACGACTGGACTGATGCGCCCTTGCGGTCCTCCGCGTGCGAACGGATGATGTAGGGGTTAGCCGGTCCCTCAAGACCGAAGACACGGTTTGTGGCAACACAGTGAGCATACACGATCTGATCAGTCGCCATGTCGATGACGGGATCCGAAACGTAGGCCGGCCTTCCGGCCAAGTACCTGATCAGAAGCTGGGTGAGCGTCGAATCCACGTCTGCCTCACAGACCCCGGTTGAGCCCTCGTTGTTGAGCTGGAAGAAGCCCAGGCACGGGTAAGCTGGTAGCTTGTCGCTGTAGAACAGACCCAGACAGTCGACGGTCACTGCGTCCGCCTGGACATCCGCCATTGCCGAGCGCAGCGCCAGGTACATGCGCGCCGACCGGAGGAGCTCAGCTTCATCGGGTTCGACGACTTGCAGCGCCTCCCGAAACCACCGGTCCCTCCACGCACGCGCTTCGTCGGTGTCAGTTGCATCGTAATACGCCCTGAGTTTCTCAGCGCTCATCCGGGTAACCTGGGTTCCGAAAAGTCGCTGGGTGCTCTCCAGGGTCTGTTGATCCGCGCCCCAGGTCTCTCCGTCGGCAACGACCAGGATCTTGGCTTCGCGCATCTGTTTCATCACGTCGATCAGGCGCACAGCGTCGACGATGTCCTCGAAGTTGGAGGAGGCTATCCCGACGACCGGCAGATTCTCCTGCTTGATGCGTGAATAGACCTGCAGGAATCCGCCGGAGCCTGAGTACAACTCGTCAGCTAGGATCACCGGATTTGCGTTGCGAACATAGATGTCGGCGATGCGGGACCACAAGGCGGTCATATATACCAGATATCCGTCATATCGATGCTGTCCGTCGCCCGTTTCCTGCTTGAGCGCCTGTTCGGCTTGCTCTGGGGAACGGTACACCGCGGCCGTGAACTCCAACTCAGGCAGGCGCTGCCTCAGCATGGAGAGTACCTCTGTCGAGCGCTTCTCCACATCGTAGCCGATGTGTGGCCAGGACGGC
>CAZEXX010000009.1:24962-32643 GCA_964516885.1 uncultured Anaerolineales bacterium | reverse complement strand
CAATCCCTCGCCGAGGATACCGCCCTGGCTGATGGCTTGCACCGACCGCCGTACCTGGTAGGTCATCGCCTCTGGATCAGTCAGGGACTGGACGTAGGTCTCAAGACGCTCTCGAGCATGCGGCATGTTCCACGCCAGGGCACCGAAAGTCCCGCCACCGATGGCCAGTGAGAAGAAGATCTGGATCGGATCACCGCCGGCGAAGAAGAACATCGCCACGCCGGTCACAGCGATCAACAGCGCCGTGCTTAGGTCCGGCTGCAGCATCACCAGCCCGGCGACTAGACCGATGATTACACCAAACGGGAAAAGACCGTACCTCACGTTGCTGAGCTGGTCACCTTTTGACGCCAACCATGCCGCGATGTAGATCACAGACACCAGTCTGGCCGTGACGCCCGGCTGAATCGAGCTACCCAACCCGAACAGGCTTCCCAAATCGCGAGTGCTCTCAGAAAGATCCACCAACCCACGCGTGGCACCCAGCGACGGCTGGGCAAAGAGCACTGTGACTAACAGTACCAGAAGGTTCAGAGCCATCATCAAGAGCGCCAGCTTCTGCCAGACAGGATAAGGAATCTTGAACATAGCATAGCCGGCAACAACGGAAATCCCGATCCAGACCAACTGCTTGTGCCACAGGATGTCCCCCACATAGAATGTCGCACTGTACAGAGAGAGGAACCCATACACCAATAAGATGGCCACGACGCCCAGCAGGACACCGTCAAACTCGTAGCTCTGGATCTTCCGCTTTAGCATCGTTCCCCACCCCTTCATCAGTTCAGCAACCCTGGCGCCGCGCGCTTGGTGCAATCAAAACGACTTGCTCACGCTGGAGTTGGCCAACTCCTAAAGTTGGTTGACCCACTCGCGGAATCTCATGCCGCGCTCCGCAAAATCACTGAATGCATCAAAGCTGGTCCCGCCCGGCGAGAGCAGAACCACATCCCCCGGCAAGGCCCGTTTGGCCGCGATCTCCACGGCGCTCTGCAGCGTACCGGCCTTCACCACGCACTCGAGTACCCCGGGCTCTACCGAGGAGCGCACATCTGTCCTTGCGGTGGCAACGTGCTCCTCGATCAGTGGTGCCGCTTCACCAAAGAGCACCAGGAGACGCACCCGCTCAACAACCCGCGCGGCAAGCCGCCCCCACGGGAGATCCTTGTCGCGCCCTCCCGCAAGCAAGATAAGCGGCTCATCAAAGGAATCCAAAGCCGCCAATACCCGCTCCGGTGCCGTCGCGATCGAATCATTGAACCACAACGTGCCCCGAAGCTGCCGCACAGGCTCCAAACGATGCGGCACTCCAGTGAACGCAGCGATTGCCCGGCGCATCCCCTCCAGCGTGGCCCCGGCAGCATCGGCCAGCGCGATCGCCGCCAGCACATTCATCACATTGTGAAAACCGCGCAGCCGCACATCGCCGCGTTCCACAACCGCGACCTCATCACCGTCCCGGCGCAGCATCAGACGTGCTCCCTGCAGGAAGGCCCCGACCGCCACCTCGCTCTGGCCACTGAAGTAACGCAACTCCGCCGGCGTCGCAGCGGCCAGTGCCCGCGCATTCGGTTCATCGTACCCCAACACCGCCACATCGGTGCCAGCTTGATGCGCGACGATGTGGCGCTTCGCTGCAATGTAGGCGTCCATCGTCTTGTGGCGGTCCAGATGGTTGGGCGTGATGTTGAGCACCCCCGCAATATGCGGACTCACCGTCACCAATTCCAACTGGAAGCTCGACAGTTCCATCACCACCCGATCCGTTGGCGCGATCTGGGACAGATCAGTAATCAGAGGGTTACCGATATTGCCACCGACCCGCGTGACAAAGCCGGAAGCGTCTAGCATCTTGCCCACCAGGGTCGTCGTCGTCGTCTTGCCCGCCGATCCGGTGATCCCCACCGTCGGAGCCGGACAGCGCGCCAGGAACTCCTGCGCATCGTTGCTGAGCCGGATGCCCCGACTGACGGCCTCCTGGACAATCGGGAGGTCCAGCGGAACCCCGCCACTAGGACAGAGCACGGCACACCCGTCGAGGAGATGCAGGGGGTGCCCGCCGAAAACATACTCCAGGCCCAGATCCGCGAGGTCCGCCATCGCCGGCTGCAGTGCCTCAGCAGAGCGGCTGTCCGACACGATCACGTGTCTACCGCGCTCCGCGTAGAAGCGCGCCAAGGCCTTGCCCTGACGGGCCAGGCCCAGGATCACAGCAGTACCGGCGTTCGAGTTCATCCCTCTGCAGTCTCGTCGTCTGGATCGCCACGCTTCAGTGCATCCACGACCCGCTCCATCTTCACGCCGCGCGAGCCCTTCACCAGAATCACATCCCCAGGCCGCAACAGCGATGACACTACGTCAATCGCCGCCTCGCTGTCTGCTGCTGCGTGAACACAGGCACTCGAGAGCCCACAGCACACCGCGCCCTCACCAATCATCACGGCCAAGTCGCCCACGACAACCAACTCGGCGACGACCTCCGCTGCACGACAGCCAACCTGGATGTGTCCGTCGCGTTCGTAGTCCCCCAACTCCAGCATATCGCCCAGTGCGGCCACCTTGCGTCCGTCGAGGTCGGCCAGGAGATCCAGAGCCGCGAGTGCCGAGGGTGGACTCGAGTTGTACACATCGTCGATGATCAACACATCGTCAGCGCCCTGTACAACCTGAAGGCGCAGCGAGTCTTCCTGTCCCTGCAGTCCCGCGACAATCTCATCCCAACTTAGCCCCTCAACCAGCCCAGCGGCCGCGCCGCGCAACACCCCATAGATGCTATGCCGTCCGAGCAGCGGCACCGTCACCGTCACAGCGTCGTCGCCATAGTGAAGCGTGGCCCGGAGGCCGCCCAGACCGAGCCCCTTCACCTCGTCGGCCCACAGATCGGCCTGCGGCGATAGCCCGTACAACAAGGTCCGAGCCTGCGTGTGCGCAGCCATATTCCGCACACGGAGGTCATCATAGTTCAGAATAGCTACGCCATCCGGCGCGGCCGGAAGTGATTCCAGAAGTTCCAACTTGCCGAGCGCGATCTCATCGATGCTCCCCGCGCGCTCTGCATGCACCGGTTCGACGTTCGTGACGATCCCGACATCGGGCCTCGCAATATCAGCGAGAAAACGGATATCCCCGCGCACGTACATCCCCAGCTCCACAACTAAGCGTTCAGAAGCATCAGTCAGCTCGAGCAACGTGAGCGGCAGCCCAATCTCGTTGTTGAACGAGCCCTTGCTCCAAGAGACCTCATAGTGGCGGGAGAGCACCTGCGCTACGACTTCCTTCGTCGTCGTCTTGCCCACACTGCCCGTCACCGCGATCACGCGGACACCCAGTCTTTGCCGCCACCAGCGCGCAGCCTCCTGCATGGCTGCCAATACATCCGGCACCGTGATCAGCAGAGGTCTGCCGGGCAGCAGCATCGGATGGACCTCATCCGAGACATCCAGGTTGGCGACCTTGGTGGCCAGGACCACGTCCCGCTGAACCACAGCCGCCGCCGCTCCACGTGCCAGTGCGTCCTCAACGTAGTCGTGTCCGTCCACATGCTCCCCTGGAAGCGCAAAGAACACTGCGCCGGATCGAGCCAGCCGGGAGTCAATGATAGGGTAAACTGGCATCTCCAAACTATCAGGATGCCAGTCGATCAGCGCTTCTACAAATGTCCCCAGAGTTAGATGCTGTGTCATCTTGTTCCGTTCAGGGATCGATTGGTTCAGTAGGCGGTATCCCCAAGAGCACAAAGAGCCGCGAAGCCACCAGGTTAAAGACCGGTGCCGCAGTCTGGGTACCCCAGCGCACATTGAGACTCACTTGCGGCCGGTCAAGCTTGACCAGGATCAGCAGCTGCGGATCGGGCAAAGGCCCAAACCCGACGAAAGACGTGATGACTTCGACAGGATCATAGCCACCCGAGACCGGGATCTGCGCGGTGCCGGTCTTGCCTGCGATCCGGTATCCCGGAACCTGTGCCTTCACGATGGCAGTTTCCACCGCGTGCTCCATCAGACCGACCACGTAATCCGCCGTGCCCGCCGACACCGGCTGCCCTGCTACCTTGGGAGGTATGGGCACAACTCGGCCCTCGGGCGTCCGGCGCTCCGTGATGAGACGTGGCTTCATCATCGTACCGTGATTGGCGATCGCCGAGGCCGCTGTCGCCATCTGGATGGGCGTCACTGCAATGCCCTGGCCAAACGGGTTCGTGACCAGATATCCATCCGACCAGCTCAGATCCCAGGGCAGGTGCACCAGACCTGCAGCCTCCCCAAACAGACCGACGTTGGTGGGTCGACCGAAACCAAAACGCAGCAAGTAGTCAGCAAAGACATCGGCTCCCATATGCTGCGTCGTCAGCGTGGCCACGCCCACATTGAGAGAGCGATCGATCACACCCTGCAGATTCTGCTGCCCGTGTCCCGCGCCGTCTGAGTTACGGACCAGCACGCCACCGTATTCGATGAGACCGCTGTCGAAGTACGACCAGTCCTGGGTCACGCTGCCCGAATCTAGCGCCGCAGCCACGGTGAACATCTTGAAGACGGAGCCTGGCTCGTAGACTACGCTCACCGCAGGGTCGACGAACCGGTCCTGCTCAGACGCACCGTAGGTGCTGTAGAGAGAAGGGTTATAGTCCGGGTAACTCGCAGACGCCAGAATCTCACCGGTCTGAGGGTTCATCGCTAAGATGGTGCCACCGGACGCCCCATATAGGTTGAGCGCCTTATCGAGCTCCCCTTCCACAAAAGCCTGGATTGTCCGGTCAATGGTCAGCGTGATATCCGTGCCGGCAAACGCTCGCAGCTCCCCCTTGGCCAACTCCTCACTCAATGGGACCCTGAGGACATCCACCTCCCCCATCCCGGCCGCTGGACGCGGCTGAAGCAGGTGGAACTGAGAAGCCTCAATGCCGTATCCATTACCGTCGGCGTTGACAAAGCCGAGAGTATGTGATGCCAACTCGGACTCAGGGTAGAACCGCTGCCACGTTGGCTCCAACGTCAACCAATCCCAGCTCTTCTTCAGTTTCTTGATCGCCTCAGCGTTGTCGCCGCGGATACCATGCGCAAGACGATGCCAAACCCACTTCAAATCCTCCTCATCCTCCCGAATGACGAACTTCTCCAGGAGTGTCGCTTCATCCAAGCTCAGCAGAGGCGCCAGCACAGCTGCCGCAATCTGCGTATCGGTGATGAGGTCGATCTGCGCCCCCACACTATAGATCGGGATGTTCCCCACCAGTAGATCGCCGTTGCGATCCCGAACCGTCCCGGCAGGCGGCAATGGCAGGGCGTAGGGCCGCATCACCAGCTCCTGAACCTCTGCCTGGTAGCGATCACGGTCAAGGACCTGCAGACGCACCAACTGTCCGATGACGGGCAGCAGGGCGGCGATCAGCAGAGCGGTCACCAGTCGCAGGCGGGCTTCAGGTCCGCGTTTCATGTCAGGGCGCTCCTACCTCAGTGATGTCCACATATTCCATCGACTCAGCAGCCTGGTAGCCAAGAGCCACAGACCGCGCCTGGAGCACAGGGATGGAACTCAACCGCGCGATCTCCGTCTCCAGACGGCTGCTCTCTCTCTGGATCTCAGCCATTTCCGAGTGCATATGCCATATGTCGCTGGACAGGTGTGCCGACGACGCCACCAGGCCCAAATATAGCAGGCCCAGACCGGCGACCAGAACCGTGATGACGGCAAACGTCGTCATCAGCGTCTGGTTGACTTTTTCCTGCCTACGTAGCACACCGTGTGTGCTCTGCTGCCAAGCAACGCTCATCAGCTCACCTCACCACCGCTTGCACGGACGGTCAACACCCAGACCGCCCCGACTCAGATCTTCTCCGCTATGCGGAGCTTGGCGCTTCGGCTGCGCGGGTTCCCCGCAACCTCCGCGGAGGCCGGCGTAGTCGGCTTGCGCGTTAGCACTTTCAGAGAGCGCTTGTGATCACATTGACAAATCGGCAGCTCAGACGGGCAGATGCAATCACGAGATTCCTGCCGGAAGAAGCGCTTGACGATGCGATCCTCCAACGAGTGAAATGCAATAACGGCCAAGCGCCCACCAGGCTTCAGGGCTTCAATCGCGTCCGGCAAGACTCTCTCAACAGCCTCAAGCTCGCGGTTCACGGCAATCCGGAGCGCTTGAAAAGTTCGAGTCGCCGGGTGGATGGGACCTGAACGCCCCCCAACTGCATCAACAACCGCACGAGCCAATTCCGAGGTCGTGGAAAATGGGCGAGCGTTGACGATTGCTCGTGCGATCTGGCGACTCCGGGGCTCTTCCCCGTAATCGCGGAGCAGTGTAACCAGCTCCTGCTCAGGTAGTTGATTCAGCAGATCAGCCGCTGTTGGCTCATCGCCGGCAGGGTTGAACCGCATATCCAACGGGCCGTCTTTGCTGAACGCGAATCCCCGGTCCGGGTTATTGATCTGCCAGGATGAATAACCCAGGTCAAAGAGTATCCCATCTAGGGGGAGAAACCCTTCGCGTTGAGCGACCGCCAGCAGCTCCACGTATGAAGCGCGGACGACCCTAACGCGATTTCCGAAGCCTTGCAGTCGCCTGCCTGCACGATCTGCTGCCTCCGGATCGCAATCCAGACCCAACAACCTACCACGAGGTGCGCTCTTCTCCAGGATAACGATGGCGTGACCGCCACCGCCTACCGTTGCATCCAGGTAGGCTCCTCCCGAGCGAACTGCCAACCCTTGCAGAACCTCGTGAACCAAAACGGGGATGTGTTGGAGCGACTCGGTTGCACCTGAGTCCACCGACCGATCATCCACCTGATTCTGATCCGCTGAATCTAGATCTGGAGGCTCTCCCATATCGCCGGATCTTCATCCAATGTCTCCATCTGACTGTTGTTCTGGACCTGCCAGCGCTCCGGATCCCACAGTTCAATGAAGCTTTCGAGCCCGACGATCACGACATCAGACGAGAGCTCCAGCCCGGCGTACTCTCTTAAGCGATCGGGGATCAGAATACGACCCTGCCGGTCGAGCTCCAAGTTGATCGCATCAGCGAAAAGCTGACGTCGCAGCGAACGTGCACGGCGATCTGTGATCGATAGCGAGGTGACTTTCTCTGATATTTCCTTCCAGACGTTAATGGGGTATACTACTAGACAGCGATCCATACCACGCGTAACCACGACCTCGGCTGGCAACCCATCCCTGAAGCGAGATGGAATCGTCAACCGACCTTTGCTGTCTAGCATGTAGGAAAACTGACCTAAAAACATAGTATGATTTCCCCACCAACAGGCCATTTCATAGGGAAAAAGCGACAACTCCCCCCATCTTTCCCCATTTCTCCCCACCAATGCTCACATTATACAATAGATCATCACCCCATGCAATAGGAAATCCCAAATCCCACACGATTTCCGTGCACAATTTGGGATATTGCACGTCCAAGACAGATCCCTCACTTGTAGCGGTGCTCAGCTTGGCTATAATGCAGCCACCATGCTTCATATCGAACGTATCAGAGAAGAGATCATAACCCTCGGACATCGCGCAGCCCAAGATCGGCAAGCGCGCCGACAAGCACTGGTCTTGGCGCAGGTCTGGCTGGACGAAGCGGTCGAAGCCGACCAACTACGCGCACATTTGGCGCCGCTGCTGGCCGCGGCAGACGCAGCCGCGGCAGACGCGGGCGCGATCCGCTGGCACGGCGGTA
>CAZEXX010000009.1:14832-24862 GCA_964516885.1 uncultured Anaerolineales bacterium | reverse complement strand
GCCGCGGCAGACGCAGCCGCGGCAGACGCGGGCGCGATCCGCTGGCACGGCGGTATCCCCTGCTCGCCCGGCAAGATCAACCACCAACGCCCCACTGAAGACGTCCCGTTAACGGGTCTAGTGCTGATCGGCGTGGATGGCTCTCAGATCTACCCAGATCGACACGCACTGATCCTCTACTACCTGCTTCAGGTCGGGGCCCTGATCTTTCGCTACGACGGCAACACTCCCACCGTGCACACGCGGGAGTGGTTGAGCTATAACGAGGCGGATCTTTACGACAATCAAGGGTATCTGATCGGCGGGGAGACGCTGGGCATGGAGCGTATGGTCAAGGAAATGGAGGTTCTAGCCGATCTCGTCGAACGGGAACGGCGCAGCACCGCCAACCCGGTCTTCGCGCTCTCAGACGGCCCTTTGCTCTGGCCCTATGTGGAACGAGGCAATCGGACCAGCACGCACTTCAGCGCCTATCTGGAAGCTCTGCGCAACGTGCAACAGGCGGGCGGTATCCCGGTCGGCTACGTAGACCGTCCCGGTGGCCGGCCGCTGCTGGATCTGCTGTGGGCCACCCGGCTGGCCCCGGAGGAGCTCGTCGCCCGCATAGAGGAGAATCCGCTCAAGACGCTCTCCGACGGCGACCTTATGCTCGAAATCCTGGCACCCGGCGCCTGGACACCGTGGTACACGCGCGCGACAGCTACAAACCGACGCCACGCGGGGGATGGACAGGAGATCTGGTTCTGCTACGCCAACCTGGGCACCCAGCACAGCCCGGCGATTGCGCGTATCGAGGTGCCCGCCTGGGCCGCGGGCCAGGACGTGACGATGACCGCGCTGCAGGCCGCGCTCCGGCACCAGAGTACGGTGCTGGACGGCTATCCCTACGTCCTAGCACGGGCGCACGAGGAAGCCCTGGTTACAACCCAGGATAAGACAGCGCTGGAACAGGCGATCCAGCGAGAGCTGTTCAGCGTCGGTATCCTGGCCCAACCCTCAAACAAAGCCAGGCAGAAGCTGCTGCTGGGCCGGGCATAGCATCACGCGCGAGGAGACCCTATGACCACAACCGCCCAGACCATCACCATCGGCAACGTGCTGCGGGCAGATATCCGCGGCTTTGTCGTCGCATCGCGCATTCCGGAACCGGAGGTGCCGACCTTTGGCACGTTCGTCAGCGCCCCCATCCAGCAAGGACACGCCGAGGTCATCGGCCTGGTCTACAATATCAGCCTACAGGACGATCCCTTCCTCCGCAACCTGGCCGTGACCGTGACTCCGGGGGATCCACGCTCCGAGGAGATCATCAAGGACCAGCGCGAGAACCGGGTCATCCCGGTGGAGATCGCGGTCGCCTCCGTGGGCTACCGCCTCCACGGGACATCAGCCTACGTCTACGGGTTCCCGCCCCAGCCGCCGATGGTACTCAACAGCATCAGCGTCTGCGACGAAGACGCCATCCGAAGGATCACCGCCTCACCGGATTTCCTGCGCACGTTGTTGGACAACCTCGATGTCCCGACGGACGAACTTATCCCCACGGCGCTGCTGCGTGCCGCCCAACTACGCCCGGAGGCAGCGCGTCCCGGCTTCCTACTGAGCGCCGGCAGATACCTGGCTCGCTATCTGGGGCGCGACCCCATCCGCCTCGAGCGCATCCTCACCCGGATCGATCAGAACTGACGCCGGTCGAGCCAGGCCACAATCCGCGGGTCCGAGAGAGGGGCAGCAAACAGACAGCTGGGGCACAGCCATTAGGCCGTGCCCCAGCTGCACTTTCGAGGGCAACTACGTTACGCCGGCCACACTACCCAGCGCGGCCTTCCTTCACCGCGGCGATGAACGCCGCGGCGCGGCGCTGCAACTCGTCCATATCGCCGGCGTCGAGCAACTTCTGGTTGACCAGGCTGCTTCCCACGCCCAACGCGGCGGCGCCCATGCGGATGAACTCAACCGCGGTATCCAAGTTGACGCCACCCACCGGCACAATCTCAAGCTGCGGCAGTGGTGCGCGAATGGCCTTGATCATCGCCGGCCCACCAACGCTGGCCGGGAAGAGCTTGACCATGTCAGCCCCGGCCTCCCAGGCCGTCAAAGCTTCGGTCGGGGTCATAATGCCGGGCATCACGGGAATGCTGTAGCGATTGCACAGCGCCACCACCTCCACCTTCAACGTAGGGGCCACCACGAAGCCGGCCCCGGCCAGGATCGCAGCGCGCGCCGTCTCGGCGTCGAGCACCGACCCCGCGCCGAAAAGCACCTCGTCACCGTAGCGTTGGGTGGCCTCTTCAATCACTCCCAGCGCCCCCGGCGTCGTCATCGTCACCTCAATCACCCGCACACCGCCGGCCTTGATGGCATCGGCAGCGGCAATCAGCTGATCCGCACTCCGCGCCCGCATAATGGCAACCACGCCGGTCGAGCGGATGAGGTCTAGTTTTTGTGTCTTGTTCATGGATTTTCTTACTCCCGTTGTTGATGACGCACAAGCAGTAGGGAGTAAGCAGTAAGCAGTTGACCGCTTGAGTAGGCTTACTGCTTACTCCATACTCCCTACTCCTTACTCCTGCCGTTTCATCTTGCCGTCCGCTTGCCGCCACCAAGGACGTCCTCTTTCATCAGCGACTGCACTTCGTCCTTGGTGACGATGGGCAGATCGAACATCAGCGTCTGCTTGATACGTGTCGCCGCGTCACCGACCAGGACGCCCTTCTCAATACCCTCGGGTGTGAAGCCCTCGCTGAGCAAACCGTAATAGAAACCGGCGTTCCAGGTATCACCACCACCCAAGCGGTCCCAGAGTGTGATGGGCTTGACGGCGGGCGAACGGAAGAAGTTCCCCTCCGCGTCGGCAGCGGCGGCCTCCCAGCGATGCTGCTCGAAAGTATCGGGGTAGCGGATGGTGACCGCCACAATCTTGGTGTTGAAGCGCTTGTGGATCTCGGCGGCGAAGGCCTGGATGTCCTCATCCTCGATGTGGCCCATATCACCGTCGACGATCTGTTGCGCCGAGTACTGCCCGCAGTCCAGGCCGTAGATCTTCGCCATATCCTCAATCGACGTGATGAGGATGTCGACGTGGTCGACAAGGATCGGCGTCATTACGTCGCGCGCCTGGTCGGCGCTCCATAGGGTTGACCGATAATTGTAGTCGAGGCCCACCAGGCAGCCCTGCGGCTTGTTCCGGATCGCCTCCTCAAATGCGGCGCGCAGATAGTTGCGAGTATAACCGCTGTGCGTCGCCAGACCGAAGGTGATCCCCGAGGTGTGGAGGAGCTGGCAGTCCTTCAGCGCCGCGGCCCAATCCACCATCCCGGCATCCATACGCGAGGCGGCAGAAAACTGGCGCTGGTAGACACCGGTGTTCTTTCGCGGCGTTCTCCCGATCTCGTAGATGAACCGTCCGATAGGTTCGGTCTTCGGGGCCCAGACGATATGATCGGTATTCACTCCATTCTCTCGGGCGGTATTCCGCAGCATGAAGCCGTAAGGGTTCGCCGGCACCCGTGTGATGAAGCCGGAGGGAATGCCGAAGCGTGCCAGTCCTATGCCCAGCGTGTACTCGCTGCCCGCCATCGAGAGATGCACCAGACGGGTGCGCTCCGGACGCTGACTATCGGCGGGGGTGTCGCGGAGCATCACCTCACCAAAGGTTACGAAGGCCGGCCCCTTAGCGTCAAAGCGGTTGAGATCGTCCTTCGTAATATCGTACTTCAGGGCTGCTTTTGCCATCGTAGCGTCCTCCTGTGACAACCAATTGGATCGTTGCCCTTCAGGATAAGCCACTCCCCGATATGTGCAAGCGATCGGCTAGTGGTGCACTGAGGGTTGCACGACGGCATCACCGAACATCGGCAGGTCTTCCAGGAAGTCGGCGGCTGCCACATAGGGATCACGATGCTCGCCACGTTTCCGGGAGGCCTCAATAACCTCAGGATCGATTGCTTCGGCCGCCGCACGGATGTGCTGAAACGCAACATCATCGAACCACCGTGCATTTCGCACAAGCGGGAATTGCCAGAGCATCGCCTGAACCTCCACTGCGGTCGCCACGTCGCCCTGGTCGCAGAGCAACAGCGCCAAAATCGGTAGGCCGTAGACAACGGTCATAAACGTGTGCAGCTCAACCCCGATCTCAAGCGCCTCCCGCAGGTTGGCCCACGCCGGCGCCGTAGCGCCTTGAAAACGGGACACGTAGGCCGACATCGCCAGACTCCAGCTCATCTCATCGCGCTGTCCCAGAGCACGATAGCCGGCGATGCTCTCGCAGAGAAAGCGCTCAGCCTCCACGTAGGATCCCTGCATCAAAGCGACGCCACCCAGACCGAACAGAGCAAAGTTGGTCTCTCGCTGGAACCCCATATCGCGCGCCAGCTGCAATCCGGTGGAAAGCGTGGCTATTGCACCGTCACAGTCACCGAGGAATCCCTTCACACTCCCAAGAAAGATCGTCGAATAGGCCAGATCATAGCCAATACCAAGATCTTGATATAGCTCGACGCTTTGCTCAAGAAGCGTCAGGCTCTGCTCCAACTCGCCGGCCCAGATCAGAGCGGTGCCGAGCTGATAGGTAGCAAGAGCAACACCACCCTTGTCCCCGGTCTCGCGACGGATCGAAGTCCCCCGACGAATCAGGGCCACACCCTCCTCGACACTCCCGCGGCGGAGGGAATTGTAGCCCAGCCATATGTAAGTATCGGCAATACCCCGCCGATCCCCCAGGTCGATGCGTAGATCGAGTGCCTCCTGGTTCCAGGCGCTGGCTTGATCGTAACGACTGGTCTGATGCGCGACAAAGGCCATCGCCGAAAGCGCGTTGGCCGCGCCCCAATCATCGCCGGCCTCGCGATAGAGCGCCAGCGCCGTTTTGTTATGGTCCAGCGCCCGATTTCGATCGCTGACGATCGCAATCTCCCCCAACTCCAGCAAGATGAACGCGTGAACTGTGCACGGATCACAGTCAGGCTCCGCAGCGGACGCCACCGATGCCAGCGCCCCCTCTAGCAGCGACCGCGCCACGTCCGTGTGACCAAGCAGACGCTCAAGGCGAGCCCACCACGTCAGCGCGCAGCTGCGCAGCAAGGGCAAGGAGACGCCGATATCCGATGCATCCCCAGCGGCCACAGTCGCGCGGCAGAGCGACAGTCCCTCCTCATAACGCACCCTCAACTCATAGAACAGACACAGACCCTGGAACGCCGGCGAGAGCCCTTCGTCCATATTGCTCTCCAGTGCCCACAGCCACGCCAACCGCGCGTTCTCCACCTCATATCGCATTTTGGCCAGAACCGCTTGCTGCTCCGCCCCTCGAAGCCCCATAGCCCACGATCTGAGGAGCTTGATGTACACGGCGCTGTGTTGAGCACAGACCGCCCGATGAGCTTCGGGCGCTTGGGAGAGCTTCCGAGCCACGTATTGGCGCGTCAGCTCATGGATCTCATACCGGCCATCCACCGGACAGCATACGAACGACTTGTTGACCAGGGCACGCAGCTCCCACAGCGTGATGCCGACGACCTGTCTCGCCGTCGTATACGTGAACCCACCTCGAAATACGGAAAGCGCCTGCACGACAGCCTGCTCCCTGATCGTCAGGAGCCGCCACGTGTGATCGAGAACGGCGCGCAGACTGCGTTGCCGCGCAGGTACGTCCTGCCAATCAGCCCGCAGGAAGTCCACGTTGGATTCGAGTTCATCGACCAGGTGGTCAGCGATCTCCGCCGTGGAGAGAATCGGCACCCAGCTCGCAGCCAACAGAATGGCCAGGGGCATGCCGCGCACCAGCGAGCAGATCTGCCGCACTGAGCCGACGTTGGCCGGGGCCAACTCAAACGCTGGATCGTTACGCTTCGCACCGGTGGCAAACAACTTGACCGCATCACTGTGGTGAGGGTCGGCATCCCGCGTCGCACCGTTCCAAGCCGTCAGGCCGGCAACAAAGAAGAGCATCTCGCCCTGTGCATTCGTCCTGACCCTGGACGTCAGCACGATCTTGAGATCAGGAGCTGCCTGAAGCAGCGAGAGGACAACGTCCAATCCATCCAATGCCTGCTCAAAACTGTCCAAGATCAGCAGCATGTTTTTCTGCCGGAGATAGTCCGCCAGCTGTGTCTCGACCGAGTTAGTGGCGCGCAGAACCAGGCCGATGGACTCGGCAATCTTCGGCACAACGCCTTCTCGGGAGTCCAGCGCAGCCAGCGGGACAAGGTACACCCCGTGCTGGAAGTGCGACAGTTGAAGCTTAGCCCCCTCCAGCGCCAACCGGGTCTTGCCGCTGCCGCCGGGCCCAACCAGACTGAGCAGCCGGCACGCCGGGTCCTGCAGGGTGCGACAGAGAGCATCAAGCTCTGAGGCACGCCCGACGAAAGGCGACAGTTGGACGGGCAGATTGTGGAGAGGCCCACGGGATATCACAGCATCCTGCATCTCGTCCTCGCGGACGCCGGCTTCAGGCGGCTCCGCCGATGTCCCGACGCGGACCGACAGCCGCCCAGCGCGTATCTCCTGGCACAGGGCCACCGTCTCAGGCTCCGGCTTGACCCCGAGGTCCTCCATCAGGACAGCGCAGCACGTCTCATACTGCGCGAGTGCCTCCTGACGCTGTCCAGAAAGAGCCAGCGCCCGGATCACCTGCCGGTGGGCGGATTCTCGCCAGGGGTTGAGGACTAGCTGACGGCGGGCATACTCCAGGGCGCGACCAAACTCACCCCGTGCCATATAAGCACCAGCCAACTCCTCAAGCGCCTGCATCACCTTGTGGTTCAAACGCTCCCGCTGGACCAGAACCCACTCCTCAAAGAGCGGGCTGTCGGGAAGCGAGAACGCGCCCAGGAAATCGCCACGATATAGCAGCGCGGCCTCGCTCAATCGTTCCACACAGGCGCCACACGACTGCAGATCCCGGTGAGCATGGGTCCGGCACGCAGCCAATAGCGATTCAAACCCACCCACGTCAAGGCGGCAGCAGTCTGTGCAGGTGAACTGCACACTCCGCCGCGTCACGTGGAGAAAAGAGGGTGAGTCTCGGTCATCCGCCATCGCTTTGCGCAGCGTGAACAGGGCCTGGCTCAGGTTCTGGCGGGCACGTTGTTCAGGATAGTCCGGCCACAGCAGGCCGGCCAGAAACTCACGAGACACAATATGATCGGCTTCACAGGCTAGATAGGCAAGCAGTGCACGTACTTTGTCATAGCCGAAAGCATCAACTCTTTGATCGTCCAAACGTACCTCGAAACGTCCGAGCAGCGCAATGTTCACACACGGCATATCAGCGCACCCTCCTTAGCAGGTCACCTGTGAGCAACTGGCCGGTGCGGGAATCTGATGGAGGAAGCGCGCAGTGGGGAAGAGTGCACAACAGCCAGGCTCGACGACTTGCCGTTTCGCGGCGGTTCGTACCCTACACTATTATTATAGGCGTTTTTCACAGGACATCAAAGAAGATCTGAAAACTGAGGGGACTCGGCCCCACCTAAGGCAGAACTGACACAACTCTTGAGGATCCCTTGATAGTTCACTGAGAGTTGCGTGCTAGGATCAAGGTATGAAGCGGACCGAGACAGGGTGGTGGAACAATGAAACCCGATCCGGAGTACCGGGCCTATCTGTTGCGGCTCTGGCGGGCCCGAGATAACGGCAACTGCTGGCGTGCTTCACTGGAAGATGCGCACACCCGCGAGCTCCACGTCTTCGCGGAGGTGGCAGGCGTCTTCTCCTACCTTGAGAAGCTGACAACCCGCGACGTTGCGGGAGGCGGGGATACCGGACCAGCCCCTCTGTCAACGGAACAGGAGACCAGGGAACCGGAAAGGAGTTCGCCTATGTGGATGAATATGACAACGCTGAAGACCGATCCCGCCAACGTCGCCAGAGTGGAAGCCATCCTCAGGGAGTGCGGCAAGACGCTGCCTGAAGATCTCAGGGGACGCGAGGGCTACCAAATCCACTCAGCCGGCGAACCGGGCACCATCATCTCGATGACGATCTGGGACAGCCCGGAACAACAGCAGCGGATGATGAGCAGCGAGCACTACGTGCGCCTCATCAGGGAAGAGCTGATGCCCCTTCTATTGGCCCCCCCAGAGCGTGCGGCCTACCACATCCTGGCGCACACGGTCTGCAGGGCTTGTGATGAATTCTAGTTGATCGATCGTGATATCAACAGACAAGAAAGACCTTCAGGATCTGTCGTCTGAGCTTCCAGTCAGCCAAGCTGGACGGTCCACGGAGACCCTGAAGGTCCTGTCTTGTCACGTGACGGGCTAATACCGGCCAACGCGCTCGACGCCCTCATCCACAGCCAGCATTACCGCATCAAAGAGCTGTTTCATCAGCTCATACTTGACCGTCTGCGTGGCCGGATCGACCCAGAGATTGACGAACTCATCCGGGTCAGCCTCCAGATCGTACAACTCGCCCATCGCCTGGCCGTGGTAGACCACAAGCTTGTAGCGATCATTGCGCAGCATGTTGGCGTGGCTTGCGAAGGTCCGATCCAATGCGTCGTGGTACTCACAGCGCACGAACTCCCGGTGCACGGCGGGATCTGCCGTCCCGGTGAGAATCGGAAGCAGCGAGCGCCCCTGGATGTGGGATGAGATTGGCAGCCCAACCGCATCCAGAAGCGTCGGCACGATGTCCGTGAGCTCGACCAGGGCCTCTGCCCGCAGGCCAGTCTGAAAATGGCCGGGCCACGAGGTGATCAACGGCACGTGGACCAGGCCCTCGTAGAAGCGACACCCCTTCCACAGTAAACCGTGATCGCCCAGCATCTCGCCATGGTCACTGGTGAAGATCACGATTGTATCCTCACGCTGGCCGCCAGCCTCCAGGGCATCCAGCATGCGACCGACCTGATCATCGATCTGCTCGATCTCGGCATAGTACGCCGCCACCATACGTCGCGCATCGTAGCTCTCCGGCGAGACCGGGGTCTCCGTCTGGAAGTCGACCTCCCCGAAGCGTAGCTGGCCCTCCAGCTCCTCCTCGCGGAAGAG
Source organism: uncultured Anaerolineales bacterium (assembly GCA_964516885.1). Taxonomy (GTDB): domain Bacteria; phylum Chloroflexota; class Anaerolineae; order B4-G1; family SLSP01; genus PWVB01. Next base: position 15,866 of record CAZEXX010000009.1, on the reverse strand, counting down.
CGGGAGCGGCATCGACGCAGCGTCCATCCGCGCCAGGTAGGAGAGCGGCGGGTCAAAGGCAGGATGCGGGTCGAAGGGATTGACGCTCATCAGCCACGGGCCGTCACGTTCCTCGGTCATGAAGGAGATGGCCTCCTCGGCGCACCACGTCGTCTGGTGATACTCGGCTGCAATGCCGGGCCGGCAGATGCCGGGGACGCGCCAGACGCTATCGAGGTCCGCATCGTGTGCCGTTTCCCAGTCCACGCCGTGATCGGCCAGCCACTGCTGGTAGTCGTGCTCAGCCGTCGGCCAGAACTCCTCCGGCTGCGGGTGATGGCTCCACTTGAGGACACGATAGCCGTAGCCATCCTCCGGGAATTGCTCCACGCGCCCGTTGGCGGCGGTCAGATGCAGCTTGCCCGCCAGGCCCGTGTCGTAGCCCGCATGTCGCAGCGTGCGTGGGATCAAGCCCGGATGCTCGGGGAACCATCCATCGCCGTTGCGGTTCACGTGCACCGTGCTGGGATACTTGCCGGTCAAGAAGCTGGCGCGGCTCGGCGTACAGATTGGGCTCTGCGAGTATGCTCGCAGGAACGTCACGCCCTCGGCAACCAACCGGTCCAGGTTGGGCGTCCGGATATGATCATTCCCCAAAGCGTGAATCGTATCGAACCGCTGCTGATCCGTGCAGATCCACAGGATATTCAGTCGCGTGTTAGACATTGCATCTTCTCCTTCTGCTCTCGCTACAAGTGATCGAGGTCCCCAGAGACCTTCCCGGATCCCCGCGGAGAAAGGTCCCCGCGTCCGGTTCCACTGAGGGCCCAAAGTCTTCGGGAAGCTTTCAGGTCCACCACCCCTGTCCCTGCTCCCCTATCCCGCCAACCCTAGGGGGTTGGATCACCAATCCGCCACCGAACCGTCCCTATGCCACAGCCGCGGGGTCTCCCACGACCCGTCATTGAACTTGTCGGCCAGGGCTTCCTCGTCGAGTTCGATACCCAGCCCCGGTTTGGTGGGCAGGTCGATGTAGCCGTCCTTGATGACAAAGG
>CAZEXX010000009.1:0-14822 GCA_964516885.1 uncultured Anaerolineales bacterium | reverse complement strand
CTTCAGATAGCCTTCACCCAATGTCACGTGCTCTTGGGCGATGAAGTTAGGCGTACAGGCATCCAGCTGGAGGCACGCAGCCAGCGCAATAGGTCCCAGCGGGCAGTGCGGGGCGATGGCGGCAAAATACGCCTCGCCCATCGCCGCGATCTTCTTACACTCCAGGATACCGCCGGCGTGCGACAGGTCGGGCTGCAGGATCGAGGCCGCCTGCTTCTCCAGCACTTCGCGGAAGCCCCACTTGGTGAAGAGGCGCTCTCCCGTGGCGATGGGGATCGTGGTACTGCGAGCGACCGTGACCATCGCATCGACGTTGTCCGGCAGGACCGGCTCCTCGATAAACATCGGATCGTAGGGCTCCAGCGCCCGGGCCAAGCGGACCGCCATCGCCGGACTCACCCGCCCGTGGAAGTCGATACCCACATCGACCTCCTTGCCGACCGCCTCACGTATCATCGCAAAGCGCTCGACGTTGGCCTCCACCACCGCCGGCGTGTCGACGATGTTGACCGCGCCCAGGATGCCCATCTTCAGCGCGGTGAAGCCTTGGTTCGCGCTCACCTTGGCGCTCTCGATGTAGTCACCATAGGTATCGCCACCGAGCCAACCGTACATCCTGATCCGGTCGCGCACCGCGCCGCCCAGGAGTTGATAGACGGGCACCCCCAACCACTTGCCGGTGATATCCCACAGCGCCTGCTCGATGCCAGAGAGCGCGCTGGTCAACACCGGTCCACCGCGGTAGAACTGGCCGCGGTAGACGGCCTGCCAGTGATGCTCAATGCGGCGGGGATCCTGACCGATCAGGTACCGGCCGATCTCCTTCACGGCTGCCGCCACGGTCTGGGCACGGCCCTCGACCACAGGTTCACCCAGCCCAACGATACCCTCGTCAGTGTGGACCTTGAGAAAGAGCCAACGAGGTTTGACGAATAAGGTTTCCAGCTTGGTAATCTTCATTTCAACCTTCCTTGGATTTGATTTGGGAGCCGTCCCGCGACTCGGGGCAGATGACCGTTTCTAGCTGAGTTGGTGAGTGACGACTGAAGTGTTGCTCAGCTCATACCGTGAGTATAGCCCCACCCTCAGGATTGCCAGTTTTGACGCCCTCACAAGGCGTGCCATAATGACAACATGACAAGCAACTCTAATGTGGTCAATCGTGCCCGTGATATCAACTAACAAGACCCCGGCGCTGCTGCTGATGCTCTTCGCGCTGACCGCGTGTTTCCCCACGAGTTCATTCCCACCCGAGACCGAGGGCCCTATGACTATGGAACCACCCACAGCCACACTCACGCCGCAGCCCACAGCCGTGCACGCCGAGGACGCGCTACTCATCGGCGCCTATTGGTACCCCTGGTTCGGCCCCGGCCGCCGGCACTGGGACGAGGGTTATCTTGGTGAGCCGACGTTGGGGGAATACGACTCCGCCGACCCCGCCGTGATCCGCCAACAAGTTGCCTGGGCCACCGATCACGGCATCGACCTCTTTGTAGCCAGCTGGTGGGGCCAGGGATCGAAGGAGGATACGGTCCTCAGCACATCCTTCCCGGAGGTCATTGAGGGAAGCGACTTCCGATTTGCCATCCTCTACGAGACCCCCGGCCTGCTGGGTATGGACGGCGGCCACATCCGCCTGAACGACGCAAGGACCCAGCAACAAGTAGTCGATGACGTCACCTATCTGGCCAAGACCGCCCTCAGCCATCCCAACTACCTGCGCATCGAGGGCCGCCCGGTGCTCTTTCTCTACCTCACCCGCACCTTTGTCGGCGACATCCAGGGTACGATGGACGCAGTCCGGGAGGTGGTCCGGGCTGAGATCGGCGAGCCCGCCTTTATCATCGGCGACGAGGTCTACTGGCAGTCGCCCTCCAGCGTGCGCATCCACCCTTACGACGGCGTCACCGCATACAACATGCATACCTCGGTGCCCGGCATCGCGGATGGCTTCGCCGGCAAGGTTGCCAGGCAGTACGCTATCTGGGCGCGTAAGACCTCCGCAGACGGCGTCGCCTTTATCCCGGATATCCTTCCCGGCTTCGATGACACCGGTGTCCGCCCCGAAGCCGAGCACCCGGTGATTCCCCGCGACCCGGAGAGCTTCGCTACACAATTGAGAGACGCCATCGCCCTGGCTCACGGTCCGGTCAGGATGGTGATGATTACCTCGTGGAACGAGTGGCACGAATTCACCTCCATCGAACCGGGCGAGTCGTTCGGGCTTACATACCTTGAGATCGTGAAAGAGGCAGTCGCGACCGAGAAGAAGGCGCGGCGATAGTATCGGATGCTGGACACTGGATACTGGATGGCTGGTGGGGGGTGCTTATGACCCAAGCAGCGAACGATCGAAACTTAGGGGTTTACCAGCTGGCATTTGACTTGGCGGTTGAGATCGATCGATTGTCAAAGAGCTTCCCCAGGCACGAGCTATACGAAGTAGGTAGCCAAATCCCTCGATCTGCCAAATCGATTCCTGCAAATCTTGCCGGAGGCTATGGACGTCGCCGCTACAAGCAGGATTACATCAGATTCATCGTATACGCCCTGGCATCTTGTGATGAGACACAGGTCCATCTCGATATGCTAAAATCTACCGGGGCACTCGACAACGAAAACTACCAACGGATGCACCAGCAGTATGACACACTGGGCGAGAAGCTGAACCGTTTCCTCCAAGGTGTCATCCAACACCACCGAGAACCATATCGCTAGAATACCCTTGTGCGAGTCCGTGAATCCATGATACTCTTCATCCAGGATCCAGTATCTGGCATCCAGTATCCGGCTTCAGGCTTACAGCGTCCAGCCTTTCAAAGGAGCACCCATGTTCATAGAACGTCCCGACATCGAGCCGGGCATCAAGATCGCGGCGCAGGTAACGCCGAAACCGACAGAGGAAGAATTGGCCTTCATGCAAGCCATGAGTATGGATCACATCACGGAGGATGACCTGCCGTTCATCAAGCAGATGGGGGTGGAGTACGCCGTGATGTGGACCGGCGGGCAGCACGCCAGCTACGAGTTCTACAGGAGCTGCCGCGAGCTGCTGGAAAACGAGGGCATCAAGCTCTATGCCCTCGGCAATCGCGCGGTCCACAACCAACCCGCCATCACGCTGGGGCTGCCGGGCCGCGACGAGAAGATCGAGGAGTACAAGCGGCACCTGCGCAACCTGGGCAGGGCCGGCATCCCCTACACGACCTACGCGCATATGGCCAACGGCATCTGGAGCACGGCGCGAGAGACTACACGCGGCGGAGCGCCGACCCGAGCCTTTGACCTGGCCAGGGCGGAAACGGGCACCTGGGATGGCGAGATCTACGAGATGCCGCTGAGCCACGGGCGCCGGTACAGCGAGGATGAGATCTGGCACAACTTCGAGGTCTTCATCAAGCAGGTCGCGCCGGTTGCTGAGGAAGCCGGCGTCAAGATCGGGATTCACCCCGACGATCCACCCGTGCCCGAGCTGGCCGGAATCCCGCGCTGCATTTTCAGCAGCTTCGACGGCTACAAGCACGCGATGGAGATCGCTGATAGCCCCAACGTCGGCCTCTGCCTGTGCGTCGGCTGTTGGCTTGAGGGTGGCGACCTGATGGGGAAGAACGTCCTGGAGACCATCCACTATTTCGGCGAGCGGAAGAAGATCTTCAAAGTCCACTTCCGCAACGTTAACGCATCGCTCCCGCACTTCGCCGAGACCTTCCTCGATGCCGGCATTATGGAACTATATCAGGTGATGCGCGCCTTGCGCGCTGTTGATTTCGATGGGATCATTATACCGGATCACATTCCGGCGATGACGGACAACCACCGCGTCGGCACGGCTTTCTCCATCGCCTATATGAAGGGGCTGCTGGAGCGCGCGAACTCAGAGTTCGCCAACGCGGAGTTTATGTAGGTTGAGCTCCCCTCAGCGGGGGCAAGTTGTTAGCTCGACTAAGTGCGCGACCGCACAGAGCAGGACGGGACAGTAGCGATCCCTCTTGGCACGAGCGTAAGCAGTTGTTTTCGACGCAGACGGTTGTTTTCACCAAGCTAGCATCACGGAGAAGAACATGTTTATTGACAGACCTGATATTGAGAAGGGCATCAAAATCGCGGCGCAGATCACACCGGAGCCCACCCCGGAAGACACCGCCTTCATCAAGCAGATGGGCGTCGACTATGTCGTCCTGTGGACCAATGGAGAGAAGGCCAGCTACGATTACTACGCCAGCCGGAGGGCCCTCTTCGCTGAAGCGGGGCTGAAGGTTTACGGTTTTGGCAGCTGGTCGGTCCACAACGTACCCGAAATCACGCTGGGGTTGCCGGGCCGCGACGCGAAGATCGAGGAGTACAAGCGGCACCTGCGCAACCTGGGCAAGGCAGGCATCCCTTACACCACCTATGCCCACATGGCTAACGGCATCTGGAGCAGTGAGCGGGAGACCACGCGTGGCGGTGCCTCGGCCCGGGCCTTCAACCTGGATGGCGAGTCCAAAGGGCATTGGGTCGGCACGATCTATGAAGGCCCCCTGACCCACGGACGCAAATACTCAGAGGACGAGATCTGGGATAACTTCGAGTACTTCATCAAGCAGGTTGCGCCGGTCGCCGAGGAAGCCGGCGTCAAGATCGGCATCCACCCGGACGATCCGCCCGTGCCCGAGCTGGGCGGCATCCCCCGCTGCATCTTCGGCAATTTCGAGGGGTACAAGCGCGCGATGGAGATCGCTGACAGCCCCAATGTCGGCCTCTGCTTATGCGTCGGCTGCTGGCTTGAGGGCGGCGACCTGATGGGGAAGAACGTCCTGGAGACCATCAAGTACTTCGGCGAGCAGCAAAAGCTCTTCAAGATCCACTTCCGCAATGTCCACCAGCCGTTGCCACACTTCGTCGAGACCTTCCTCGATGACGGCTATATGGATATGTACAAGATTATGCGCGCGCTGCGCGAGGTCGAGTTCGACGGCGTCGCCATCGCCGACCACATTCCCTCGATGACCAATGATCGCCGCGTCGGCACAGCATTCTCCATCGGCTATATGAAGGCGCTCTTGGAGCGCGCGAACTCAGAGTTCGCCAACGCGGAGTCTGAGAAGTAGCCTGCGAGCTCAGAAGCTCGTGCCCCCTCCCTCGCCTGCGGGCGGGAGAGGGAGGGGAAAGGCGCGTCTGCGCGCCCGGGGAGGGTGAGGGCTCTCTCCCCGTCCGTATAGAACTCGTGGAAACCCAGAAACCAAACCAGGAGGTCGCAATGTCAGAGGAGAAAACGCAACCGTCGATCGTCGAACTGCAGGCGCGGTGGGACAAGATCCGCATTGCCAATCTGTATGATACGCTGGACAAGATGGGATATCCCAACCAGTGTCTGGATCTGAGTATCCGCCCGCTCTTCCCGCACCAGCACCTGGCCGGCATCGCCGTCACGGCGCGTGGGGCCCGGTACGTGCCGGCCGAGGGAGATGCTGAGAAGTATGGCAAAGGTGGGGACTACTTCCGGATCCTGCGCGACGTGGTTTTCCCGGGCAGTGTCGTCGTTCTAGAGACCGGTGGAGAGCCCCACACCGGCAAGTTTGGTGAGATGACCAGCTGGTCCATCCAGCAGGCGGGCGCCCGTGGCATCGTGCTCGACGGGCACATCCGGGACCTGCTCGGCCTGGAAGTGATCCCCAACTACACGGTCTGCGCCAAGGGCACCTCGCCGGTCGAATCCGCCAGGCGCTGGACGATGAATGCGGTCAACGTCCCTATCGCCATGCCCGGCACGCTGACCAGCAACGTCCGTATCGAGCCCGGAGACTGGATCATCGGCGGTCCGGACGGCGTCATCGTGGTGCCCCAGGCCATCGCAATGGAGGCGCTGGAGAAAGCGGAGGAGATCGAAGGCCGCGAGCAGGGCATGCGCGAGGACCTGGCCGCAGGACTGTCGTTTGAGGATGCCTTCGAGAAGTGGGGCCGCGCATAGGCCCATTCTGGATTTGCGATCTGTGATTTGTCATTTGTCATTTGTCATCTGCGATTCGAGGATTCCCCCATGGATATGATTGAGTTCGGCCACACAGGACTCCGGGTCTCCCGGCTGGGTATCGGCACCGGCACCCACGGCTGGGCCCATCACTCAGAGCAGACTGCGTTGGGTCTTGAGGGGCTGGCGTCACTGCTCCGCGAGGCCTATGATCTGGGAGTGAACTTCTGGGACGCCGCAGACCAGTACGGCTCTCACCCGCACGTCGCCGAGGCGCTCAAGCAGGTGCCTCGCGACAAGGTGGTACTGACCACAAAGACGACCGCCAAGCGAGAGAGGGCGGTGACGCGCGACGTCGAGCGCTTCCTCATAGAGCTGAACACCGACGTTCTCGACGTCGTGCTGCTGCACGGAGTCGCCGCGCATAACTGGCCCAGACGGATGGATGGCGCGATGACGGCGCTGACCAAGGCCAAGGAGGCCGGCAAGGTCCGCGCTGTCGGTATGTCGGGCCACAGCCTCGACGCACTCCGCGGCGCCGTCGACGATGGTTGGTCCGATATCATCCTCGTGCGCATAAACCACGCAGGCGTGCGGATGGATGGACAGACGTCCGAGGTTACCCCCATCATCCAACAGCTCTACGACGCCGGCAAAGGTCTCTACGCGATGAAAGTCCTCGGCTGCGGGGAGCTGACCGGCGACGTCAAGAAAGCCCTCAGTTACGTTCTTGGACTCGGGACCGTCCACGCCCTCTCCATCGGCACCAGCAGCCGGTCCCAGTTACACGAAAACGTCCGCTTGATGGACGAGTTGGCATCACAGTACCCGACCAAACCCATCTGAGGAGGCTCATTCTATGAAACCAGAGGTCCGATATCATATGCTGCGACCAGCGCAGATCGTGGCGCGAAGGAAAGCCTGCCCCGTCGTCTACATCCCCATAGGCACGATTGAGTGGCACGGCCTTCACAACCCCACCGGCGCCGACACGTTGCAGGCCGAGGGACTGGCCATACTGTGTGCAGAAAAAGGCGGCGGCCTGGTCTTCCCACCGCTCTACTACGGCGAGAGCCGGCTGGAAGCCCTGATGGAGGCCAACGCCCGTGACCGAGATCAAATCGCCGAGAAAATGGAACTCTCACCCGACAACTTCCTGCCTGACCGGCAGCCCTTCTCGGCCACAGAGCAGGTCATCAACTATCACAAGCTACTCCTGCATATCTTGGCGGAGGCAGCGACGCTGGGGTTCAAGGTCGGCGTGCTCGTTGCCGGGCACTATCCCTTGATCGATCATACCCGCGCCGCCGTGCTCCAATGGAACCAGCGCCTCTATGGCGAGAGTGACAGGATGCTGGCCTGGGCCTTCGTCGACTATCTGCTGGTACAGGGACTCTTTGACAACCCCGGTGATCACGCCGCAGGCTGGGAGACCTCCCACGTGATGGCGCTGCACCCGGAGACCGTGGATCTCAGCCTGCTGCCGCCGGAGGGCGAACCCCTGATCGGCGTGGGCGGCGCTATGCCACCGCAGCGCGCCACCGCGGCGTATGGGCAGGAGACCTTTGAGGCCGCCGCGGAGATCGCGATCAAGGAAGTCCACCATCGCCTGGCGCACACGCGCCGCTACTTCAGCCACGGTGGCAGCCTGCAGGAAGGGTTATGGCGGGAGTGACAGATAGCTAGTCAGCTTTCAGCCTGTCAGCGATCAGATACCAGCGGAGGATAAGGGCGATGGCAACTGTGATTGTGACGTACTTCAGTGTGACTGGGAATACAAGAGCCTTGGCGGAGGCCGTGGTCGAAGGGGTCAGATCGGTGGATGGCGTTACATGTGAGCTCAAGCCCGTGGCCGAGATGAGCAACGAGGATTGGCTTGAGGCCGACGGCACCATCGTGGGCTCTCCCACGTACTTCGGTCAGATGGCGGCCGAGGTCAAGGCACTGTTCGACGAGACCGCCAAGATCTATGGCAAGCTGGAGGGCAAGGTGGGTGCGGCCTTCACCACCTCGGGCGGCGCGGGCTGCGGCCATGAGCTGACGAATATGTCGATCGTCACGGCGATGCTGGTGTCAGGTATGGTGGTCCAGGGCACGACGAAGGGACCGCATTTCGGTCCTTTCGCCGTCGGCGAGCCGGGAGGAGCAGACCTGGCGAAGGCCAGGGACCTCGGCATCCGTGTCGCGAACTTGACACTGAAGTTGGCCGGGTAGCCCGGATCAGACCTCACACAGGCGGACTCGAGGTTTGTCATCGATAGGACACGACACTTGGCCAACTCTGGACACTCAACATCGCTCACCTGGCAGGCTGCAGTTGACAAACTCCTGGAGGTGAAAACCTGGGACGACTGGGGCAAGATCTTCCTCGACGTTCCCACGTGGGCACCACTGGTCGGAGAGATATGCCGGCGTGCTGGGCTGCCCTGCCACACCATCATCGCCGGCCACCCCGGCAGCAACGCTGTCTTCGTCGTCAACCGGCAGCAGCCCTCGCAGAGGGCCGTTGTCAAGATCTACGCGCCGTTCTGCCACGAAGACTACGCGTTCGAGCGCGAGATCCACATGCTGCTCGAACCGACCCCCGAGCTGGGCGCCCCGCGGCTCATCGCCCATGGGCAGCTGACTGCCACCGGGCGACCTACCGCCCGCAAGGTCCACGACTCCAGCTCAGTCTGGCCCTACGTTGTTCTCTCCTTCGTCCCCGGGGAGCCGATCCGCGAGGTGCGGGACGAAATCGATGACCGCAGCCTCCTCAACATCGCGGAAGAGCTGGGACGGCGGCTGCGCCACCTCCACGCGATCCCGCTGAGCACACTCAGTGCCATGGACGTGACGCGAGCCGGATGGCAGCGCTACACACAGCAGCAGATCGCGCGCGCCACAGCGGCGCTGCGCCGGAAGACCGCGCTGCCCGATCACGTGATCAACCGGGTCCCGGCCTTCGTCAACACTGTCCTGGCCGAACAGGGCACACCGGATCTGGTGCTGGTCAGCGGCGACGTCACCGAGGACCACGTCATGCTCCAACGTCACGGGGATGTCTGGGCCATCTCCGGCCTTATCGACTTCGCAGATGCCCGCGTCGCTCCCCGCGAGTACGAGTGGGTTGCGCTGTGGTTCAGCGCACTTGCCCGCAATACCTCCGGCCTTGAGGCCTGCATGAAAGGCTACGATCCAGCGCAGGTGCTGGATGAGGCCTTCCTGCGACAGGCTATGGCGTATACCTTCCTCCACGAATTTGGCGCGCCCATCATTTCCGAGATGTTATCACCCAAACAGACCCAGAGGATCGAGAGCATACACAACCTGCAAACCGCGTTATTTCAACCCACCTAGAGGAGAACCCATGACACTCATCACCATCCCCTGGCACTCGTGGTACGGCGATCACGATCTGGCACTGGACTTCCCGGAAGGCTGGCACGTTCGCGCCTACTCCCCGGCCGATGGACCCGATATGGACGAGGCGGCCATTGAGGCAGCTATGGACGCGCCCATCGGCACGCCTACGCTTGAGGAGCTGGCACGGCAGACCGTGGCCGCGGGCAAGCGCACCGTGTCGATCGCCGTGGACGACATCTCCCGGCCCACCCCAGCCTCCCGCCTGATGCCCCTGGTGATGCAACGATTGGAGGCCGGCGGCATCGACCTGGACGACGTCAAGGTCATTCTTGCGGTGGGGATGCACCGACTGATGACCAAAGAGGAGATGCGCAAAAAGCTGGGGGATATTGCCGTCGAGAGGCTTGACATCTACAACAGCTTCCCACACGATGGTCACGTCGACTACGGGTTCTCCAGCAGGGGCACGCCCATCAAACTATGCCGCCAGTTCGCAGAGGGCGACCTGAAAATCGGCATTGGATCGATCATGCCCCACAGCGGGCCGGGGTTCGGCGGCGGCGCCAAAGTCGTCATTCCCGGTGTCGCCAGCTACGAGACCGTGGCCAGCATGCACAGACCGGGGCGCCTGGGGACCGGACTCCTGAACGTCGACCACAATGAATTGCGCGCAGACATTGAGGAGATGGGCCGGAAGGTCGGGCTCGACGTCATCATCAATCTTGTCCTCACGAGTCGCCGGGGTGTCGCCGGGGTCTATGTCGGCGACTTCGTCCAGGCCCACCGCGCAGGCGTCGAGCAGGCGCGCGCTGTCTACGCCACCAAGATGCCTGAGGCCCCGGTCGACATCGCCATCTGCAACGCCTACCCCAAGGACACCGATTTCCTCCAGGCCGGCCTGGGGCTCAACATCATCGCCTCCGCGGAGTTGGCGGCGCCGCATCGTCCGGTCCTCAAGCCTGACGCCACGGTGGTGCTGGTCTCGGCCAGCCCCGAGGGGCGCGGGCACCACGCCCTCTACAGCCCCGGTATGGTCTACGGTCGCAGTGAGGGAGACTGGCGCAGCTCACAGCCCATGTATGAGGGGCACCCTATCGTCTATCTCTCGCCGCACGTCACCCCACAGGATGCCCGGTGTGTGCACACCTACCGCAGCTGGGAGACCCTCCGGGACTTCCTGGGGTCGCGCTACACCAATCCCGACGTCGCCATCTTCCCCTGTGCGGCCAACCAGATTGCTGTGTAGCGAAGGCGCAACTGACAGACGAACAGGGTAGCCCATAGAGCCAAGTGCCTTCAGAAGCCACCCTGTCACACGGAGAGGAAACTCATCTATGACCAACGAAGAACTGATCCAGAAGGCCAAGGACGTCCTGAACTACCGCGAACTCAGCGACGAGTGTAACGCCGGTGGCGTCAGCGCAGCACTGCTGACCGCCGCCGGCAACATCTACGTCGGCGTGTGCATCGATGCCGCGTGCGGCATCGGCTTCTGCGCGGAACACAGCGCGATTGCGCATATGGTCACGATGGGCGAGTCGCGAATCGTCAAAGTCGTAGCGCTTGGCGGCGACGGTAAGTTTATGCCGCCCTGCGGGCGCTGCCGGGAACTGCTCTACCAGGTCAACAACGACAATCTGGACGCCGAGATCCTGCTCTCTCCCGATCGCAGCGTCACACTCTCCCAACTCCTCCCGGAGCGGTGGCAGGAACTCTGGGATTAGTTCGAAAATCAGCACAAAAACTATTGACTTGGGATTTTTTCTGTGGTAGCATGTAGTTCGTTAGAATAATCATACAAGCGAATAGACAGCGGACGCCGAATGCGAGCACAGAGTGTAGATGCGAGCAACGGGGGAACCAATTTGGGGCGAATTGTCATCCAACTCATGGAGTTGGCAGACTTAGGGCGAGCTTCTTCCGTCCGAGCCCGACAGCTAACCTCGTAGGCGTGGAAGAGGGCTACTTGATATGTTCAAGGTGCCCTTTTTTGCTTTGCATAAGGGTGCCTCGTTGGAAATGAGTGTGAACTCAAAACCAGAGGAGGCAGGACATGGCGAAAACAGAGAATACGGAGACTTCTGAGGATCCCCTGATACAGATAACCGGGTCACACGTGAACGTGCCGCAGTTGCACACTCACGACAACCCCGGCATCGATATCGCGATTCTCCCAATGCCGGTGATTGACGAAATCAAAGCTACCGGCCACAATATCCACGACATCCGGCTCGCCGTCCAATCGGACCTGGGTCCAGACGGGCAATTCGGTGAGCAGTGGCTCTTGATCGACGATCAAGAGCTGATGGTTCTGGACCGGCCCAATGGCAGGGCCTACCAGCGCCACCAGTTCTCCCTCGACAAGATTGAGGATGCCAAGATCGAGCGCTGCGTCGGCAACGGCCTGATTCAGGTCACAGTCGATCAGCAGCCCCACGTGCTTCTGCACTATTCGAACGACTTCACAGACCACTTCGGCCGTGTCGCGCATTACCTCAAAGAGCGCGCCAAGAATGGCCCCGATACTCCGGTCCCCAGCCCCAACTCAGACGCCCACGTCTGTGTGAGTTGTGGGAAGTACCTGGCTGATCCCTCGGCAAAGGTATGCCCGAGCTGTATCCAGCGCGGCAAGATCTTCAGACGCCTGATGCAAGAGGCCAAACCCTATTGGGGGAAGGTGGGCATCATCACATTGTTGCTCGTTGCGGGGGCGTCCATCAACCTGATTCCACCTCGTTTGACAGGTATTCTGATTGACGATGTGCTCGCCGAGAACGGCGATGCCGGCCTGCTGCTCTGGCTCGTGCTGGGATTGCTCGGCCTACGGATCGCGAACGTCGCCATCGCCATCGTCAAGAACCGGCTGACCATCAACGTCAGCGGAAAGTTCACCGCGGGGCTGCGCGACAAGCTCTTCGCGCACCTCAAGAAGCTACCCGTTGATTACTTCGACAAGAATCAGACCGGTCGGGTGATGACACGCGTCAATCAGGACACCAGCGAGCTACAGGGATTGTTCTCGCAGATGACCAACTTCGCGCTGAACCTGCTGATGGTTGCCGGTATCGGTGTCGTACTGTTTACAATGGCGCCGTCGCTCGGTCTCTACGTGCTGATTCCGACTCCCTTCGTGATGGTCGCAGCATTCTACTACTATCGCTATATGCGTCCGCACTTCCGGCGCTTCTGGGTTGCCCGCTGGCGGCTCAACGCCATGCTCAACACCTTCCTCTCCGGCGTGCGCGTCGTCAAGGCGTTCGCTCAGGAGGATCAAGAAGAGGCGCGCTACCACAACCGCAACGACCGCATGCTGCAAACCCAGCTCCAGGTGAACCTAGCGTGGGGCAAGTTCTTCCCGCTGATCGCCTTCGCCTTTAACGCCGGCGGGCTGATCATCTGGTATGCCGGTGGTAAGGCCGTGATGGCCGATCAGATCACCGTCGGTACGCTGATGGCTTTCATCGGCTACCTGGGCATGTTCTACGGTCCGCTCTCCAACCTCACGCAGGTCAGCCAGGCGATGAACCGCTTTGTCACCATCTCGCAGCGCACGTTTGAGCTGCTCGATGAGGCCGAGCAGGTCCAGCCACCGATCCCCGTCCGCAAACCCAACATCAAGGGTGCAATCGAGTTCAAGCACGTGACCTTCGGCTACGATCCGTACTTCCCAGTCATCAATGACGTCGACTTCAAGATCCAACCCGGCGAGATGATCGGCTTAGTCGGCCACAGCGGCGCCGGCAAGACCACACTGGTCAACCTGCTGTGCCGGTTCTATGACGTGACAGGCGGTTCCATCTTGATCGACGGCGAGGATATCCGGGATCTGTCGATGGAGGAGATTCGGCAACAAGTCGGTATGGTGCTGCAGTCGCCATATCTGTTTCGCGGCACACTGGCCGAGAACATCGCCTACGGCAAACCGGATGCCACGTACGCCAAGATCATACGCGCGGCCAAGGCGGCCAATGCCCACGACTTCATCACAGCAATGCCCGAGGGGTATGACACCATCGTCGGCGAGGGCGGCAGCGGTCTCTCCGGTGGCGAGCGACAGCGTATCTCCATCGCCCGCGCCATCCTGCACGACCCGCGCATCCTGATCCTGGACGAGGCTACCTCCTCGGTGGACAGCGAGACGGAACGCCAGATCCAGGAAGCCCTGGACGAGCTGGTCAAAGGGCGCACGACCATCGCGGTCGCCCACCGCCTGTCGACCCTGCACAACGCCGACCGCATCGTGGTGTTGAACGGGGGCAAAGTCGAGGAACAGGGCTCGCCCAAGCAGTTGATCGAGAACCACGGTATGTTCTATAAGCTGGTCCAGATGCAGTCGCAGATGGCGCGCATCGACGGCAGCACGGCGAGTCTGTAGGAGGCCGGCAATGATTAAGTCATATGAGGTTACCTATCTTACAGCAGATCGCGTCGACTTTACACGCCGCAGTGACACCCTGAGCCTCACCGTCACCGAAGAGAACGGCGTCAGCGTCCAGTACCCGCGCGTTGTCCTGCGCTCGTGCTTCCCGGTCTCAGATCAGTCCGCCTACCTCTCCATCCGGGATGCTAACGCGGAGAAACAGCCCGAAATCGGCATTATCGCCGACTGGACCGAGCTTGACGACAAGGACCGCGAGGCAGTCGCTGCGGAGCTGAACCTTTACTACTTGGTGCCCAAAATCACGCGCATCGAGTCGATCAAAGAAGAGCTCGGGTTCCTGTATTGGGAAGTCGAGACAGACAAGGGCCCACAGGAGTTCGTGATGCGCAACAACATCACGCGAAGCACACGAGAGGTATCGCCGGGCCATTGGCTGATCATCGACGTCAACGATGCGCGACACGAGATCGAGCGCTTCTCAGCGCTCGACGCGCGCAGCCAGAAGTTGCTGGCCAGATTCCTGTCCATGTAACCCAACTGGGCCACGGTTGGCCAACAGTGATCCAGTTGGCCGGCACCTAACTTGGTATTCCGAGATCGCTGCGGGGGCAGGGATCTCAGATACAGACGAAGCTGCTCACGCTTCTGTCTCTTCCTCTTGGTTGCAGGGAGCACGCCTACGCATTCGCATAGGTTCGCCTGCGCGTTCGCGCAGGTAACGTGCTCCCTACAATCACTCACACAACCCCGTCTCGTTCATTGACAGCCCATCAATCCCCCATAGAATGACCTGATCCAGGCTGAGCTGTTAGCCAGCCTCAATCTCGTAGGAGACAACTCAATGGCAAAACCGATTACGATCAAGGACGTCAAGACGATTCTGACCCAGCCGGCCGGCTCACGGCTGGTCATCGTGAAAGTCATCACCTCAGAACCCGGTCTGTATGGACTGGGCTGCGCGACCTTCACCCAGCGCTTCCACGCCGTGGCTGCCGCGATCGAAGGACATCTCAAGCCCTTCGCCATCGGGCGTGATGTCTCGCGCATCGAGGAGTTCTGGCAAATGGCGCACGTTCACAGCTACTGGCGCAACGGCCCGGTGCTCAACAACGCCATCTCCGGCATCGACCAGGCCCTCTGGGA
>CAZEXX010000008.1:0-33173 GCA_964516885.1 uncultured Anaerolineales bacterium | reverse complement strand
AGTTCGTAGGCGCCGGGAAGGTCGCGCTCGTTGAGGGCGAGATAGAAGGCGATGACGGTAGTATCAGGCAGATGCGTGGGATAGCTCTGTGGCCGGTCATCGAAGTACCAGCCGTAGGTATCGGATGTCCATCCGTAAGTGTTGTTCTCCCACGTGTAGATGACATACCAGGCGATGCTGGGTGTGCTCTGCATACGGTGACCTTCCCAGATCTCCTCTTCCAGGTCGCCATCCACATCCATAAAGCGGACGCCGGCATTGCCGGTGAAGAATCCCAGGCGACGGTAGCCGTCGTCTTCCCAGGCAAAGAGGTGGAGGAGGGTCTCGTTGCCCTTGGCATGACCGAAGATGGCGATCTCGGGTATACCGTCCACGTTGACGTCGCGTATTTCGATTTCACAGGTCGCGAATTCTCCCAATCCCACGTCGGGGGCGCCAGGCTTCGGCTGCGCTGAGGGTAGCTCGTAGACGGTGCCGTCGTCCAACACAAAGGCATCCAGGCGATTTGTGGTTGATCCCCGGCGCTGTGTCAGTGCTATCCATTCCGGCTGGCCGTCGGCGTCGGTGTCCTCGTACCGCATACAGAGTATGTCGGCCTGTCCCGCTGCTTCCTGCAATGCTGCCATTCCCGTCTCGGCCGCGGCCTGCAGCTGGGATGGATCGGGTGCAGGTTCGGGCGTACGGCTCGCGGTAGGCGCCGGGGGCAAGGTCGGTGATGGCGTGGGCGTGGGGGAAGCAGGGGCCGCAGCAGGCGTTGCAGGTAGTGGCGTGGGCGTGATGACTCTGGGCGTCAGTGTGGGAATTGCGGTACAGCCGCTCGCGAGGAGTGCCACGGTCAGGGCCAAGAGCATGGTTATGGTGCGCCGCCTGTTGGCTGCCGCGGTGCGTCGAGCGGCACAGCGCTTGAGCTGAGCCGGTTTGTGAATAACCCTCATAGACAGGTGTCTCCCACAGATACAGAAGTGGGGCACAGCGCGCGCGCTGTGCCCCATTGCCTTGCAGAGTGTCTGGTTAAGGCTAGGTGGACCGCAGTCGTCGCGCCAGGATCATTACAGCCACCAACATGATGGCACCGCCGACCAATAACCATTCCCCTAGACCGGTCTGGGACAACTCGCCGGTGGAGGAACTGTCATAGCCGGTTGCCGCCTCACCGGTTTCCGGACGCGGTGTGGATGTGGCGCGCGGCGTGCGCGTCGGTGTCGGCGTGCGACGCGGCACTTGTGTTGCGGTTGGTTCCGCCTCCTCCGCTTCCGTGTCCCCAGGTGCTGCGGCCATGGACTCAGCGTCGGCTTCCTCGTCGGTTGGCGCCGGCGTGGCTGTAGGTCCCAACAAGGGAGTCGGTGTGGATTCCGGTGTGTCTTCTGGTGCCGGCGTCTCTGTGGCGGGCTCAGGCGTGTCAGCCTCTGCCGCCATCGCCTCCACGGTGACAGTCGCCACGATCTCGGTGAGTGGGGGCACCGCCTGCTGCGGTTTATTGAGAACCAAGGCCCATACACCAAAAG
This sequence comes from uncultured Anaerolineales bacterium, assembly GCA_964516885.1. GTDB lineage: Bacteria > Chloroflexota > Anaerolineae > B4-G1 > SLSP01 > PWVB01. The sequence continues at coordinate 31,668 of CAZEXX010000008.1, read as the reverse complement.
AGATCAAGGCGACTACGAGAAGACCGCCGAGTACGGCAACGGCGACAATGAATGTGCGGTTTTGTCCTTCACCTTCGGGCTGCTGTTCTTCTTCTTCTTCTTCTTCTTCCGCGAAGATGTCGTCGCCGCCAAAGGCATCGAATGTGTCGTTTGACATGATCAGAATCTCCTTACCTGTGTGCCGACCAAATACAAGGGAACCACTCTGGCTAAGATGGGCATGCGCTCTATGGATATTGTAAACAGAAGTCAGAAAAAGTGCAAGTTGCCCTTCAACTACGCCGTACTTCTCACCTCAAGTTCTTGTGTTCTTGAGCGTCAATACGTGCTCTTCAGTCTGGTCGCGCGCGGAGATCGTCACCGCGCCGCTGCGTTCCGAGGGAAGCTCATCCGTGAGAAAGCGCGTGATGGCGTGAAGGGCGGCTTTCAGGATGGCTTCGCCCAGCGGGACCATCTTGACATCGATAAATACGTTCTCCTCGGGTATTCGTTCATCGAGATGGGCCATCTCCTCTCGGAAGATGGCCAGAAGGTCCTCTTCGTGATCCTTCAGAAAGCAAGCCAAGTCCTTCCGCGCCAGGCGGAAGGCGCTCTCGCGCATTGTCTTACGTAACGGCATCGGATGTTACTTCTCCCAGCTAGAATAGACGCTCCAGGTTCACATACGGGACCTGTACCGGGTCCCCCTCTCCAATATCCACAGATGCCCCGGGGAGATGCGCCCCGGTTTCGAGGCGAACGCGTCTCGCCAGCATTTCGTGTATCGTTCCTGATCTGCCGCGATAGGCCCCACGTAGGATACGGACCCGTTCCCCAATCGCCAGGGGAGTGTCGGCTGGGATCACCTGGCCCACTTGCGTCGGCATAGGAATCACGATGTAAGGGCGCTTTCTGTGCCATCGGTTGCCGATATCACCGCTGATGGATGCCTCGCGTCCATCCATTGACCGTAGGAGATCGAAGATCGCCTGGGTCATAGGCGTCGTGCCTATGCCTTCTGTGGCAATGACCGGGAATCCGGCCTCGCGCAGCTGCGGGATCAACCCTGCCGACACGCTGCCCACAATCATACCACGGACCCGCATCTCTTTGGCATCCTGGATGGCCTCCCCATCAACGGTGGAGCCGCCAATCAGGATCGATCCCTGGGATGACGCATTGATGTGGGTAGGCCGAATGGGATGTCTGGCTTCGCGAACTACCATCCGCAGAACGCCGTGGGCTTCGTGGCCATTACCCCATAGCGCCTGGATCAGTCCCCCCACCGTTTCGATGACGACGCTTTCGCCGGGCTCTGCATCGACGATGTAGCCCGGCACTAGGGCGTTCAGGTGAACGATCTGGGGTTGGGCCTGTAGTAGCAGGCGCCCTCGCCCGACGCCGGCGACCTTGCCGCTGATAGGTGCTTGACAAACGCGGGAACCGAACCCCCCTTTTGCTGCCAGGATATCTCCTTCGGAGATGGCTTGACCGCGTTCCACCTTGAAATAGGAGTTCGCACTGCGCAGCGGTACATCCAGCTCCCGCGCAACTTCCACGATCCGGAAGTCGGGTGGTATGACGGCTTGGGCAACGATCTGGGCGGGTTCCACCGAGTCGCCAGTGCGCATCAGGACGGTGCCGGGATGGGAGAGACGGCGCGGCGTACGGATGATCGTCAGCGGGTTTGCTATGCAGTGCTGTATGATCATACTAGCCTCCGACGTCCAGAATCCACCGGTTGAGTGTGCGACGGCGCCGGTCAGGGTTCGACGGCAGGTTGATGGGGCGTCCGCGGGCGTCCACCACGAGCCCCACCAGTCCTCCCAAGACTTCGACTCTGCCGCCTTGTCCAAGACCCATACCGACATCAATATGCCGGTTAGGGCGGATCTCAAGGGTCGCGCGCTGCCCCTCCAGCAACGGCCAGACCTCGATTTCGCCGTAGCGGGCCTCTACATTGAGCTCTCTGCCACCATCATAGGTGATGCGCATCCGCATCACGACCTCTCCGGGTCTTGCCTGTCCTACGGGTGAGATCACGGTGCCCAGCGAGACAAAGGCGCCCGACTCCAGAGCTGAGGCTGCTGCCAACGGCTTGATCCCTGCCACAGCACCGATCGCCGGTGCGGCACGGCTGCTATCCAGCAATAAGGTGGATATGCCGACGGGCTGCAGCCCATCCAAAACCGCGAGCAGTGATTGGCCCGGGCGCGGGCTGAGGACGATGCCGCCGCCCGAGATCAGGATGGGGTCGGTCCGTGGCATCGCACCTGTTGCCTGCATTGATGCTTTTCCGACATCCCAAGACGGCCAGGCTGTGCTCAATGTGGATCTCAGCATCTCACGCACGACCGCCAACTCGACCCAGAGTTCCTGAGATGTCTGGGGGATGGTGGAAGGCAGCAACTCGGTGTTGTACAGCATCGCCAGGAGGGTTTCCTTGTCCATCTCAGCGGGTATCCACCGCAGGATACGATCCGCCCCGTGGGTTTCTATCCAATCGATCAGGCCATTGGCCACGCCGTGTTCATAGACGGAGACATAGGATCGACCCTGAAATGTCGCGGCCATCGTCGTTGTAGCCGCGCCGACGTCCACCCCAAGCACACCCCGGTCAGCGTTGCCCTCGCGGTGCCAGAGAAAGTCCACCACGTGGGAGAATGCTGTGGCGACAGGCAAGAGAGGGAGACGGCTCCAATCGCTCAACCTTTCGATGCCCGGTGCTGTCCGCAGGCGCTCCTCAATGTAGAGCTTTTCCAGCGCGGACTGTGCCGGCCCCAAATGCTCGGTGTCCGCTGTGGGACGGACGTTATCGGTTGTCACGACATGGGTGATATCCCCAAGGAGTTTGGTCACCTGCGATCTGAGCGCGGTGTTACCGGCATAGACCACAGTGGGACGCTGTTCTTCGTCCAGCATAGAGGCGGCCAATGCCACGGCTTCCGCAAGTTCCAATACGGGACGCCGCGCACCTCCGTCGACGCCTCCGACGAGAAGGACGGCATTCGGCATCAGATCCCGTACCGTGCGCGCCCAAGACTCCTGCGGTGCGCGCAGATTACCCTCTCGGGAGAGAATTGCCTCTATGGTGGCGTAAGTGCCGCTCACGGCACGGCGCCCGCTCTGCAAGCTCATCTCTCGGACCAGCCCGGCAAGCACGACTCTGAGTGGTTGGACTGCGCTGAGAATCACCACAAAGGCATCGACGCCCTCTCGGCCTGAGCGTGGTACGGTAATGCGCCCGCGGGCGTAGAGCGCGCGCCCAATGATGGATTCCAGCTCCCGGACTCCGTGGACGACGCCGACACTCAGGTCATTCCACGGATGCCTTCCCGTCGTTTGGGCTTCGGCCTGGGCCACAAACTGGTAACTGTCACCGACGCGCTCCAAGAGCAGGAGCTTGGTGATGACTGTGCCGCAGTCGACAACCAAGATGGAGTCTATGTTGTGTGCCTCTGCCACGGCTATCTCCCCACCGAAGACACGAACCAGAGGGCCAAGTCGCTGATTTGGCTCAAGCGGATCACCATTGCGGTCAACGCTGATGTAATCGCACCGGCAAAGGCCGCACCCAGCCCGACAACAAGGAAGAATCCACCTAGCTGCCGGATGCTGCGTTGTGGCAGGCTGAGGTCCTCCCTCTCTAGAGGCTGTGACTTGGGACGCGCGGCGAAGAGCAGGAGCACCGAGAGAGTGCTGATCAGCACGACCACCCCCTGGAGGAGTTCCAGTATGCCTGCATCGAGCCGGATCCCCTGGCCTGTGGCAAGAACTTGGGGAATCAGTGAGCCTGTCAGGGCACCGGAAATTGCCACTCCAGCACCAACGCCCACCAGGTAACCGAGTGGGATGTTGCCCAGAACGGAGATCTTGGCCAAGAAGCGGACCGGTGGAAAGCCCTTCAGCAAGAGCAAGCACCCCAGGAGCAAGGGCACTGCATAGGTCAGGTTGGCCGCAGGGTCGGTGTTGGACAGGGCCGGTGCGATCCACTCGTGCCATACGAAATCAACGGCGACACCCGTAGCGTATCCGACCGCGGAACCAACCAGCAAGGCCAGCGCCCAGCGGTAGAGACCATTGTCGCTGAGAAGATAGCTGAAGATCATCAGGGTGATGATTGTTCCGATGATCAAGCCCAGGATTTCAGGCATAGCTCTGGCGCGCTCCTTTCTTGCCGGCAACAAGGCTGACAAGCAATCCGATGACCAGCAATCCACCGGCTGCCCAATGGGCCAGCATCAACACGTCGAGGGTTCGCGCTGCACTATCGATACCCTCAACGCCGCGGAGTTCGCGGTAAGCCAGGGCGTCTGGGAGTCCGACCAGCCACCCCTGTATCTGCAGCGTCCGCAGGTACGGAGCAACGATGGGGCCTGCTGATGCGCTAACACCCACGCTCAGCGAGACGGGGGTGGGCGCACCCTTGTAGGCAAGTTCGACTTGCTCTATCCACCATCGTAGTCGCTCCGGTCGTGATGACAGGACCAGAATATGGCGGGCGGCTTGAGCATCCGGCTGTGTTAGGAATGCTGAGATCCCGCCGGCGTTGCCGGCCAGATAGCCGCCGTCAAGCTGAGCAGGCCCTGGTTGTGCCGCCGCCTCGACAGCGAGCAACTCTGCCTCTGCTGCCAATGCCGCGCCAAGCGCTGCGCCTTCCGGTAGCGTGGTCACGATGGTGATCTCTGCCTGTTGCGCAGTGAGTTGCTGTAGCACCGGCATCGCAATCTGCGACATCTCCTCAGCATAGGCTATGCCATACTCGACCGCTACGATAACGCGATCACCGGGCTGCAGTGTATCGAGGGAGTCGATGAGCGCGGGGGCACCAGGCGCCACTTGGGCCGGTGATGCCGTCGCCAATCTTAACCCCTCGGGCAGGAGCAGGAAAGCCCCCAATATCCCCAAGATGAAGATGGCAGCGACGAGCAAACGTATCAACGTAACAGCTGCCTCTTTAGGTGGCTGTACCTGAGAGACCGGTCGCTTTGCGCTGCGAGGTCGCTCCAGCAAGCTCTGCCAAAGCTGTGCCTGTGCAATCACTGACTCCGGTATCGCGGTCTCTGCAACGGTCTTGAGGTCTGCAGGCGCGTCGATCAAGGCAACCGGTTGCAGCACACCCGGCACTCCCTGCAGCGGCCCCTCGGGTTCTGCCGGCGTCGGCAGCGCCACCCGGCTCGTGGGAACTCTGCCGGCTTCACCGGGCTCTGGGCGCAGGGCTTGCAGCCAATCGGGGATATCGGCGTTGACAGGCTCATTGGAAACACCAAAGAGCGTGGCCGGCGAGCTTTGTGGCCTGAGCTCCTGCAGCCAGCTCGGCAGCACCGCAGGCGCTGGTATATCCCCTCCAAAGATGTCGGATTGTACTTGCGGTTGTTTGGGCTCTGAGATATCCAGCCCGCGCAGCCAGTCCGGTATCTTGGTCGGCGTGTCCTCTGAGAAAGTGAGTTCCTCTTCCCAATCTATGCCGGTGTCTCTCTGGATATGTGCCGGTGCAGTCGGCTCGTATTGGGTAGCCTCTGTTGCCGGCTTGAGGATATCAAGCTGACTGGATTCTTCTTGTGACTGTGCCGTCAGCATCTCGGGTATCTCGTCGTCGCCGGTGAAGATGGCTACGCCACCGGGTGCTGTCGTGCTCACCTCAAGTCCTGAAAGCCATTCTGGAAGATCCGCCGGTTCAGGCTCAGGTGAAGCTGGTGAGATTGCGGGCATCTCTGGGGCAACTTCCCCGACTTCTGAAACCGCCGCTTCTGCGGTTGCGGAAGCAGCGACCTCTTCCTCCGACGCCCCCGGTGGTTCTGTACGTGGCTGTGCAGTTAGATCTGGGACGGGCGTTTCGGCCGGCTCCTGCAGCCAATCCGGCAGTTCGATGTTGCCGGACTCCTCGCTGTCGTCTACTGCTGACAGCCAGTCCGGTAGATCGGCGGACACTTGCGGCTCTGCTGATGGTTGAATCAGGGGCTCGCGCGTCGCGGGCTGTGTCTCCGCATCAAGGACATAGTCGGTGTCTGCATCGGCAGTTGGCGCTCGTGCTTCTGCGAGCCACTCCGGTAGCTCTGAGTCCATTGGCGTCTCGGCGGGTGTTGCCTCGGACAGAGCCGTTAGCCAATCCGGCAGATCCGCCGTGTCAGACGCCTCGGTGGGCGTACCACTGGTATCTGCCGCAGCCAATAGCCAGTCGGGCAGTTCAGATGGACTGTCATCAGCGCCATCTGGCGTGAGCTCATCATCTGGTGCTGCCTCACCTACGAACCAGTCGGGGAGGGCATCAGACTCAAAGGTGAGCTCGTCCTGTGTCTTGTGCTCAGCTTCATCGGGTTCCTCGGTTGCACCGAAGTCCGCGTTCTCGTCGAGCAAGCCCGAGAGCCAATCGGGATGACCGCTGGAACTGTCGGCCTTATCTTCCTCAGGTTCTTCCGCGGGTGAGCCCGCGGTCTCGAAGAATTCCTCTGAATCCTCGGTTAGGCCGCTCAGCCAATCCGGCAATTCATCTTCTCCGGCAGGTGGCACATCACTGTTGTTGGCTGTGGCCCGGGTCGGCAAGGAGATACCCCTTACCGGCGAGCCCTCAGCGTGGCTGTCAGATTCAGCGGGTAGGTTCGAGGGGATGATGCCCTCCGGCTGGATAAGCCGAGAGTTGCAGTTGTCACAGAGGAGGTTGCCCACGGAGTTGAGCGTGCCGCATTCCGGGCAGCGGACCTTGGTCTGCGGCAGAGCTGTTCCGCAATTGCTACAGGACTTATGACTATCCTGATTGAGCGTACCGCAGGTGGGGCAGCGAATCATAGTCTACTTTAGCCTATCCGCCACTATGGGGCCGATCGATGCCCAGGATAATCCTCAATCCTGTCATCACAATGCCCAGGACGACGCCGAGAAGCAGCCCTCGCATACCACCGGTGGCGGCTGCGTCGACAAACTGCAGAATGACCTCCAAGACGCGGGGAAATGCGATTGGAACCGCGGTGAACAGGTAGAGTGCTGTTACGGCAATGAAAAGGGCACTGTTGATATGTCGTCGTGTGCGCAGCAAGCGCATTCCGCTCAGCACCAATGTGACAGCTGTGAGAGCGAGCAGCGCTGATTCTCCGGGAATAAGCACCGACTTGACGATGATCTGCACCAGAGGGCCCTCCGGGCCCTGTGTGACGACTAGGAGAAGGCTCACGATGGCCGAACCGATCAGCAGGGAGCTTGCCATGCGATGCCTCGACTGCTTCTGGAAGATCCGTGGTAAGTGAACCCTCAGGACATTGCCATAGGCGAGCAGCAAGGCAAAGGTGCCCAGAACGGTTGCCCAGCGCACCAGGTCGACGCGGATGCTCTCCAGAGCCGGCACCGGCAGGAGATACCCCAGGAGTACCAGAAACCCGCAGACTACTGCGATGGCTGTGGGGATGAACCATCTGAACATGGAGTTACTCCCCCAGCCCAAACAAGGAGGCGCAGGCAGTAACCAGAATACCGGCTACTACCAGCCAGCGCAGGAGATCTTCGACACTCAGGCTAGCCCAGAATGCCGAACGGCCGGTGACTTCCGCACCACCGGCAAACATCTTCTCTCCCACAACGAGTTGATCTTCCCCAATATCGGAGTAGAGCGTTGCCAGACCCACCGCTGACGTGGCGCCGCCGAATAGCTTCTCTCCATTTGTCACCGCTGCGCTGGTGAGCAGGCTGGCCTCCTGATCGAAGGCACCCAGGATGATGGTCGTGCCTACCGGCTCATCGAAGGAGAGCGTCGCGGCCATAGCTGCATAGAGCATCGGGCTCGGTGCCGTGTAACGGACCAGCCCTGACTTGTAGTTTCGTAGGTTCCCGAGTCTGGCGTAGGCGTCACGCAACTGGTTGTCAGCGATGAGAAACAGTGTGGGATCGCCGGTCGTGATGAACGGGGGGGTTTCGTAGGCTGCAGAGAGTTCTGTCAGCGCACTCAGTCCTTGAAGGGCTGCGATGGAGGTGAGCCCATTCTCATCCAGTAAGCCCCCGCTGCCCAATGCCACGTGGATGGTGGCGCCTTCCTCAGCTACGCGCCCAACTTCGTTGGCCAGGCTGCCAAAAGCCGGGACCAAGCCAGTGCCCTTCGGTTTCTTGCGGCGTTGGCCTATACCGTATATCGTGAGGGCCACCGCGCCAATCAGGGCTAGCGCCAGTGCGGCAAGCTGCGAACTCATCCAGGTGCTCCTTCGGCAATGCGCGCGTGTAGAGCTTCTAGAACCTCGGGGTCTTCAAGTGCTTGAGCAAGCGGTGTCACAGTAGCATCTCCCAGAAAGGGTGCCAGCATCCAGAGGAGTTGACCGCCGGCATACCCCCAGACCTGCAGCACTCTGATGAAGAGATGCGCCAGATCATCGAGCTTGCGTGCTCGCAGAGCATCAACCCATTGTAAGAGCGGCGCTGGGAGAGAGGCTTCACGTTCCACTGGGAGTTCCTATTCTGTACGCGATCGACATGATGAAACCAACGGTTTGGTAGCCATTGATCAGTGGCGCCCTCACTTGTTGGTGTGTATGTGTGAGTTGGTGGCCCTCGGCTGATATGGATGATCAATAATGCGAGTTTCGCGCATCGATATTGCAGAATTTAATCACTTTTTCAGTATAGCACGGTTTGAGAACCGTGTAAAGCAATCCACATTCTAACCTGGGACACGCTTTTCAACCGTGTTGCTTGGCGTTATACTAGCTGGACTACCGAATGGGAGGGAATGGACTCATTGCGGGTCTTGATGATTTCGAAAGCGTGCATCGTCGGCATGTATCAAAAGAAACTTGTCGCGATGGCGGAAATGGCGCCGGATCTCGATTTGACGGTCGTGGTGCCGCCATTTTGGCGTGACGAACGGGGAAAGACGTCCCTGGAACGGGTACATACGCAGGGGTACCGTCTGGAAGTTGTGCCTATGATGTTCAATGGGTCCTTCCATCTGCACTTCTATGCGGGTCTGCGCAAGGTTATCACTCGTGAGAAGCCCGATCTGGTGCACATTGATGAAGAGCCCTATAACGTTGCGACTTACCACGCCAATGTGCTCGGCCGCTGTTTCGGAGCGAAGACGCTCTGGTTTTCGTGGCAGAATCTCGACCGACAGTACCCGCCGCCCTTTTCATGGATCGAGCAGTACAACCTTCGGCATATCGATCACGCCTTGGTCGGCAGCCGGACGGCTGCCAAGGTCTGGCGCGCTAAAGGGTACGAGGGGGGGCTGGATGTGATCCCGCAGTTTGGTGTGGATCCCAGCGTCTTCTGCCCGCCGGAAAGCCGCCCGGCAGACGCACCGGTCCATATCGTCTACGTCGGGCGGCTGGTCTCTGAGAAGGGGTGCGACGCGCTCCTGGATGCGTTGGCCAACGTCGCCGGGAAGTGGAGGGCCACGTTGTTGGGCAGCGGGCCTCAGCTGAACGCCCTTCGTGACCAGGCTTCGTCGTTGGGGCTCGATGGACAGGTGTCGTTCCGCCCTTGGCTGCCATCAACGGATATGCCGCAGTTCTACCAGACGGCTGACGTTCTGGTGCTTCCCTCGCGTCCTCGCCCCAACTGGACTGAGCAATTCGGCCGTGTTCTGACCGAGGCGATGGCGTCTGAAGTCGCTGTTGTGGGATCAAACGTGGGTGAGATCCCACACGTTATCGGCAATGCCGGCATAGTGTTTCCGGAGGGCGACGCCGGCGCGCTGGCCGATGTGCTGAACCGGTTGGTGAGCGTGCCTGAGGTGCGTCGCGACCTCGGGGTTCGCGGTCGTGCGCGGGTCCTGTCGCACTTTACCCAGCAGCATGTAGCGGGCGCCACGCTGGCGGTGTACCGGAAGCTGGTTACATGAGCTGTTTGCAGCGTTGGGTTCGTTTTCTGCTGTCACGTTGCTACTATCTGCTTGCGGCCAGCCATCGCCATTTCGGTAATCAGTACAGCCTGACACAGGAACACGAAAGCGCTGTCGATGGGTTCACGAAGGCGATTAGCCACAACCCGGAATTCGCGCGCGCATACCTTGAGCGAGGCATACTCTACTGGCGGGAGCTGGATCGTCCACGCCGTGCGGTGCTGGATCTCACGACGGCATACGAACTCGATTCGCGCTTGATCGAAGCTAGATTCAACCGCGGCATCGCACACCAGCAGCTACGCGAATACACAGAGGCGATCGCTGACTACCAAGCCTATCTGGGCGAGGGTGATCATCCGCATTGGCGAGAGTACGCCGAGACCATGATTCAGGAGTTGGCAGAATGGGTGCCTGGATCGGAAGAGGGAAAAGAGCAGCTCTAGCGGCGCTCTGTTTGTGGTTGGTAGCTTGTGGGCCGGCGCCGGCGACATCGGTCGCCGTTGTCTCGACGGCGCGTCCGCCCAGTGTCGTGATCTCGGGTGCGCCGGAGGTGGTCTGCCGTGCCGCAAGCCAGCTACGGCTGCTGGTTCAGGTGTCGGTGGACCTTGCGTCAGGTCCCGCGGGTGAGTGGGTGTTGCGATCCTCTCAGGGCCAGGACATCCGGCAGGGGACCTGGCCGATCAGAGACGGTGCTGTGCTGATCTCTTTCCCCGAAGGTCAGCCACTCCCTTCCGGCCAATACACCGTACATCTGTTCTGGCAGGAGACCAATCTCGCCCAGCACACCTTCCTCATCGATTCGCAGATGCCCACTATTGTGGACTTGTCCCTCAGCCTGACTCCTGACAGTGCTATGCTCTTGCGATTGCCCTCGGATCTGCGCGGCTTCTACGTAAGGTACGAGTTCCAAGGGGGATGTTTGGGTGGACCGTATTGGTCGACTGTCTGGGATGAGAAGGGGGAGATTCTCTGCAATGAGAGTGGGGTGCTTGCAGGCACGGAAGAGCGAGGGGCTTTTGCATGTTATCGCGCTGATGGCGGCTACCTCGCTGCCGGAGACTATCGTGTTGAGATGACGCTGATGGAAGCGGCAGCTGAGGTGGTCGATTTCGTCGTCGAGGCCGTGCCGGTGGTGCCCACGCCAACGCCCGTGCCGACCCCGGTGGTCCAGCGGGTAGTGTGCGATGCGTTCTTCGCTGCTGCCGGCCTCACCTCGACGGCTGAGCCGTTCCTGCCGCTCGTGCTCTTCGATTGGTACACGCAGGCTGTCTACGCCGGTGCGCGCTGTCAGAACCTGCAGCTGGGGACTGGTTGGCAAACGGCGTGGTATCACGAAGGTGAGCTTGTTCGAGAGGGCCAGGGGCAATGGCAAGGTGCCGCGGAGGGCGTGGTCTGGGACAGCCTGATGGGCGTCCCCGGCAATCCCTTTCTGCTGCCGGGTGCCTATACCGTGACCCTTACGATAGAGGACGAGTCGATGACAACGGCGTTCAGTGTGTTCGACTACGAGCCGGTGAGACCTACGGAGGATGATGCGTTCATCGAATAGAATCCGAGACGTGGGGTCGTGTAGGGTGAGCCAAGTGGTCGGGCGACCGCGGAAGCCACATCACAATCAAGGTGCGGGTGCCTTGCGATGGCGATACGTCGACCATCAGGTCACTCGGCGTGCGGTGCAGCTCATCATTTCGATGGTTCAGCAGCCCTTGCTTTGCCGATTCAGTACCCGGTCATCAGGCCGCGGTCGGGTGCATCCGTCAGCACCGTGCCCAAGACCCTGACTCTGAAACGTTCCAGGAGTTCCTGAGCCTGTTCGACACGGTCGCGCCGTGTGTGCCCGGTGCGCACGACGAGAAGTAGACCGTCGGTCTGGGCTGCCAGCACTGAAGCGTCCACGGCCACCGTCACCGGAGGCGCTTGCAGGATGACGATGTCTGCCTCGCCCTTGAGCTGCTCCAGCAAGTTCGCCATCTTCTTGGAGCCCAAGATATCGGCCGGATTGGGGGGCAGTGTGCCGCTGGGCAGGAGTGACAGCCCGGGGACCGCGGTCTCAACTGGGGCCACACTCTGTGCCGCGCTATTGCTGAGCATAAAGGTCGTCAGCCCAGGTTCCTGGGGCACATCGAAGATCTCGTGCAGGCTTGGCCGGCGGAGATCTGCGTCCACGAGACACACGCGTTGTCCGGTTTGCGCAAGGACCACGGCGAGATTGGCGGCCGTGTCGGACGACATACCCGCGACGGCTGGTGAAGAGACAACGAATATCTCCAGCGCACGGTCCAGACTGGTGAATGCAAGATTCATCCGCAGTGCACGATACGCCTCTGCTGCCGGGCTTTGGGGATCACATAGCGTTACTAGGTTCACATTGTCAGCCATGCTTTCTTACTCCTTGGGAGTTCGCATGTGAGAAATGCGGTGGGTCCATCGTCCGCTAAATTTCTTCTGAACAGGGGGGATCATTCCGATTATCGTCAAACCGGTCTCTGCCTCAAGCGCGGCAGGGTCGTGGATGACGCCCGCTTCGAGCCATTCCATGGCAAAAACCACCAGCGTGCCTAACACGACACCGAGGATGCCGCCGGCTGCGACGTTGATCGACGTCTTGGGCCGCAGCAGGCTGTAGGATGCCAGGTCGATGATCTCGGCAAAGACCCGGTCCTGCTTATCCTGCCGGGCATTCTGCTCATCGCGCCACTGCACCAGCAACTGCGCCCAGGTGTTAGCGATCTGGTTTGCCAGCTCTCCATCGGAATTGTCGACGTCTATCTTGATGACCATGATGGAATCATCTGCGACGATCTTGACATCACCTTTCAGATCGCGAGGATCCATATAGAGTCCCAGTGTCCGGATCACACTATCGGCCTGTTTCTCGGACCACATAACATTGGCGTATGAGCTGAGCAGCTGTTTGGCCGATTGGGTGAGGCCGAGGTCGGGTCTCGCCAGCTGGATGGAAACCTCCATGCTTGCGCGATAGACCGGAGTTCGCAGTTTGCTGAAGACGAATGCGCTGACCGCAGTGATGACCACCGCGAGGATGATGATCCAACCACGCCGGCGAAGGACGTCGATGTAGTCCTGAATCTTCAAGCTTGCCTCCACGAGTTGCTGACCACTAGGTGCTAGCGACCCCTCAGTCGAAGTCGGGCCTCACGGCAGCGTGGGCATTCATACCCGATATAGTCACGTCCGCATGTTTGGCAGGTGAGTTTTTCCAGCGAGCGTCCATTGTCCATCGACAATAGGATCATCGTGACGTCCTCGCCCCCATTGCGGGCGACCCACTCGTCAAGCGACGTCTGTCCAACCATCCAGTCGCCGCTCTCCGGATCTCGCTGAAGTTGGCCTTGGACGAACCGGCCATCTAAACGGGATGCTGCCTGTGTCAGCTCCCGGATACTTGCTCTACGATATGCAGGCATTGTACTCCCTTCGCGGGCACCCCAAGGGGCACTGTCCTAGGCATTATAGGCGATGGCATACGGAGGACAAGGGCGGAATTGTGCGTGGGTGGGGGTGCAGGATGAGCGCTGTGTGTGGCCTTCTAATCTTGTCAGGCTCATCCTGGACCCCACCCGTGATCAGTCGGTTTGTGTAGCGGCCTGCCAGAGAATCGCGTAGGTCGCTGCGGGCAACACCGGGGAATGGCGGTACAGATACCAGCTCACTGCATCCTGGCAGTCCAGCGGAACGAGCTGCAGGCACGCCGGCGCCGGGGCTGCAGCTCGGGTCATAGCTACGAAACGCACTCCTTGCCAGGCTTCGGGTGTATCCGGTATCGGCATAGCATCCGTCCCGGGGCTGATCACCAGCGCGGCGCTGTCCGTCGGCCAGCCGGTTGCCACGCGCAAGCTATCGAAGTCACGCAGTGCCCAGCGGATGAGGGCGGTGAGATCCGGGTCCTGATCGATGAGGATGATGTCCAGACTGTCGGCGCGCTCATCGCGGGTGACTGCAATCTCCTGCGCAGCTTGGCTCAGGTGGTGCAGGTCGCGGGACCCAGCGACCCGGATGGCAGGTTCTATGGCCGAGTCAGAACGGACGAAGGCCAACCCTGCCCCAAAGCTGAGCTGCAGGAAGAGAAAGATCACCCCGATCCCCAGTAACGCGCTACGCCACAGATACTTCGACGGTAGGTGCATCAGGAAGATGAGGAATAACATCACTTGAAGAGCGGCAAGCACCACCATACCCAAGATGATGATCGCAATCTGGTTGTTGAAGGCAGAGTTGTTGGCATACTGGGCGAGTGCCAGGAGACCGGGGGCCCAGAACAAAGCCGATGTCAGCACGTGGAGTCCCAGCCATCGGAGTGATTCCGGCGGCAGGTGCGACCAAAGCCGGTCTGCAGCGAAACCACCCAGCAACGCCAAGGGGAGGATAATCGCACTCAGAGCTTCAGGGGCGCTGCCGGGCCGCAGTGTGACAAGGAGCGCGGCACCCACTGCCCATAGGGCAAACGCTCGCGGGAGCAGGTGCCGGTCAGCAGTGTGCTGGTTCACAAGCAGTACGAGCCCTGTCGCCGCGGAGAGCAGGAGCAGCGGCTCGTAGAGCAGCAGCAGGCCGAGCGGGTTAGTGCTGCGCTCCGCCGGAGACAGCCATTCGGCCCACCAGGCTGCTGCCCCGTCAGCGATGCCGGCCCAACCCGACCAGCGCAGCCCGAAGGCTACCGAGACAAGCAAACTTAGGGCTATACCGATCAAGAGCGCGCCTTTCCAGCGCAGCACTATCTTGCCGGAGGGTGCGGCGCGGCGGATCACCCAGCAAGCCGCACAGCCGGCGATCGCCACGTCGTAGAATGGTGGACCGCCGGTCAGTCCCAGCATCAGTCCCAGCGCCAGCAAGGCTTCGTGCCCACGAGTGTCTCCGTCTGGGCCGGCCAATGTCTGGAGGATGACGGTCATGATAAGAGCGCCGCCCAGGACGGCGAGTGCTGTACCATCAACCCTGCGGGCGGTGAAGAGGTTCAGAGGGGAGGCCAGAAGCAGTCCGGCGGCGACCAGGGCGCCGAGGTCTCCCAGATCCTTGCGCCAGAGCAGGGGCAGCCCCACAAGGAGGACCCCAGCGAGGGCCGGCAGGAGCCGGGCTGCGACTTCGCTGGGCCCCAGGAGCGCAAAGAGAAGGGTCTGACCGGTCAGCAGCAGTGGGCTATCAGCCGTGGCCGGCCACGCGCCGGTATTGACTACGTCCCATGCAGAGAGCGCTGTCCCGGATTCGTCCGGCGACAGCGGTGTGGCGGTGAGTCCGAGCAGGCGAGACCCCACAGCCAAGGTCAGAAGGCTCAGCCATACCCATCGGAGTGCCTGCGAAGGCACTGAGGTTCGTGACATTGATCGCTCCCGCGTGCTACGCGCGCGTGCTACGCCCCGGCCAACGAGCGGACCATCTGCCGGATCTGCGTTTCTTGGGCTTCGATGTGTTCTACAAGGTGGAACTGCGTGAGTGCGCGGTGTAGGTTGTTCTCCGGATATTTCACCTTGTAGTAGATATCATGTGCAAGGTAGTCCGTGAAGAAGCGCAATCCCTGCTCAAAGGCCAGGACGCGCAGCGAATCGAAGAGATAGTCGTAGTCTGCGGCGGTGTAGAATGGGCTGACCTCCGGTAGATAGCCCTTCAGGATCATCTCGCAGAGGTCGAGTTCGAAGGTCACACGGTCGACGTCCTTGGTTTCCTCGCCGAGAGGATTACAGCCGGTGCGCAGACAATCGCCGATGTCATACTGTGCCAGGCCGGGCTTGACTGTGTCCAGGTCGATCACGCCGACCGCCAAGCCCGTTTCGTCGTCGATCATTATATTGTCGATCTTGGGATCGCCATGCATGGGGCGCTCGCGCAGCTTACCTGCCGCGCACGCCATCTGCAGCACAGGCGCCCAAGCGCGGCGTTGGGCGACGAAGTCCGCAGCGTAGCGCAGCTCCGGCCTGTTAGAATCGATGCCATAGTGGTCAAGGACTTCATCATAGTGTTGAAGGTACCGGGGCATGATATGGAATCCGGGGAGAGTGTCGTGGAGCAGCGATACATCGAGATCACTGATCAGGCGTTGGAACCTTCCTAGAGCGTAGCCGGCTTCGCGAGCGTGTTGGGCGTCCTTGACCTCAGGCCAAGTTCTTGCGCCCTCGATGAAGCTGATCGCGCGCCAGAAGTCTCCGTTGGCGTCGAATACGAAATCTTGACCATCGCGCGCAGGCACTATGTCGGGGAGTTCCCAGCGCCGTTCCTCTTGCGCACGATCCTGCCGACGCGCGATGTGTTCCATTACGGTTCGCAGGTTGATCATAATCAGCTGCGGCTTCGGAAACACATGTTGGTTGATTCGCTGCAGGATGAAGCGGGGCCCTGCCGCCGGTTCCACTACGTATGTATCATTGATGTTGCCGTCCCCATATGGTGTGACGGCTATCCCGCTGCCGGTACCAGTGGTGTCTGTGGGCGTTGTCACGAACCGTAGCGCGATATCTACGACGTCATCCAATGTGTATCTCCTGAGGCTGAGTGTCTGCTGAAGAATCTCCCAGTGCGGGTGGGGGTTCTTCAGCTATGGTGGGCTTGTGAGCGAAGTTGCCGTGCGGCTGGGACTTCGCTCGGCGTGTTCACCGTTTCCTTTGGATCTTGGCCCACGTGTCCCGCAGGGCAATGGTGCGATTGAAGACCAGATGCTCGTCAGCGGTGTCCGGATCCGTGCAGAAATAGCCGGTGCGCATAAATTGGTAGCGGTCTCCTGGCCTCGTCTCGGCCAGACCGGGCTCGACCTTGCACGAGGTCAGGACTTTCAGTGAGTCCGGATTGAGATGGTCGAGGAAGGTCCCATCCTCTTCGACATCCTCGGGATTCTCCCGGCTGAAGAGACGGTCGTACAGGCGGACCTCTGCATCGACCGCGTGCATGGCAGAGACCCACTGGATCGTGCCGCGAACACGGCGACCATTGGGGGCTTGGCCACCGCGAGATTCCGGATCGTAGGTGCAGTGGATCTCGACCACGTGGTCCTCTTTGTCTTTGACGACCCCCTGGCACGTGACCAGATAGGCACTCTTCAAGCGTACTTCGCGTTCCGGTGCCAGGCGGTAGTACTTGCGGGGAGGATCCTCCATAAAGTCATTGCGTTCGATGAAGACCTCGCGACAAAATGGGATCTTGTGTGTGCCCATCTCAGGGTGTTGTGGGATGTTATCGGTCTCCATCCACTCCACCTGGCCCTCGGGATAGTTATCAATCACGACCTTGATGGGGTCGAGGACCGCCATGGCGCGGGGGCTATGTTCGTTGAGGTCGTCGCGGATGGCGTGCTCAAGCAGCGCGACATCGACCACGCTGTTCGCTGTCGAGATGCCGATGCGCGCGCAGAAGTCATTGATCGAAGCGGCGCTGCAGCCGCGCCGCCGCATACCGGCGATGGTGGGCATACGAGGATCATCCCAGCCCCTTACGCAGCCGCCCTGCACCAATTGGAGAAGCTTGCGCTTGCTCAATACGGTGTAAGTCATAAAGAGCCGCGCGAATTCGATCTGACGGGGATGGTAGATGCCCAGCTGTTCCAGGAACCAGTTGTAGAGCGGACGGTGATCCCGGTAGCCCAGGTCGCAGAGTGAGTGGGTGATCCCCTCGATCGAGTCCCCCAGGCCGTGGGCCCAGTCGTACATCGGGTAGATGCACCAAGCGTCGCCCTGCCGGTGGTGGATCTGGTGGAGGATGCGGTACATAATCGGATCGCGTAGATTGATGTTTGGTGAGGCCATATCGATCTTGGCACGGAGCACGCGGGCGGCCTTCGGGAATTCGCCGGCGCGCATCCGCCGGAAGAGGTCCAGGTTCTCCTCAACAGAGCGGTTCCGGTAAGGGCTGTCCGTACCGGGTGAGGTCAAGGTGCCTCGGTATTCGTGGATTTCATCTGGGCTGAGGTCATCCACATATGCCTGCCCCTGCTTGATGAGTTGTTCGGCCCACTGGTATGTCTGCTCGAAGTAGTCCGAGGCGTAGAAGATCTCGTCGCCGAAATCGTGTTCGAGCCAGCGCACATCATCAATGATGCCGTCGACGTATTCCTCTTCCTCCTTCACCGGGTTGGTGTCATCGAAGCGGAGGTTGAATTTGCCACCGAAGTCGAGGGCGACGCCCGCGCTGATCGCCAATGCCTTGGCGTGGCCGATGTGTAGATAGCCGTTGGGCTCAGGTGGGAAGCGCGTGTGTACTCTACGGTCATAGCGTCCGGACGTGATATCCTCAACTACGGCCGTGCGGATGAAATCCGTCGCCAGCGCGGCTAGCTCTGTATCGCTAAGTGGGGTGGTGTCATTGTAGTTCTTGCTCTTGTCACTCATTAGGTCACACTCCTTCTTCCCTAGTACTCAGTGTACCAAAAGTGACCGTAAGAGCAAACGGCTGATGGAACGAGAGCGCCAAAGCGCTCTCGTTCCATCAGCTTGGCACTCTTGGTCCTGCCGATGATGGACAAGGTGAGCGACTGCGGGCCAAAAGTGCGCACTACTGACCGGGCTGCGTGGGCTCCTGTCTGGTTATGGCTCCGAAGATGAAATGCACCCCACAACGGTCGTTGGTCATGTGGTTTGGCGGCAAGCAGTTGTCAGAGGCTTAGGCTAGGGGCTAAAGCATCAGGCCTTCCAGCAACGCCTTGCCCAGCCAGGTGAGTTTGAAGCTGTTAATGCGTTTGAAGGTGCTCAGACCGATTATCTCCTCTTTGTAGCGACCCTCAGCGACACCGAAGTCGATCAGTCTGTCGGTCACCATCCGGCGGATGTCATAGAGTAGCAGCGCAGGATCGGTATCCCGGCCGTCGCTGTGCTGGGGAATGGGAAGCGCTTTGGACAGCCCCGTGCGCTGACCTAACGTTGCGGCAAAGGTCTTGAAATCGATCCACCTCCCGATGGGCTGCGAGAGCAAGTATGCCAACGTGGCGGTCGGGAAATTCCTGGGCAAGTCGATACTGTGGCCGGAGGCAAACCGCCAATCGATGCGATGCCACCAAGTCGAGAAGAGGGAGAGTGTCTGGAACAGCGGTTCGTCTTCCATGAAGCGCTCGCCTGTGTCGGTGATTTGCCACCGGGCGCCCTTCGGCGTCACCAGAAACTCCGCCACTTCGAGCAGCCCGTGGATGAACAGGAGTGGCCACACCTCAAACTCGGTGCGCAACTTGTAGACACGGTCACCAATCTGCTCGTCCAGCACGGGCGGGGTGATGAAGTCCGCAGTGACGGCGCGGATGTGCTTGCGCGGCATGTTGCCGGTCGATTGTGTGCCGATGACCTTGTGGTCGCGGACGTAGGCTAGTACGGTGATCACGTTGCGGCGCAGCTCCACGTTCTGGGCTGCCTCTCTGAAGCGGGCGTAGTTGTAAGTGGCGATCCAAGCGGCGAACCGTTCCGGCCGGTGTGAGTATCCCTCAGGTAGTCTTGACATGGGTTGTTCTGCCTATTCCTCAATGTATCAATCTGGGCAGCACTCGGTTGCCCAAGGGTGCGTGCATCAAGATCGAGTGTATAGCTTCATTATAGCTGTGATCGTCTCTGTGTGGTGGGCCATTGTCGAATTCCATCGTGCGTCCCGCTGGCGATGAGGAGTCCGGTCATATGGAGCAAAGCCGGCATCACCGAACTTGGTAGATAGTGACGCCATTCTGGTCGTAGACGGCCGGGAACATCTCGGCGAACTTCGCCAGCGCCTCTTCGGGATAGCGTTGACGTTCCAGCGGGCCGATGTAGACGTAGCTGACATTGTAACGTTCCAGAATCTGTGTCGCCTCTGTGTGGTTCAGCGTTGTCATCAGGATGCTGAGATCAGCTTCGCGAGCACCGGACTCATCATAGTTGCCGCGCCATTGAAGCTGGTGGCCTCCCCAACCCAAGACCGCTGGGAGCCCTGTGAACGCGGAGACCCTGCCTTCATAGACATAGGCTCTGTGTTGGTCGCCGGGGGCCTCGACGATGACGGATGTCCCTTCGATGTTGTCATTCAGCCAGGCGATTGCCGCTGCATCCTCCGGGTAAGATTGCTGTAGCCAGGCTGCGCCATCGAGGGTCCAGGGAACGCCCTGTTCTCGGGCGCGTGCAGGTACGGCCAAGACAGTATAGACCAAGCCGGCTGCGATCATGAGGAGCGCGACCGCTGCCGCCGTGCGGCGCCCCAGCGTCTGTTTCATCGCACCCCTGATCGGTTGCAGCCACACGGTGAGCTGCCAGGCCCCCGCCAATGACCAGAGAACCCACGCCTGGAAGTAGAATTTGAAGATGGTGTTCATGCGCGTCATGAAGACGTCCTGGAGGTAGACGAATTCGGGCGCCAATGTGAGAAGCAGGCCCATCAGCGCGAGCAGCAGCGGGAAACCATCGTCAATGGCCGTCTGCGGCTTCTGAGGCGCATCACTTGCCCTCTCACCGCCGGTCAATATGGATTGAACCATCGCGCTTAATGCTGTCGCCACCCCGATGGCCAGAAACAGCCCGATCCAGGAGTTCTGCAGGCGCAGCTTGAGCGCGGTCAGCACGGTTTCCGGTGAGAGGCTATATCCCTGTACCGATTCCCCGCGTATGATGGCTATGATGTAGGGATAGGCCGCCGCCGATCCCACGATCAGTGCTACCAATGCGATGGCGACGACAAGAGCCATCCCCAGGCCAATGGTCGGGAGTGGTTTGACGGACCTGCGCCGGGCGCTGCCCGCGATCACGCCAATCGCCGGTATCAGCAGAGGGAGAAACATCACGACGAAGTGCTGCGGTTTGGTCGCGTTGAAGAGGTTGGGTAGAACCCCGCCGGCCTGGGAACGCAACGCAAACCAGAAGGGCAGGTAGAGCACGATGCTCAGAACTCCCAGTACGCCGGCTTCGGGGATGACTGTCCACGCCGTGGCCAGGAACGAGGCCACTGACTGATCAGCGTGAGTGTATCGTCCCAGGATCCAGGCGCCCACTAGCAACGCCCAGTAGATGGGGAAATCCCAGGTGTTCAGAAAGCCCAGTGCCCCCAAGATGACTGCATACCCGGCTATGGGCCAGATACGGTGCCGTACGCTGTACCAGGTTGAGGTGAGCGACTTGGCTGCTGGTCGTTGAGGCGCCTCCCGCTTGTCAGCGTCGTCACTCATGGCTCCTCCGGTCGAGGTCCCGTCCCTGGCACCATTCCGGGTCTCGACCGCTTGCCTGTAGGCATTGACCGCCATAGTGATAGCGATGAGCACAAAGGGCAGCGCCAGTAGGTGTGGGTGCATATCGCCGAGGATGAAGCTGAAGGCCGGGAACTCATCTATGACCTCTTGAACATCTCCCCATGGTGTCCTGTCCCGGATCGTGCGGGACGCTTGCCACCACCAGAAGAAGCGCTGGGGAATTGAGCTGTATGGCGGTTGGGGCGGTTGATCCAGCCGGTTGATGTCCAGCCATTTCCAGAAGCCTGCGGACAGGTACCCGCGCGCATGCAGGACCTCAAATAGTCCTTCGCCGTTGCCGGCGAGCAACAGCATCAGCGGAGCTACCAATGACCGAAATATGGCCTTCCCGCGGGTCAGATCATAGACGATACTGTAGGCTTGCGCTGCAACGAGCGCAAACCATCCTGCATTGCCGAGGTTGAAGGCTACTGTGGGGGCGAGCAAGCTCAGGCGGGTGAGTACGCCAAGCAAGAGATAGCCCAGATAGTAATAGGAGAGGGTGAAGCCGGACAGCCAGGGGTCCTGGGGGGGCAACGTGGGGGCGCGGAGCATCGCGTTTAGGAATGCGATCTCCATCCACTTCTCCCCACCCGCGGTCTGGAGTTGCGGCTGGCTGGCTCTGACAAAGGCCCACGCGACGAGGGCGATCAGAAAGAGGGCTTCGACCACGATGACGTAGCGCCGGTTGCTCTGCCACCAGGGGCGCAGTTCGCGCCAATGCCGGCGCATCAGAACGAGTCCTGCGATCCACACAATGGCTGCTGCCGTCAGAACGCCGCCGCTTGTGTTTTCCCATAGGCGCAGAATCCCACCCCACCAGAAAATGACGCCGGTAAGGAGCAAACCCAGCGCCTTGGCGGTACCGTAACCTCTGCTGGGAAGCCGCTTGAACAGACTGAATGACAACGGCAGCCCCATCAAGGCCAGGAACTGCAGCACCAGATACCAGACAAGAATTGAAGTTACCATTTGGTTGTCTCAGTCTTCTATCGTGATCAGATGCGCGATGTGGTCGTAAGTAGCGGGCCCGATTCCCGGTACGTTCTGAATATCCTCAGCCCGCTCGAACGGTCCGTTGGCCGCTCGATAGGACACAATGTCCGCAGCTTTGCTCGCGCCTATGTAGGGTAGAGAGTCCAACTCGTCGGGCGATGCGATGTTGATATCGATCAGAGCCGCCGGTGTCGAATCTGTGCCCAGTTGCTGTGTTGCAGCTGAGCTGACTCGATCTGTCAGCCGCGGGATGACGACGTGCTGGTTGTCGACTAGAGGTGCCGCCAGATTGACGGCGTCCAGATCGGCATCCGCGCCGGCGCCGCCGGCCCGGTCAAGTGCGTCCGCGATCAGACTGCCTGCCGGGAGTTCCACAACCTGGGCTCTGGCGACTGCACCGCTGACGTAGACGCTGATGGGCCAGGGCGTAGTGTTGGCTTGGTCACCTGTGCCCGTCGTGCTATCTGAGTCGGCCGGGCCAGGCCACGTCGGTGACGCCGGATCTTGCGCTGACTCGGGCGTGGGTGGCTCCTCGGGAAATCCATAATGGCCGATCAGACCGCCGACGATCAGAGCGATAAGTCCCAGCCCTGCGACGTGAACCCTGAAGCGCCGGCGCGCTTTGGCCCAGGTTTCTCTGCGTGTGTCGGCGCGCGCCTCCCGCAGCAGCGTGCGCAATCGTGCTACTTCCTGCTCCAGCACCTGACGATCGGCCCCGTCAGTCGCTTTCTGTGTGCGACCTTTCCCCACTGAGCGTGCGTTCACGATTCACCTCGTCACGTCATCTGGTCATGATTCGGTGTTAGGTTCGGTGGCGTGATCCTTTCCTTGATCGGCTGATCGCTTGAGAAGCCGGCCGGGTGCCAATTGTCGCATCCGCCGGTAATGCTGCCTGAGATTCGGCGTCTGGATATTGCCCCCGGCCTCGAAGTAGACCCGAGCTGCCTGCCCCATCCCCCAGGTTGTCACGGCCGATAGCGCCGCTGAGACTAGCCACCCAAGTCCCGGTACCAGCTTGGCCAGCTGCATTCCCAAATATCGTGACAGTAGGCTCCCGGCCATCGTGGTTAGGAGCTCTTGCGCATGGGAGATGCTCATGGACTCACCGTACACCGCAGCAATTCGCAAGACCAGCCGTGTCTGTGATGCCAGCAACAAGGGGATGTCAAGTCCGAGGATTGGTTCCAAGGAGATCAAGGCGTTGACACCGGCGGTACGCCGGATGATGCGGTTTACGATGTGTTCTCGCACGTCCGGCAGCGCTTTGGCCATCGATACTGCGACGTTCGGTGCGGCGGAGAGAATCGCGGGCAGGAGTTTGTCAACGATGCCGGTGCCGGTATGCGCTGATAATGCTACAGGCCGGACGCCCAAGAGCCGCTCAGCGTCCTCGAGAACGTAAGGAAGTTCCTTGGGGATCAGGTCTGTCTTGTTGAGCGCAACAATCACGGGGACGTCCAGATCCAGCAACGCTGTGTAGAGGTCGAGATCCGGTTGCCGCACACCGGCCACGGCATCCAGCAACAGAAGGATCAGATCCGCATGACCGGCTGCCGTTTGGGCGGTGGACGCGCGATCGATCCCCCAGACCTCTCCGAACCCCGGGGTGTCAACCAGCAGGAACGGTCCCAAGGGATGTTCGATGACACCCGTTGTCGTCCCAGGGACCGCGCTGACGGCCGAGATCTTGCGTCCGTGCAGGCGGTTGAAGAGCGTTGATTTGCCGCTGTTGACCGGTCCGACGATCACCAACCGCGAAGCTGCCTCCGCCGCAACTTCGTGTTCCATCGTATGCCAGTCAAGCGACCGGAGCAGCGTCTGGATGTCCGTGAGTCGACCGGGGAGTTTTGGGATCTTCATAGCCCGGAGTTTAGCACAGAATGCGGTCCCATACCAAGCGCCCGACTGTCAGCGCCAGCGGCTGGTGGCCCTGATGGCGATCGAGGCTCGGATAATCAGGAAAGAGCCTCAAGCGGAGCCAGTGACTCTGAGACCTGCGGAAGGGTGAAGGTCACCGTGATCCCGGCATCATCGGAGCGCGATATCCACAATCGCTCCCCATGGGCCTCAAGCACGACGCGGCAGAAGGCCAACCAGAGTTCCTTGCCGCCGTGACCCTGAAGATCTCCGGATCTGTGCAGCGCCACCCGATTACGAGCGGGGCGTGAGCTATATTGATCTGCGTCGCTGATCGTAACCCGGATCTTGTCGGCACTGCGTGGTGTGACGTCTGCTTCAACTCGCACACAGCCACCCGGTGGCGCGGTCTTGAGGGCGTTGGTGATGACGTGCCGGACTACCCGCTGGATGAGATGACGGTCCCCCCACATCAATGGCAGGCTTTCGTCAACGTGTCTCTCCAGACTCAGGTGGCGCTCGTGCGCCAACGGCTGTTCCATCCGGACCACGTTTTCCACCAGATCCGGGAACGAAAACACGCTGGGACTCAAGGGCATCTGTCCACTCTCAAGCCGGCTCACATCGATGAATTCGTTGATCGTGGCGAGCATTGTCTGGGCTGTGGAAAGCGCGTTCTCTACGGCGTGGCGTTCCTCTCCGCGAAGCCGTTGACTGCCGTCTTCCGGTGTTATGGAGGAGAGTGTGCTGGTGAGGTGTCCGAGGGGGGCCTGGATGTCGCTGACCATGGTCTCCGTGAGGTCCTGTCTAAGTCCTCTGAGCCGCCGATCTTGGGTCACGTTGCGTAGAATGAGAATCCGTCCCAACTGGTGCTGTTGATTGCGCACGGGCAGGCTGTACCAATGGATAATTCGTAGATCTAATTCGTATTCACCCCAACTGGGTTCGTCTCTGCCCGCTTGTGTATGCTGCACCTCGGCGACAATCTGATCCACAACGCCTGGGGCGTCCGTGCGCATCTGTTTTACCAGATCCCAGATCGGGCGTTGTTGCCAGGCTTCTACGCTGCCAGGGAGGTTGAGGTAGGTTAGAGCCGGACGGTTGAGCATTGTTACTTGAAGCTCGTTGTCCAGCATGATGACGCCGTCGCTACTGGAAGCCATCCAGGCATGCAGGTAGCTAGTGTTCTCAATACCTGTGGTTGCGGCTTGGAACGCCAGGACGAAGGCATCGCGCAGCGCCTCTGCCAAGGTCAGATCCTGGTCGTTGAAGCCGTCCGCGTGGTCGCTCGTGAAGAGCAGTGTCGCACAAGAGTGTCCGTGTGACGCCAGCGGTACAATGATTATGCTCCCAGTGGCTCGTAACCCTGAATAGACCGGCCCGAGGTGGGCTGCGTTGGAAACGTAGTGAATCGTACCTGGTGCACCATCCCGTCTGGGTGCAAGTGCCGTGTCTGAGATGATCGCGCCGATAGGCAGCGCTTGTGAGCCCGCTGACGCTATGACGGTGAGTTCTCCCAGGGTGTCGGTTGGTTTGAGCAGGGAGATGCCATGCCATCCGGTGAGGCTCGCTATCTTTTCGACAGTTCCTGCCAGGGTGATATCGGTGCGACTATCTTGGCTGACTGTGTGAAGAATCGTCTGCAGAAGCGCTAGATCGTTGCGCATACGCGTGCTCCCTAAGGGAAATGGGGGCGATATCGCCACATCGCGCCATGATCTATGCTACCATAAATAAGCCTGGGTGTCAACGGCTACAATATAATTTGCTGGCAAGTGGTCTACTCCGGTTGAGCATCAGGACACCAAAGCTAAGCTGATCCTCCCGCGGTCGACGTCGACATCCAGGACCTCAACATCGACAACATCGCCGACAGCCACCTTTTCGTGTGGGTCGCGGACGTACTCATTGCTCATGTGGCTGACGTGGATCAATCCATTCCGTTTCACGCCGATATCCACGAAGGCTCCAAAATCCACGACATTTCGGATCGTTCCCTTGAGCTGCATTCCGGGGTGAAGATCCTCAATGGTCAAGACGTCACTCCGCAACACCGGTCCCTCCAAATCATCCCGGGGGTCACGGCCTGGGCGGAGCAGGGCCTCCAGGATGTCCTCCAGGGTAGGTCTGCCTGTGTTGAGTTCGTGCGCCAGCTCGTCCAAGTCTATCTCACGTCGCAGTTCGTAGATGGCGCGTGAGAGCTCCGGGTGTCCGATTGGTAGTCCTACGAGATCCAACACGGCGCGGGCGACTTTGTAGCTTTCCGGATGGATGGGTGTGTTATCTAGTTCATCCGGGCCCCGCGGAATGCGCAGGAAGCCAGCTGCCTGTTCGAATGTCTTGGGCCCGATTCCGGAAACGCTGAGGAGGCCTTTGAGCGATGGAAAGCTGCCGTGTTCATCGCGATAAGCGACGATCGCCTCCGCGGTCTTGGGCCCAATCCCGGAGATATGGCGCAACAGTGCCGGGGAGGCTGTGTTGAGGTCGGCGCCGACTGTATTCACCGTGGATTCTATGACCTTGTCCAGCATATCGGCCAGAGCTTTCTGATCGATGTCATGCTGGTACAGCCCTACGCCGATGGCCTGGGGCTCAATCTTGACCAGTTCGGCGAGGGGATCCTGAAGGCGCCGGGCGATGGAGACTGCACCACGGATCGAAACGTCGAGATCGGGCAGCTCTGCCCGGGCGAGCCGAGAGGCTGAATAGACCGAGGCCCCGGCCTCACTGACAATGGTGTACCGGACCTTCAGCCCTTCACCGATGAGTTTGGCCACCAGCGCCTGTGTCTCACGGCTCGCGGTTCCATTGCCGATGTCGATGACAGTCACGCCATGCTTCTTGACGAGGTGGCGCAGTGTATCCTTGGCCTGTTCCCTTCTCCGGTCTGGATAGATCGTGCGTGTATCCAGGACCTTGCCGGTCGGGTCCACGACTGCAACCTTGCATCCGGTACGATACCCGGGATCAATGCCGAGGACCGTTTGACCGCGCATTGGGGGTTGGAGCAGCAGTGAGCGCAGATTGGTGGCAAAGACTCCGATGGCGTGTTCATCCGCCATCTCGGTGAGCTCGCGACGGGTCTCGCGCTGGACGGCAGGGAAGATCAATCGGCCGTAACTGTCCTTGCGCGCCGCCAGCAGATCCTCTGCGAACGTGCTGCCCGAATCGGTCGGATACCGCATTGCTAGGATGCCCAACGCCTGTGACTCAGGGATATCCAGGCTGACTTTGAGAATACCCTCGCGTTCCCCGCGGTTGAGCGCCATGACCTGGTGTGGGCGCAGTCCTTTGACGTCCCCGAAGAAGTCATAGTAGAGCTCATATGTGCCTTTGGGATCCTTGCTCTTGTCGACCACGCCGGTATTCATGACGCCACGCCGCCGGGCCATAGCCCGCATGCTTCCGCGTATCTCAGGGTCTTCTGCGACGGTCTCGGCAACGATGTCCCGAGCCCCTTGGAGTGCAGCCTCCATGGTTGGCACGCCCTCGTCATCGCCTGTCACGAAGACGGCCGCCAGACGATCATGTGTGCCCTCAAGCGGCTGAGCCAGGATCAGGTCGGCTAGCGGCTGCAGGCCCTTTTCCCTCGCGATGGTGGCGCGGGTCTGTCGCTTCCGGCGGTAGGGGCGGTAGAGGTCTTCCAGGCGCTGCAGTGTATCCGCGGACTGCACGGCAGCTTCCAGCTCCGGCGTCAGGACGCCCTGCTCTGTCAGGCTGTCATAGATGGAGTCCCGGCGTTTTTCCATATTTCGGCGGTAGCCAAGGCGTTCGGCAAGCCGGCGCAGTTCCTCTTCGTCCAGCGAGTCGGTCAATTCTTTGCGATAGCGCGCGATGAAGGGGAGCGTATTCCCATCGTCGAACAGGCGTACAGCGGAGCGGACGCGGGGCAGCGCCAGCTTGAGGTCCGCTGCAACAGCTGCAGTGATCCTTTCCTGATCCATAGCGTTACCTCGTTGACTGGTGCGTTGTGTGTGGGGTCTGCCCAACCACCCGGGCGGCGCGACGACCGATTTCCACAGCGAAGTTTGTACCGCGATCCCATGGATAGACCTGGCTCATATTGGCCATGAAAAGGTTGGGGAGGGGCGTCTCAAGCGGTGGAATACGTTCCGAGTGGTTGACAAAGGGAACGGGCTGGGCATAGATCTCTGAGAACTTCCAGTATGCACGCACCCAATCGCGGTTGAAGTCAGGATTTAGGCGTTGAATACTGGGAATGAAGCGTTCCAGTAGGGCTTCTGCAGATAATCCGAAGTACTCGTGATCGGGCGTCAGATAGTCGCCGCAGTAGACCAATGTGTCCCCCCCATAATGAGATGCGTCGATGTAGTTGGTGTGCTCCACGAAGGCCAGGAAGGGGAACCCCTCCCGTTTGGGGATATTGATCCAGTAGTGCGAATCGGTGACCGGTTGCTTGAGTGCCAGCACCATCACGATGGCGCCCATGGAGACCAACTCGTCCAACCCTGCGGTATAGCTGGCCGGTAGCTTGGGAGTGCGCTCCTTGAGCATCCGTGGCGACATGGTCGCCAGCACGCGATCGTGGACTTGGTCGTCGGCCTGCAATTCCAGCCGAATCCGGCCATTCTCGAGGGGGTGAATGCCTCGGACGTGGTGGTTCAGGCGGATGTCGCCGCCCGCTTCCCGCACTCTGGCGGCCATGCCCTCCAGGAAGCTCTGGAAGCCGCCCTTGAAATAGCCGAGCTTTGGTGTGCGGGCGACCAGGCGCGCCCAGAACCAGGCCATGTTGACCTGCTTGTAGTATGGTCCGAACTTCCCCTCAAGCATGGGTAGCCAGAAGGCCTCATAAGCGCGTTTGCCCGCAGCTCTTGCCATCCAGGCGTCAGCGGTGACCTTCTCCAGCGACCGCCAATCCGGAGTGTAGCGCAGGAATGCGCTTACCAGACCCACACGCAAGCGGCCCAAGAAGGGGGCCGGCCTGAAGGCCAGGACGCGCAAGGCCGTGGTGGCTAGATCTGCTACATTGGACAGCTTCTTTCCTAGAGGGAGGCGCTCCAGCCACGGCCCCACAAGCGGTTTGTTGATCGGGTACAGGTGTCCCTCTTTGAGAATAGAGGTGACGGGACTCTTGAAGAAGATCATGTCACGCAGGCCGAGTTCCTCGGCAAGGCCGATGATGTCGCTGTCGCTGGCAAAGATGTGGTGGTAGAAGCGGTCCAGAGACCAGTCCCAGCCTTCATCCTTGAATCCCGAGGCGAGGCCGCCGACATAGGGACGCGCCTCGTAGACTGTCACTCTGTGCCCAGCTTTGAGGAGGTCATAAGCAGCCGAGAGGCCGGTCACGCCGGCGCCGACAATGCCAATACTCAGGATGCTACCGTTGGACATGCTCAGGGATCCTTGTCTGCTGGGCGGAATCTATGAATGAAAGAATCAGCGAATCAAAGAATGGGAGAATAGCAGAATCATCTGGCCGACAGCTCTTCGTCTCCCATTCGCTGATTCCTCCATTCTTTCATTCTTCCTTCGGTTTTCCCACGAGGGACCACGGGCCGGCCCACTCGATGTGGACCGGGACGATGTGTCCCAGGCGATTGGTGTCTTTCCCGGCCTTGCCAGGGTCCCTGCCGGAATCCTGGATGGGATCGAAGAAGACCAGGCGATCGGTGGTTGTGCGTCCAAACCAGCGCTTCCTACGTGCGTGCCAGCCTTCTACCAAGATGTCAACTGTCTGGTCGAGATAGCGCGCGTTGATCTCCGTCAGGATGTCGGACTGCAGAGTGTCAAGAGCCTTGCGCCGTCGTTCTTTTTCCTCGTGGGACAGGTTGTCATCAAACCGGCGCGTTGCGACCGTCTGCGGACGGGAGGAATAGCGGGCAATATGCGCTTTGTCGAGCCTGAGCTCTTTGAGCAGGTTGTAGGTGTTGTTGAACTGCGCCTCGGTCTCGCCGGGGAAACCCACGATGATGTCCGTGGCGATGGAAACCCCTGGAATGCGCTCGCGGATCCGTGCTACGAGATTGCGGTAATCGTCGACGGTGTACCCGCGACGCATGCGCGTCAGGACCTCATCATCTCCCGCCTGCACCGGCACCTCAATGTGTGGACAGACCTTGGGAAGCTCCGCTACGGCGTCCAGTAGGTCGTCTCGCATCCAGTTGGGATGGCTGGTCAGGAAGCGGATGCGCTTGAGGCCCTCAATAGCGTGAATCTCACGCAGCAGCGTGACCAGCGGGGTGGCTGAACTCGCACCAAACTCCGGCAGGTCGTATCCGTACCGGTCCACGATTTGGCCCAGCAAAGTGATCTGACGGACACCTTGTGCAGCCATTTGCTGCGCTTCGGCGATGATCGCGCTCATCGGGCGGCTGCGCTCGGCGCCACGGCGGTAGGGGATAATGCAGTAGGTACAGGCGTGCGAGCACCCCAGTACGATGGGCAGATAGGCGTTAACCACGTGACCTTGTTCTGATGCGGGTAAGATGGTGTCGGTGCGACCCAGGGCCAACCTGCGGGCCTCAGCGTCAGCGATCAGGGTCTGCGCTTCGGTCAGTTTGCCGTGCTCGGCGAGATGGGACCAGAGCTCGGTCGGATCTGACGGTGGAAGAAAGAGATCTACCCATGGGAATCTCTCACGCAACGGGGCAGGATCTTTCACACCCACCATACATCCCATAAGTCCTAGCACCCGCTCAGGATGGCGTTCCTTCACGCTTCTGAGCTGGTTGAGTCGATTCGTAGCCTTGTCTTCCGGCTGTTGCCGCACCACGCACGTATTGAGAATCATTACGTCAGCGTCTTCTGCCCGATCAGTAGGGGTGTATCCTAGACGTTCAAGGCCTGCAGCCACGCGTTGCGAGTCGGCCACGTTCATTTGGCAGCCGATAGTCCAGATGTGATAGTACATTTGTTTGACAACCTTATAGTTAAAGTGAGGCATTCTACCGCACACCGTCTGTGCGGTCAATGACTATCTTCGCTCCCATTCCCGGGTGGCCTGACGGATGAGCGCCTGGATCTCCGCGCTGGGAATATCGGCGATCTCGCCATAAGCGGTGCCATCTATAACGAAGCTGATGCCACTGGGGATGTTCTGGAGGACGATGGTGTGGTCCAGCAACGCGGGGGTCTGCACCAGCAGTTCATCCAGAATGCTATTGATCTCATAGGCGAAATCGATAGCAGGGATCGAGCCGTGGAGGGGCGTGGTCCGGCGTGTTGGAGGCTCCACAGCACCAGGGGTGCCGGCGGCCGTAGTCTGTGCCGGCGGAGCTAGGCGTCGCGATAGAGGCGACACGGGTTGTGCGGCCTGTGTGGTAGGCTTGATCTCGCGCGACGAGGATTCTACCGGGGGCGGAGTCGGCTGAGCCCGGCTGACAACGCCTCCGGCGAATTCGCCCAGAGCTCGCAAAGCGCTTGTGACCTCCTCACGTGTCTGTGGGTCAGAGACAGCTGCGAGGGTCCGGCAGCGTTGTCCCTTGACGTAGATCTCCCAGCCCCCGATGATGTCGGGTTTCACCCCAAGGGTGTAGGCCTGCGGTGCGGAGCCTGTCGCTTGAGCTCCAGCAGACGCCGGGGTGCTCTGCCTTCGAGAGCGGATGGAGAGCCATATCAGCCATCCGGCGATGGCAACAATGCCGATGATGAGGATGATGAGAATCGGTAGCAACAGGGACTGAAACTGACTGCTGTTCTGGACCATAGTCACCTCCGTGTTACAGAATAGATGTCATGTTCGCCGACGCACGTGTGCGCGCACACCACGCAAGCACGAAAATGCAGCGCGAATAGCAGAGCGGATCGGGGCTGGGCGTTTCCGAAGTAGCACCTCCGGTTCCCTCTCCCATTCCGTCCGCGGAGTATGGGAGAGGGTTAGGGTGAG
>CAZEXX010000007.1:31932-34810 GCA_964516885.1 uncultured Anaerolineales bacterium | reverse complement strand
CGGTACCTTACCATGAACCACTTCCCAAGCAAATCTGACGTTGTGCAGGGGTGTTTTTCACTCTTCCGGATCGGGCCGCCGATCCAGCGTGGCCGTGAAACCGCTGCTGATCCCCCTCCGGGGAAAAAGAAGAGGCTGCCTGGGCACGCAGACGGGGCTGGTCTGCGTGCCCAGGCAGACCTCGTGGATACCCCTCACAAACGTCCCCCGGCGGGGAGAGAGCGATGCCGGTTTTGCTGAGTCGCCAGATTCCTGGGACACCCCCCCGTGGACAGGTGCATATTGAGGTTCCATGCGCTCATGTTACAATACACATCCGATGTATATCCGAAGCCTAAGCCTGCGCCAATTTCGTACGTATAATCGTCTGGAACTGGACCTACCCGCAGCCCCCATTCTCTTGTTGGGCGCAAACGCGCAGGGCAAGACCAGCCTCCTCGAAGCCATGGCATTCCTTGCCCTGGGCTCTTCTCCGCTCACCACAGCCGACCAGCACGTCATTCACTGGCGTGCGGCAGAGGCTCAGATGCCCTTCGCGCATATCAAAGCCGAGGTCGTTCGGAGAGACCGGACGGAGACGCTGGAAATCGCGCTGGAACGAAAGCGTATCTCCAATGGCAGTTGGCGGATGCAGAAAAGCATCCGGATCGACCAGCGCACTGTTCGTCGTGCGGATCTTGCCGGACACTTGAACATCGTCCTCTTCCTGCCCGAGGATCTCGCCCTGGTCCACGGAGCCCCGTCCGGGCGCAGGCGGTACCTGGACAATCTACTGTCGCAGGTCTACCCCACCTACATCGATGTCTACAGTGCCTACCAAAATGCCGTGTCGCGACGCAACGCGCTGCTGCGCCATCTGCGCGAGCACGGCGGCGATCCCATGCAGCTGGAGCCACTGGAGGAGCGGATCGTGCGCAGCGGCGTCACCGTTTCACTGTACAGGAAACGCGTACTCCACGAACTCACGGTCCAGATTGACCGCCTACACAGAGACATGACAGGGGGCAAGGCATCGCTGCAGCTGCAATATGAGCCCAGTTTTGACCCGGTCCGCCCGACGGCGGTCAGCGCCCAACTCGACGCCTTGCCTGAGGTGCTGCCCGAGGAGCCAGTCGATATCGAGACCCTCTACGAAGCATATCGCCGCGCGCTTGCACAGCGCAGGCACATCGAGATTCAGCGCGGAGTGACGCTGGTCGGTCCCCACAGGGACGAAGTACGCTTCATCTCCAATGAGCGAGATGTCGGCACGTTCGGTTCCCGCGGCCAACAGCGCACAGCCGTACTGGCCCTGCATCTGGCCGAGCTGCGCTGGTTGGAGGAAATCACCGGCGAATCACCGGTACTGCTGCTGGACGAGGTCCTGGCCGAGTTGGACCGTGCACGTCGCAGCTATTTTCTCGAACTGCTCAATGGCGTAGAGCAAACAGTCCTGGCCACTACCGATGCAGAGATGTTCCCTGAAAGCTTCCGAGATCGCGTTACCACCTACCAGGTAACCGAAGGGATTATCACGCCTGTATAGTTACCCGCCGGCGACGCGGTTGCTTCTCAGCGAAGTCGCAGCTTTGCCAGCGGCTCCAGTTCCGCAGGGTACGCGGGAACATCCGGCTGCCCCTCTTCGAGAAGCACCCAGTCGCCCAGCAGATCGGTGCTCTCCATCGCCATCATCACGTTGGCCATACACGCCCCACCATCGAAGCAACGGTACTCCTGCAATGCCGGTTTGCTGCCATACCGGCCGTTCCGTCTGCGCAAGAAGAGATAGAGCGTGTCGTCGCGCCAGAGGAACCGCCACGGCTGGACGCTGTTGGCCGACGGCGCTGCGTGGCCTGCGTCGATGATCCATGCAAGCGACTTCGGCGGCACACCGGCGCTCTTGAAGGAGCCGTTGTAAAAAACATCGCTAACTGCCTGCTTGTTCGCGCCACCCGATGCCCGGCGTATCACGGCATTGATCGTTCGACCGGTGACCCCTTCCGCCGCACGTCCGAATATCAGGAATGCCCCAAAACGGGACCCCCGATTCAGACGGAACCGGATCCGCACGTTCTCCTCGCGACCCAAACTGCCGATGAAGCAGGTGCTGATGCCCAACTGCACCATTTGGACGGCAATTTGCTCCATACGGTATCCGAGATCAACAAGGGGCCACTTGCTGCCGATCGCATTCCCAACCAGGTAATGGGGAGGCGTCAGGATACGGCCGTAGCCACCCATAGCGGCAATCAAATCTTCACCACTGACAACATCACGCCGCAGGACCCGGAAACGGTTCTCTGGAACAAGGGGGCTGACGTGATCAACGATATCGTCGATCAGACCAAGCGTGTTCTTGTCCAAAGATTCGTCACGGTAACGTCGTACGGACCGACGGCTCAGAATCGCTTCACATAAGTCCACAGAGCCCCCCTAGCCTCAATCAATAAAACGCCGGCCCTTGCAGGCCGGCGTTTCTAAGCTCATCTACAAACAGACCGGGTACGCCACCACACAGCTACCTACGCCCTACATTGGCGGACCGGAACGCTACTTCTTGCGGCGACAACCAGTGCCCTCGACGGTGCTCTTCTCTTCCTCAGTCAGCACACATCAGGGCCGTTCTCTAGCTCTTCGACTCCGTATCATCGGCGTCAGTATCAGCGACCTCCGGCTCGGCCTTAGCTGTCTCCTCGGTCTCTTCAGCAGAGGCTTCGACCTCGACAGCTTCTTCGGTCCCGCCATCGTCATCGGACTCTGCGGCCTCGGCAGCTTCAGCAACTTCCGCGACGGCTTCCTCTTCGGCGACCTCCGGCTCGGTCTCAGCGATCTCCTCGGTCTCTTCAGCAGAGGCTTCGACCTCGACAGCTTCTTCGGTCCCGCCATCGTCATCGGACTC